>NZ_JAHPVG010000020.1:0-33408 GCF_025514755.1 Acinetobacter sp. WU_MDCI_Abxc222
GGCAGGGGCGGCTGGATTCGAACCAACGGATGCCGAGATCAAAACCCGGTGCCTTACCACTTGGCGACGCCCCTAATATAATCATCATTACAGGTGAGGTTGGCAGGGGCGGCTGGATTCGAACCAACGGATGCCGAGATCAAAACCCGGTGCCTTACCACTTGGCGACGCCCCTAACGTGTAACCTTAAAATGACTAAGAGGAGATTCTTTTAAACTATTTACCAAGTAAGATTTACATGGTGAATGCTTAAGAATTTCATCAATATTCATTTCATTCGTTACTTCAATAAAAACACAAGCACCTGTACCTGTAAGCTTTGCTTGACCAAATTGATCTAAATATTGCATTGCTTCTTCTACTTCAGGGTATAACTGCCGAGCCAGTGGCTCAAAGTTATTTCCAAAATTAGAAGGTTCTAACTGATAGGCGCAAAATTTAGTGGTCTTAGAGTCTCTTGTCAATGTTTTTTGTGAAAAAAGCAATTGAGTGCTGATAAAACAATCAGGTTTTAAAATAATGAACTGTTTTTGATCTAAGTCTATGAATGATAAATGTTCACCGATGCCTTCAGCCCATGCATTTTTACCGTAAATAAAAATTGGAACATCAGCACCGAGCTTAACACCGTAGTCCGCAAGTTGTTCTTGCTCTAGGCCACATTCCCATAATTGATTTAACACAATAAGCGTTGTGGCGGCATTAGATGAACCGCCGCCTAGACCCGCGCCCATTGGAATATTTTTTTCAATTTTGATGTGCAAGCCACAAAATTTTTTCGCATGTGGTTTTAGTATTTGAGCTGCCCGATAAATCAAGTTTTCTTCAGCTCGAACTTCACTTAACCCATCGATTTTGATTTCTTCGCCCAAAGTCGGTGTAAATGTCATCCAATCATATAAATCAATCAGTTGGAAAATGGTTTGTAGCTCATGGTAACCATTTTCACGTCGGCCTGTAATATGTAAAAACAGGTTGAGCTTAGCAGGGGAAGGAACTCGAATCATAGATTTATATAATTAGACTTAGCGGTTTTGGATGACCATTGTAATACGGTTTTCTTTATCTTCAGCAAGAGCTTGCTTTAAAACCAGTTTGTTCGGCAAAGTTTGTTCACCATCGTAACTGAAATTAACCGTCCAGCCATCTTCAACCAGTTGGCTCACTCGATTTGCAGCGTCTTTCGTAATTTGAGTATTTAGCGTTGCTGGTTTGGCTAAAATCCAGCTCGTTAAGTGCGTAATTGGTGCTTGCCAACCCGTTGCACGTTCTAAAAGTTCTTCTGGAGAGGCTGCGCTAATAAGTCCTGTTTTAGAGCTGTTTAAAGTTACTTCGCCCGGTTTACCCTGAATTTGGGTTTTTCCAACGCCTAAAATACCGCTTAATTCGATATCAAAATTATCTTGCTGTTGAAGCCAGGTAAAAAAAGCACTACCGGTTTGCTGTGGTGTACGAACTCCTATCTTACCTTGCAAATTAAAGTGTTTTTCGTCTTGAACTTGTTGGGTAACCGCAGGTTTTGGTTGAGTAAAATGCTGACAACCGGTTAGAAATAATACACTTGATCCACAAATCGCTGTGCACAGTTGGGCAAATTTGCTCATATATTTAACTCTTTTTTGCAGATGTAGGTAAAATTAACGCATCAAGCTGTTGTAATTGTGGATCATTGGCATGTTTTTGTTTCAGTTGTTGTAACACTGCGCTAAATTGCGTGAGTGACCCTTGCATATACAAAGCTTTAGCATAACGAACGCCAATATTTATATTATGGCTAAGTTCATAGGCTTTGCCTAAGGCTTCCGCCGCAGCTTCATAATCGTTCTGTAAAAATGCAATATAACCTAGCGTATCAAGAATTGAGGCCTGTTCAGGCGCATATTCTAATGCTTGCTCTGCATACTGACGTGCTTCTTTTAAACGACGGTTTTGCAGTGCCAGTGTATAAGCATATGCATTCAGATACGTTGGGCTGTTGGGCTCAAGTTGTAATAATTGTTTTAATGTTTTGTCCAGCTTGTCACGATCCGTATATGGATCAAGTAATAAAACTTCCGCATAAATCAGTTCTGGGTCGTCGGGTAGGTTTTTAATTGCTTCATCTAATAGATTTAGTGCAGCTTTTTTATTTCCCATTTTCTTTAAGATTTCAGCTTGGGCTTGATATAAGAAACTTGCATGTTGAGGATAATTTACTCGTTCTTGAGTAAGGAACCGTAAAGCATCGTGTAAGTTTTCTTGTTTATCATATATTGCGATCAAATTTCGTCTCGATACCACATATAAACTGCCATCAACTAAACGATAGTATGCTTTTGCAGTTTCATAATGCTGTTTACGCTCTGCATTAATGGCTAAGTAGTAATACGCTTCATTTTGGTATTTTGCCGAGTTTCGTAGGTCAACAAGATATTGTTCTGCTTTGTCATATTGCTTTAAATCAATACTCGTTAAGCCTGCAATAAATAAGGCTTCTTCAGCTTTAGGGTTGGTTTCTATAATCTTTTCAAGTTTTTCTAACGCAAGCTGAGATTGGTTAATTTGTATGAGATAGCGGATTTCAGCTAATCGAATATCTAAATTTTTCTTATTTTTACGACTCGACTTTGCATACCATTTAAGCGCACCTTCTTGATCGCTGAGAGCAATAAGTAAGTTTGCTTTCATTAAAATAAAGCTCGTTACTTTAGGACGTCGACGTAATGCTTTGTTAATGTTGGTTAGCGCAGTTTGTAATTGACCATTTTGAGCTTCTAAATTGGCGATGAGTGCTAAAATAGAAGGATTGTCTTTTTCTGCGCTAGAACGTAAAGCTGTTAATAGTACTTCTCGATCCTGCGCATTTTCTGGAGCAATGCTAGCCAAAATTTGTTCTAAATCGGCAGTGGGATCTATCTTTAAAATTTTATCTAATGTCTCAGCAGCAAGCTGATATTCGTGCGTTTTTAAAGCAATGTGTGACAAATAAAATAAAGCTGGTACATCTTTAGGCTCTTGAGCTACCCAATGAGTAGCAATATTTAAAGCAGCTTGTAAATCATTATATTCAAGTGCAACGTCTAAAGCTCTCTGCTTAATTGATGTAGAGTTGCTTTTAATTGCGAGCACTGTGTAATTATGCAAAGCGTTTGGAATATCGTCATAAGCTAGAGCAAATTCAGCGACCATCGTTTGCTCTAATGCCTGATCAAATGAATGCACGGCATAGGTCTCTTGCACAGGACGTGCATAGACATACGAGGACATGCTACCTAACAACAAGAATGTGGTAGAATACTGTCTTATCGAAGCACCGTTAAAATTAATACGGCTATTCATTTGACGCAATTTTTATTGATCCAAAGTAATGCTTTTTATGACACCGATGTTGCACAATAGCATAAATTTAGCGAAATGATGATCTGATATGTCTTTCTTTGCATTGGGTGTCAACCATCAAACAGCTTCTGTAGAACTCCGCGAACAAATTGCTTTCAATGCAGAGCGATTAAGTCGTTTGCTTGCCGAACAACGCCACCACCAAAACTTAAAGGATTTGGTGGTCGTCTCGACCTGTAACCGTACAGAAGTTTATGCCATGGCAGAAAACGCCGAAAGCCTTCTAAAATGGTTAGCCGATGCCAATAATATTGATGTAAAGCAGTTAATTCATCATGTTTATCGTTACGAGAATACGCAGGCGATTACACATTTAATGCGAGTAGCGAGTGGTCTAGATTCTCTCATGCTTGGTGAGCCGCAAATTTTAGGGCAGGTTAAAAGTGCTTTAGCATTGTCTAAAGAAGCTCAAACGGTCTCTCCTGAATTAAATAGTGTTTTTGAATACGCTTTCTATGCAGCTAAGCGTGTACGTTCCGAAACAGCGGTCGGTAGTCATGCTGTTTCGATGGGGTATGCTGTTGCACAACTTGCTTTACAAGTTTTTAGTAAGCCTGAAAAGCTTACCGTAATGGTTGTTGCTGCAGGTGAAATGAATAGCTTGGTTGCTAAGCATTTGGCTGAAATGGGTGTCGCGAAGATTATTATTTGTAATCGTAGCCGTGAGCGTGCTGACCAGCTGGCTCAGGAGATTGCACATCAGGTTGAAGTTGAAATTATTGAGTTTTCAGCATTAGCAGAAAATTTATATCGTGCTGATGTCGTGTCGAGCTGTACTGGTAGTTTATATCAAGTTATTGCTTATTCTGATGTTAAGGCCGCATTGAAGAAACGTCGCTACCAACAAATGTTAATGGTTGATTTAGCGGTACCACGTGATATAGATCCTAAAGTTGAAGCACTTGATGGGGTCTATTTATATGGTGTTGATGATTTACAAAGTGTGATTGATGAGAACCTTGCCCAACGTCGTCAGGCGGCTGTTGAAGCAGAGGTCATGGTTAATCAATTAGCTACTCAGCTTATTACGCATCAAAAAGTTAAAGAGGCGGGTAGCACAATTCATGCTTACCGCCAGCACAGTGAAGAAATTAGTCAACAAGAGCTTACACATGCGTTAGAAGCTTTGCATCATGGTGAGAATGCCGAACAGGTGTTACAGCAATTTGCTCATCGTTTGACACAAAAACTTATGCATCCCACATCTATCTTGTTACGTGAAGCTGCTAAAGCAGAAAATCCTGATTATTTTGAATGGTTACAACAGCATTTACAGGATGTGTTTGAGCATGAACGTAAGCCAAAACATTAAGACAACAGCTTTAAGCTAATTTGTTTTGTTAACTCATTGAGCTGTTGTCTTAGATTTCTTGATTCAATTAAAGAAATCGGTGATTTCAGTTTTTGACGTAAATATCTTTCTTGCAGACTTAATGAATATTCTTTAGCTAACTTGTCAGCTACTTCAGGAGCTTGTGTTAATGCTTGAATATTTGTTCTTTGCATAATATCGGCGATTTCATGGCAGTAACTACTACACGCACCAAGCACATAATAAGTTGCCAACTCTTGATCATCTGGTAAATCATCAAAAATACGGTTTAAGATTGCCAGTACTTTGGCTAATAATTCATCTTGGTGAATATAAGCCCGTAATCCTTCAAAATGAATATAAAGAAAAGGATGATGCATTAAAATTGCAATCGCAAAGTCTTCATCTTTTGTATGGATGTTAAATGAGAGCGAGGCATCGTGGCTGATTTGTGGGGTAAAACGTTTACCTAGTCCGAGTTTTTCACGGAAAGATTGAGTAAGTAAGTAACGGAAAGAACCTTGTTTTGGCAATAACTCGGTGAGTTCTCTGAGTTCTCCCATGACTAAGCTTTTCCCTTCAGGCGTACTGATATCGTGTTGACCTGTTAAGTGCGCAAACACGAAATCGGACAGAAGAGGGGCTTGTTGTAATAGTTTTTGGAAATTCTCGAGTCCTTCTCGACGGATGAGAGAGTCGGGGTCGTGATCATTGGGTAGAACAAAAAATTTAAGTTCACGACCATCATTGAGAAGGGGTAAAGCAATTTCTAAAGTTCTACGTGCAGCTTTTTGACCTGCTGCATCGCCATCAAAAGCAATCGTAATACGACTATTTTGTTTGAATAGAATATTAAGGTGCTCAGTATTACTTGCGGTCCCTAACGTTGCCACAGCTCCAGTAATGCCATATTGCTGAAGCGCAATGACATCCATATAACCTTCGACCATTAACCAATCACTGGATTTAAGCTTTCTTCCTTCATAAAGTCCGTAAAGTAGCTGATTTTTATGAAAGACTTCTGAGTCTGGCGAGTTAATGTACTTAGGTTTAATTTCGTCATTTAAGGCACGCCCACCAAAACCAACCACTCGGCCTTTAGGGTCGCGAATTGGGAAAATGACGCGGTCACGTAACAAATCAAAATCACGCCCATTATCACTTGAGCGGATAAGTCCGAGTTGTTTTAAACCGTCAATATCATAAGGAAAAGCTTTTTCTAGATGTTGCCAGTCTTCTGGAGCATAGCCTAAGCGCCAAAATTGAATCGTCTGATTGGTTAGTCCACGCTGTTTAAAGTAATTTTTTGCCTTTTGACTATGAGGTAATTGTTGTTCATAGAACTGAGCAACATTTTCCAGTAAGTCATATAAATTACCTTCTTGAACTGGTTCATCAAAGCTAAACGGCTGTTCGAACTGAGCAAAAGGGTCATCAAAAAATACTGGTTCAAGTGTGTTGTAGCTTTCATCCGATGGCCGCTGTGGAGTTACAAGTTCTGCCGTATTTGTTTTAGTAACGGGTGGCTTTGTAACCTGACGGGTATAAGATAGTTTTTTATTTTCAGTATTATCTTTAGGTAATTCAATTCCGGTACTACTCGATAACTCTTTCATTACCTCAATAAAGTTTCGGTTATCGATATCCATAAGAAAACGGATTGCATTTCCGTTAGCCTGACAACCAAAGCAGTGATAATACTGCTTGTCACGGTAAACATGGAATGATGGCGTTTTTTCTTGATGAAAAGGGCAACAGCCGGAATATGTACGTCCGGTTTTTTTCAATTTCACACGTTGACCAATCAGATCGACAATATCTGTGCGATCTAGAATTTGATCAATCGTATGTTGTGGAATTGCCATAATTCAGATAACCGTATTAAAACTTGATGAGACAGTGAGTCAGAATATTCTGACATGATGAATCGAGATATGCCCAATAAATATTTTAATATTTTATAAAAACAAACAGGCAAGTGATATCACTTGCCTGTTTGTTGATGTTTTTTAAAGCTTAAACTTATTGAGCAGCGTCATCCGCACCTTGTGTTGCCTCATCTGATTGAACATCAGTTGAAGCTTCAGTAGAGGTTACAGCTGGTGCAACAGTTGTATTTTCTGCTGCTTGTGACTCAGGTTTGTCTAATAAACCGAAGCTTAAACGGTTTGTCCAACTACGTTCAGACTTAGGAGCTTCAACAGGTGTTTGTTCTGGTGCTTCAGTTTCTTCTTTATCTGAATTACCAATTAAACCAAAACTAACACGGTTGAGGAAACCACGTTTTGGAGCTTCTGCTTCAGTTGTGCTCTCTGGCGTTGCAGCAGTCGATTCACGACCGAAAATACCTAAAGTTGCACGGTTGATCCAGTTACCTTCTTTACGAGCAGCACGCATGTTAACTGTGCCGTCTTTTTTCACCAAGCTTGGATAATTAAGTTTTAAAACTTCAATATATTGTTGCGAAGTAGCTTTATCACCTAACTTGTCATAGCTATATGCCAAAGTGGCTAAAGCTTCTGGAATTTGAGGTGTTTGTGGATAGTGTTCAATCACCCATTGCGAACGTTCTGCAGCGGCGATCCAAGCTTTACGCTTAACGTTGAAGCGAGCGGCAGTCATTTCATTTTCAGCAAGTTCTTGCCCAATGAATTTCATACGCTGAGCAGCATCAACAGAATATTGGCTACTTGGGAAACGACGAATTAAATCAACAAAGTTTTGATACGCAACTTTTAAATAACTCACATCACGATGTGACTGTTGCAAAGAGGTATAACGCATCAAACTGTCGTAGTTTTGCTCCATATTGGCAACAGCACGAACATAATAAGCATAATCCACATTTGGATGTTGAGGATTTAAACGAATAAAACGTTCTGCTAAGGCAATGGTGCCTTCATAATCTTTTTGTTTAAATTTCGAATATAGAAGTTCAAGTTGTGCTTGTTGAGCGTATTGTCCAGTCGGATAATAAGTATCGATTGCCTCTAAAGACTTGGTCGCATCAAGATATTGACCACGGTCAAGCGACTTTTGGGCCTTTTCGAAGTAAGCTTGTTCACTAGATTGAGGGCCAGTATCGACCACTTCTTTTTTACTTGGATTGCTGCTACAGCCCACAAATGCAGACGCTACGCCTAAAGATAAGGCAAGCATCGTAATTTTATAACGTGGTAGCGACATAAAAACTCCTCTGTTATGTTGGGCAATGAGCTACAATTGCGCTATTAAACCACTTTTATCTCAATGATCAAATGACTTCAGCACAATCTTCAAACACAAACTTCTCTGAAACCGACTTCAATTTACTTGAAGATTCTGAGGATGCAGATAACCATACTTCTGATACAACTGCAACACGTTTATCGTTGCAAGTTCAGCTAGATGAAACCTATCTGGGACAACGTATCGATCAGGTAGCAGCCTTGGTATGGAGCGAGTTTTCACGTGAAAAGCTCAAGCAATGGTTGAAAGATGGCCATCTGTTGGTGAATGGTAACATTGTCAAGCCTAAACACCGTTGTGAAGGAACTGAGCTGCTTACGCTCGAAGTAGAGCTCGAAGCCCAGACGACGAGTCAACCTGAAAATATTCCACTTAATATTGTCTATGAAGACGATGATATTTTAGTTATTAATAAGCCGGTAGGCATGGTAGTACATCCAGGAGCAGGCAATAGTTCTGGAACTTTAGTGAATGCTTTGCTTTACCATTTCCCAAAATTGGCAGAACTTTCGCGCGCTGGTTTAGTACACCGTATTGATAAAGATACCAGCGGTTTACTGGTGGTTGCTAAAACTCTAGAGGCCCAATTTTCTTTAAGTAAACAGTTGGCAAATAAAACGGTTTACCGTGTATATGATTTGGTTGTTTATGGAAATATTATTGCTGGCGGCACGATTGATGAACCAATCAAACGCCACCCAGTTGATCGTGTAAAAATGGCAATTTTACCGGGTGGGCGAGATGCAGTAACTCACTACAATGTAAAAGAACGTTTTAAAGATTTTACCCGTGTACAAGCTCGCCTTGAAACAGGACGAACACATCAGATCCGTGTGCATTTTAGTTACATTGGTTATGGCTTAGTTGGTGATCAGGTTTATATGAACCGTGTGCGTGTGCCAGCTGGTGCATCTGAGCTGCTCATTGAAACTTTACGTGGTTTTAAACGTCAGGCATTGCACGCAGCTAAATTGGGCTTAAAACACCCTCGTACTGGTGAAGAAATGCTATTTGAAGCGCCGTGGCCTGAAGATTTCACACATTTAGTGAATGTGTTACGTTCAGAAAACGCTGCATATTAAGGACGTGCATATGGAATTTGTTCAAGGTTTACCTCAAGGCGTATTTGTAGGGCAGACACGTGTTCAGCATCCTTTGGCATTGCCAACAGGTCAGGTTGAGTTATCTGGCTTTAATCTGGCTTTACATGTCAAAGATGAGCCACAGCGTGTTCAACAGCATCGAATGATATTGTTAGATGAGTTTGCGAAATTTGGTGTTAAAAAAATGACATGGATGACCCAAACGCATAGTACGATTTGCCATACTGTAAATGAACAAATTCCTTTTAAAGCTTTAATCGGCGATGGTTTGGTCACCCAAACAAAAGGTCATGCTTTAATGATGATGACGGCTGATTGTTTACCTGTCGTGTTGGGAAATGCCGAAGGAACCGAAGTCGCTAATTTGCATGCCGGTTGGCGTGGTTTAGCAGGTGGCATTATTGAAAATACAGTGACGGCTATGCAAAATCCTCCAACTTGGGCATGGTTAGGAGCTGCAATTAGTCAACCTTGTTTTGAAATTGGGGCTGAAGTAAAAGCTGCCTTTTGTGATAAATATCCAGAGTTGGAAACAGCTTTTGTTGAAGGCGTGGCTCCAAATAAATTTCATGCAGACTTATATGCTATTGCACGCTTTATTTTGCAAAGTCTAGGTGTGCAACAAGTTTTGGGCGGAGATCGATGCTCTTATCAACAGGATGAAGAGTATTTTTCTTATCGTCGTGATGCGAAGACAGGGCGTATGGCTACGTTTGTTTTTATGTAAGTTTTGATCACCGCCTTAAATGACTCTCTTATTTTATATTCATTAAAAAATAAGAGAGTTTTTTATTTAACTCCAAAATATTTCTATAGTATGCGGTAGTGAAAGCCTTATATTTCATATTTATAGATGAAGGTTTAGCAAGCGTTAATAAAATGATAAAATAGAAAAAATCGCTCAAAATTTTAAACTTATGTCTTTGCCTGAAAAACATCTCTCTATTGTCTACCACAGTCCATATGGTCATACCGCGAAAGTAGCTTCCGCTATTGCTGCTGGGGCAGAGGTGATAGGTGTAAAAGTACATTTAATGAATATTGAACATATTGATTGGGATGCACTTGATGCATCGCATGGTATTATTTTTGGTTCACCTACCTATATGGGAAGTATGACGGCCGACTTTAAAAAGTTTATGGACAGTACATCTAAACGTTGGAAAAATCGTTTATGGCAAGGCAAGCTTGCAGCTGGCTTTGCAAATTCAGGTGGGTTGAGTGGCGATAAACTAGCGGTTTTACAACAATTAAATATTTTTGCGATGCAACATGGCATGCTTTGGTCTGGGTTACCTTTGATGACTACAGGTCATAGTGAAAAAGATTTAAATCGATTATCGAGTTGTTTGGGTTTAATGACGCAGTCAGATAATGCACCTGTTGAAATTACTCCTCCACAAGGCGATTTAGATACGGCTAAATGGTTTGGCGAATATCTTGCTGGACTCTTATATAGATTAAATTAATAAAATTCAAAATGTAAAAAAAGCCTCTAAAAGAAGAGGCTTTTTATTTAATTACTTATGAAATATACGAGCTTTATCACGCTGCCAATCGCGATCTTTTTCAGTCGCACGTTTGTCGTGAAGCTGTTTACCTTTCACAAGCGCGATTTCAAGTTTAACCAAGTGACCTTTCCAGTAACATGCCAAAGGAACACATGAGTAACCTTTTTGGTTAACTGAACCTGTTAGCTTTTCTAGTTCTCGGCGCGATAATAATAATTTACGTGTACGTGTAGCTTCAGGTACTACATGAGTAGATGCTGAAAGGAGCGGTTGAATTTGTGCACCAAATAAAAACGCTTCACCATTCTTAAAAATGACATAACTTTCTGTCAAACTCATGCGACCAGCACGTAAAGACTTTACTTCCCAACCTAGTAAAGACATACCAGCTTCAAATTTTTCTTCGATAAAATAATCATGGCGGGCACGTTTGTTTTGTGCGATGGTTCCGCCATTATGTTTTTTCACTACTGTCGCTTTCGCCATAATTCAAACTTCCACAATTATGCCTATTGTGCCGTAAACTGATGCTAAGGTGAAGTTTTTCCTGCACGTCAATATTTCGCCTGATGTATAACTTTTGCTAAAATAGGTTCACAATACAATTAGAGTACTAGCGGATGTCTAAAACGCGTGTAATTTATCCTGGAACATTTGACCCCATCACGAATGGACACGTTGATTTAGTTACTAGAGCATCAAGAATGTTTGATGAGGTTGTAGTAGCAATTGCAATTGGACATCATAAAAACCCTTTGTTTAGTCTAGAAGAGAGAGTTGAACTGGCCCAAACTTCATTAAGCCATTTATCAAATGTTGAATTTGTCGGCTTTGATGGGTTGCTAGTTAATTTTTTCAAAGAGCAGAAGGCAACAGCAGTACTTCGTGGTTTAAGAGCAGTTTCTGATTTTGAATATGAATTTCAACTTGCCAATATGAACCGCCAGTTGGACCCACATTTTGAAGCAGTGTTTTTAACGCCATCTGAGCAGTATTCATTTATTTCTTCGACATTGATTCGGGAAATTGCTCGTTTAAAAGGGGATGTAACCAAGTTTGTTCCGCAAGCTGTGGTTGAGGCCTTTGAACGTAAACATCAACAAGGTTGGTAAAGTGTCGTTATATATCACCGATGAATGCATAAACTGTGATGTTTGTGAACCAGTTTGCCCAAATGAAGCTATTTTCATGGGTGAAGTGATTTACGAAATTCATCCAGATTTATGCACTGAATGCGTTGGTCATCATGACCAGCCGCAATGTCAGTTATTTTGTCCAGTAGACTGTATTCCTAAAGATCCGCAGCATGTGGAAACGGAAGAACAGCTATTAGACAAATATAAAAGATTAATTGCTCAAAAAAGCACAAGCAATTAGTAAATAAATTTGTTAATATGCGCCCCTGAGGTGAGCTGGATGGTCGCTGCTGTGGAGGTCTTCGTGACTGAAGCAGGGGAGGAAAGTCCGGGCTTCATAGGGCAGGGTGCCAGGTAACGCCTGGGCGGTGAAAGCCGACGGAAAGTGCAGCAGAGAGTAGACCGCCTCATTCGTGAGGTAAGGGTGAAAGGGTGCGGTAAGAGCGCACCGCGTGTCTGGTAACAGTTCACGGCATGGTAAACCCCACCAGAAGCAAGACCAAATAGGAATCCTGAGGTACGGCCCGTACTGGATTCGGGTAGGTCGCTTGAGCGTATGAGTGATTGTACGCCTAGAGGAATGACCATCCTCGACAGAACCCGGCTTATAGGCTCACTTCACCTCATTTTATTTAAAATTTTTCTTGACGTGCGTTAAAGAAGTTAAGATAATGCGCGCACAGTTTTCGGCTATGTAGCTCAGTTGGTTAGAGCACCGCACTCATAATGCGGGGGTCACAAGTTCAAGTCTCGTCATAGCCACCATTTTATAGACCACGCTCCTGCGTGGTCTTTTTTTTATGCTCATTTTTTGATTAAACACAGTTTGTGAAGACCGACTTTATAGTTGTGGCATTGTTTGTCTAGACCAATTTCTTCATGTTCTTATAACACTTAACAAGGATGTTGAAGACATGAAAAGGTCATTATTATTTTTAGGAATTTTAAGTTTAACTGCGGGAGTAGAGGCTTCTGCGGCTGATTTGAGTTGGGGAGATCCAACTTTAGATTCGGGTCAATTTAAAGTGTCTGGCGCAGTACGTTCTCGTTATTTGCATAAAGATTATGTGGTTGATGCAAATGAAGGGTCCCAAAATGATGATTGGCGGTTAACTGATATTAAATTAGTATTAGGTTATGAAAATCCAGTTTGGATTGCAGGTGCGGATGCCCGTTGTTATCAATATAATCGCTTGTGTGATGCGATTTTTCTAAAAAAAGCTTGGGTAGGTTATAAATTATCTGATCAGCAGAGAATCATGGCAGGTTTGCAACCCGTTGATTTTGGCTTTGGCGAATTTTGGGGAAGTAGCTATTACGAAACTCTTTTAAATACTGTCGGTTTAGAAGATATTGATAATCTCGGGATTAAATATAAATTTGCAGATGATAAATATAATTTGACCCTAGGATTCTATCCCACTGATGGCGGAAATTATAAGGGAACTTCAAAGGACTCAAGCAGATACAGTGGTAACTTTGTGGAAGCTGATGATTTAACCACAGGTACTAATATCGAAGAAAAAAATATGTGGATCGCGCGGGCCTCTAGAAAATTTGAGCTTGATAAAGCTCAAAAATTTTCGACCGAGTTAGGTGGTTCAGTTTGGTATTCTGATTTAGAAAATAAAAGAACAGACGAAGATGGACACCGCAAGTCATGGAATGTATTTACTCAAACGCAATATCAAGCATGGCAATGGATGTTCTTAGTAGGTAAGCAAGATGTGACGAATGGGGATGATTTATTGCCAAATAGCTCAACCATTGGAGCATTTGATTATCCATATCAAGTTGCCAATAAAGGTAAATATTTGGTTAATGAAATTAACTATACCTTTGCTAAGCCATTCCACAAACTTGAAAATATTAAGCCTTATATCTCTCATAGCCGCTTTTTCAAAGATGAGGATGGATATAAAGACTCTGAGCGTTTAATTGCAGGCGTTTATTTTAATTACAAAGCCATTGGTATTCAGGGTGAATATATTATGAGTAAAAACGATCCAATGGTTGGTGGTGGGGCTGATGGCCTTGCACAAGGTAGTAGTAATGATTGGGATAAATTATTTTATCTTTCAATTGGGTACTATTTTTAAAATTTAAAAGCAATTTATTGCCCTAAGTGAGCAGGCGTCACTTAGGGCTTTTTTTATAGGAAGACTTTTTCTGGCGGTGGTTCTCGTTTAACTGCCGGAGAAATGAGTTGTCCTCGGGTTAGGTTTTGAATGTGCTGTAAACGATTGAGCAATTCGTTTTGAATAAACAAAATACAGGTTTGTAATTTAGATGAGCTTTTAAGCCGTGATGGATAAACCGCCCATATATCTGCATCTTGCCAATATTCAGGCAAAATATGCTGGAGTTGACCTGTAATTAATTCATCTGCTACATCCCAAATTGAACGGAAAATAATGCCATGACCTTCTATAGCAAGCTGATGAATAATTTCGCCGTTGTTAGAAACAAAGCGTGGTTTGATATGTACTGCGACATCTTCAGAGGCATGCCTAAATTTCCATAAAACTGAAGATTGATCGCGTTCACTAATCGTTAAGCAATCATGTGACTGCAAGTCTTCAATACAGTCCGGTACTCCGTGTTTAAGTAAATAACTTGGCGCCGCACACAAAATTCTAAAATTAGACGCCAGCTTCTTCGCAATCATATTCGGTGCGATTTCATTACCAATTCTAATGTCCAAATCAATACTGTGTTGAATCAGGTCTTTGGTATTGTCGATGGTGTCAAAATGAATTTGAAGCTTTGGATAGAGCATCATTAATTTAGACAGAATCGGTGCGATATGTTTTCTGCCAAAACCAAAGCTACTAATAATATCCATACGACCCGTAGGTGTACTCAGCGGGTTATTCACCAGTTCACAAACTTCATCAAATTCTTCAAGAATATTTGAAACTCTCTCAAGGATGAGTTTGCCATCTTCTGTCAGACTAACGTGACGCGTACTGCGATGAAAAAGTTTGCAGCTCAACGTGTTTTCTAAAATATTAATTCGCTTGCTAATAAAAGCTGGCGAAGTCCCGAGTTCCTCAGCAGATTCGACAAAACTTTTTAGTTTGGCGACTGTGCAAAAAACCTTTAAATCCGATAGGTTAGGTAGATTATTCACGATCCGTGTCCATTGGAGTGATAGTTCTGTTGTTGATCATTTTTGCTTAAAACATCATGTTTAAGCCATACAAGGATATTAGTCGAAGGTGTGAAGGAAGCTTATGGCAAAAAGATATAAAGTTGCCACGATTGCAGGCGATGGCATTGGTTTAGAAGTTCTACCAGAAGGCATTAAGGTTGTAAAGGCAGCAGCAGAGAAGTACGGGATTGAGCTTCAGTTAGATGCATTTGAATGGGCAAGCTGCGATTACTACCTTGAGCACGGCAAAATGATGCCAGATGACTGGTTTGAAACTTTGCAGGGCTACGATGCAATTTATTTTGGCGCTGTAGGCTGGCCAGATAAAGTACCTGACCATATTTCACTATGGGGGTCGCTACTCCAGTTCCGTCGTGGTTTTGACCAATATGTGAATTTACGTCCAGTGCGCTTAATGCCGGGTGTTAAATGTCCCTTAGTAGGTAAAAAACCGGGCGACATCGACTTTTACGTGGTCCGTGAAAACAGTGAAGGTGAATATTCAGCTATTGGTGGTAAGGCTTTTGAAGGAACAGATCGAGAGTTTGTTTTACAAGAAGCTGTATTTACACGTCATGGCGTAGATCGCATTTTGCGTTATGCATTTGAGTTTGCAAATCAGCGTGATGCGAAAAAACTTACCGCAGCGACCAAGTCAAATGGTATTGCCGTTAGCATGCCGTATTGGGATGAGCGTGTTGATGCGATGGCAAAACAATATCCACAAATTCAGGCCGATAAACAGCACGTTGATATTTTAGCAGCTCGTTTTGTTTTACAACCTGAACGCTTTGATGTGGTTGTTGCATCGAATTTATTCGGCGACATTCTTTCCGATTTAGGACCTGCATGTACGGGAACTATAGGTTTAGCGGCTTCGGCAAATTTAAACCCAGAAAGGAAATTCCCATCATTGTTTGAACCTGTCCATGGTTCAGCACCAGATATTTACGGTAAACAAATTGCCAACCCAATCGCTGCGATTTGGTCGGGTGCCATGATGTTCGAGTTCTTTGGTGAAGAAGACGAGCGTTGCATCCAAGCAGGTCAGGACATTATGCAGGCGATTGAGTATGTATTAATTAATGGGCCAAAGACAGCCGATATTGGTGGTCAGGCAAAAACTTATGAGGTAGGAGATGCAATTGCATCGTGTGTAGCCCAAATTAAAATGGACGTGTTCGCTATGGAATAACGCCATCCAAAAAATGGATGTATGGATATGGATAATCAAAACACAAAAATTTATACGGATAAAGTTCTTGCCGTAACCAGTTTACTGTTTGTATTTATTTCAGTTGCTGGTTTGGCAATTTATTCGCAAGAGTCGATCAAGATTGCTGCAACATGGATGCAGTGGACGACATCGGTATTTACAACCCCAGTATTACTGTTTGCTTTTTTAGCTATTATTTTTACTTTTGGTCTGGCTTTTAGTAAATACGGCAAAATCAAACTCGGTGAAGGAAAGCCTCAATACACCACGATGTCATGGATTTTTATGTTCATCTTGTCAGGTATTGGGTCTTCTACACTGTACTGGGGCTTTTTGGACTGGGCTTACTATTATCAAACTCCAGGTTTGAGCTTACCGCCTGAGTCAGCAGAAGCATTGAAATATAGTGTGGCTTACTCGTTTTTTCATTCTGGTTTAAGTGCATGGGCAATTTATGCTTTGGCATCAATTTCTTTGTGCTACAGCTACCACGTAAGAAAAAACAAAGGTTTAAGTTTGGCTTCAGTGATTGAGGCTGTGACAGGCTTTAAATCAACCGGCGTGGTTGGGCGTTTAGTCGACCTAATGTTCTTGCTTTGTATGTTTGGCGCATTGACGATTTCATTGGTACTCACTGCCGTGACATTTACCAATATTTTGTCTCAGCTCACGGGTATTCCAAATACCTTTATGACCAAAGTCATCATTATTTTAGGTGTTTCGGTTCTGTTCGCACTCAGTTCGTATGTAGGTATGGACAAGGGCATGCAACGTTTAAGTCACATGGTGTGCTTAGGTGTAGTGTTATTTGCGATTTATGTAGTTTGCTTTGGTCCAACTCAGTTCATTTTGAATAACTCATTGATGAGTTTTGGGTTAATGGCAACCAACTTTGTTGATATGAGCTTGTTTACCGATCCAATGGGTGATGGCAAGTTTACTCGTGAGTGGACTGTATTTTACTGGTTGTGGTGGATTTCATATGCACCGGGTGTGGCACTGTTCGTAACGCGTGTTTCTAAAGGCCGTACCATTAAAGAAGTGATCTTTGCCATGGTGATTGGCGGCAGTGTTGGTCTCTGGTTCATCTTTGGTGTGTTTGAAAACTACAGTGTTTATAGCTTTATTCATGGAGCTGTAAATGTGCCACAAATCTTAAGTCAACAAGGTGGTGAGGTTGCAATTGGTCAATTACTCAGCCTGTTACCTGCCGGAAAACTCATGATGTGGATTTTCCTAGGCATCATGGTGGTGTTCTTGGCAGCACATATGGATGCGGTCGGATATGCGGTTTCAGCAACATGTACACGAGGTTTAAGTGAAGGGCAAGATCCCTCACCAAATGCCCGTTTGTTCTGGTGTGTCATGCTGACTTTGGTTCCAATTGCCATGATCTTTAGTAAAGCACCGTTAGACACCATGAAAACAGCAACTATTGTGACGGCTTTACCATTCATCGTGATTATTCTGATTCAAACCTATGGCTTAGTGAAATGGCTGATTCAGGATTATGCCAAAGTTCCATCGCATTTGATTGAACAACAAGGTTATGATGATGCGGAAATTGGTTTAAACCAGTCTCAAGATGAACATGCAAAACGGATGCAGCTTGAGCTTGCAAGCTCAATCAAACTGGATAGAAAAACCAGCTAGAGGGAACGGTAATGACTACATGTGAACAGACTACTTATGTCTTAAGTGAAGAAATGCAAAGCCTAGTGTACTGGAGCAGCATTTATTCCCCAGCAGATGCAGATATTGACTCAATTCGTGCAGCATATGACGCGATGTGCCGACACTACACTTTGCCTCGTGATGGCAAGATCGAAGTAGAAGATCGAGTTGTTGCAAATGCAGAGCATCTTGTACCTGTTCGCATCTATTCACCAAAAACTAATCAACCTGAAGCTGGTTGGCCATGTGTGTTGTATTTACATGGTGGTGGTTGGATGGTCGGTGGACTCGATTCACATGAGTTTATTACCAGTTATTTGTGTCAGGACTTAAATGCAGTTGTCATTGGTGTGGATTACCGCATGGCACCAGAGTATCGCTTTCCAGCAGCTTTTGAAGATTGTTTAGGAGTCTATCAATGGCTTAAACAGCATGGTTTTGATTGGCAAATAGATAGTGAAAATATCGTTCTAGCAGGCGATAGCGCTGGGGGTAATTTAGCAGCAGCCATTGCAATGCATCTACAGCATAGTGGTTTGCAAGCTCAAGGTATGGCTTTGATTTATCCGTGTTTAACTGCAGCGCTTGATACACCAGCCACACAAAAGCATGCACATGCGCCATTACTCACAACGGAAGATATGCATTTTTATTTAAAGGAATATGCACCGAATTCACGAGATTGGCAGGATGTTCGTCTAGCACCTTTATTGGCAACTGATTTTTCAGATATGCCTACAAGTTTTGTGGCAGTTGCAGAATATGACCCTTTAAGTGATGACGGATATCTATTTACCCAAAAATTGCAACAAGCAGGTATCCCGAGCGAGTTCCATTTAGGTAAAGGTTTATTACATGGCAGTTTACGTCTGATGCGTGACTGTCCGGAAGTTCAACATTTATATCAAAACATGCTAAGTGCAATAAGCCGCATGTTGAGTAGTGCCGAAAAGACATCAATTTAATATCGAGTCATTTGGACGAAAAGAATTTAATGGAGTAAAAACATGAGTGCAGTTGAAAAATTACCTGAAGATTTTTGCGCAAACCCAGATGTTGCATGGACTTTCCCTAAAGTTTTCTATACTTCATCTCAAGTTTATGAACATGAAAAAGAATCAATCTTTGCTAAAAGCTGGATTTGTGTTGCACATGGCAGTGAGTTGGCTCAGCCAAATGACTATATTACCCGTAAAGTAATTGGTGAAAATATTGTCATTATTCGTGGTAAAGATAGTGTTTTACGTGCGTTTTATAATGTTTGTCCACATCGTGGTCATGAGCTTTTAAGTGGCAGTGGTAAAGCAAAAAATGTCATTACTTGCCCATACCATGCATGGACTTTCAAGCTAGATGGTAGCTTAGCTTTGGCACGTAATTGTGACCATGTTGAATCTTTCGATAAAGAAAACTCAAGCATGGTGCCTTTAAAAGTTGAGGAATATGCAGGATTTGTTTTCATCAATATGGACGAAAATGCGACTTGTGTAGAAGACCAACTTCCGGAATTTGCTGAACGTTTAAATCAAGCATGTAGCGTAATTAAAGATTTAAAACTGGCGGCACGTTTTGTGACAGAAACGCCAGCAAACTGGAAAGTGATTGTTGATAACTATCTAGAATGTTACCACTGTGGACCTGCACATCCTGGCTTTGCTGACTCAGTACAAGTCGACAAATATTGGCATACAACACATCAAAACTGGACATTACAGTACGGTTTTGCTCGTTCATCAGAGAAATCATTCAAGCTTGATCCATCAGTAACTGATCCTGAGTTTCACGGTTTCTGGACTTGGCCTTGCACCATGTTCAACGTACCACCGGGTAGCAACTTTATGACTGTGATCTATGAGTTCCCTGTTGATGCAGAAACAACTTTGCAGCATTACGATATTTACTTCACTAACGAAGAACTGACTCAAGATCAAAAAGATTTGATTGAGTGGTATCGCAATGTATTCCGTCCTGAAGATTTGAACTTGGTAGAAAGCGTACAACGTGGTTTGAAATCACGTGGTTATCGTGGTCAGGGTCGTATTATGACTGACAAACAACGCTCAGGAATTAGTGAGCATGGTATTGCTTACTTCCAACATCTTGTGGCGCAGCATCACAAATAAAACAAATGGATTTATTCAGGTGTAAAGATGACTTACACCTGATTCTTCAGTTAGGAAGATGATATGTCGAGTTTACAAAGCACAGAATTATTTCAGCAACAAGCCTATATTAACGGGCAATGGTTAGCTGCACAGTCAAATGCAACGGTTCCAGTGACTAACCCTGCAACAGGCGAAGAAATTGGCACAATTCCAAATATGGGAGCGGCTGAGGCTACTCAAGCAGTTGAGGCTGCTTATACTGCTTTGCAAAGTTGGAAAGCTTTAACGGCTCAAAACCGTGCAGATATTTTATTGGCTTGGTACAAACTGGTTCTCGATCATACCGATGAACTTGCTTTAATTATGACCATTGAACAAGGCAAACCTTTGGCAGAAGCGAAAGGTGAGGTGCGTTATGCTGCGTCATTTATTCAATGGTTTGCCGAAGAAGGTAAGCGTATTTATGGCGATGTGATTCCAACTGTCAATAATCAGCAGCGTTTTATTATTAGTAAAGAACCTGTTGGTGTGGTAGCTGCAATTACGCCGTGGAATTTTCCAATTGCTATGATTACGCGTAAAGCAGCACCAGCTTTAGCAGCGGGTTGTACGATAGTGATTAAGCCAGCGAATGAAACGCCTTACTGTGCTTTAGCGATTGCGAAACTTGCAGAAAAAGCAGGTATTCCAGCTGGTGTGATTAATGTTGTTACTGGTAAATCTCAAGAAATTGGCTCGGTATTTACTTCACATGAAAAAGTGAAAAAGTTGACTTTCACTGGTTCAACACCAGTGGGTCGTTTACTGATGCAGCAGTGTTCAAGCACTATTAAAAAGTTAGCGCTTGAGTTAGGCGGTAATGCACCTCTGATTGTATTTGATGACGCCGATTTGGATAAAGCTGTACAAGGTGCGATTTTTGCAAAGTTCCGTAATGCGGGCCAGACCTGTGTTTGTGCTAACCGCATTTATGTCCACGACAATATTTATCAAGCTTTTGCCGAAAAGTTTGTACAAGAAGTACAAAAGTTTAAAGTCGGTAATGGACTTGAAGATGGCGTGCAAATTGGCCCATTAATTAATGAAAAGGCTGTTTTGAAAGCACAGCAGTTGATTGATGATGCAGTTAGTAAAGGTGCTAAGGTCGCTTGTGGTGGCAAACAGCATGCTTTAGGGCAAACCTTTTATGAACCATCTGTTTTAACTAACGTTGATCGTACGATGGAAATTGTCCAAGAGGAAATTTTTGGTCCAGTTGCACCCCTCATTCGCTTTACTGATGAGGCTGATGTTGTTGCTCAAGCAAATGACACCATCTTTGGTTTGGCTGCTTATGTTTATAGTGAAAATATCTCACGTTTATGGCGAGTATCAGAACAGCTTGAATATGGAATGGTCGGTATGAATGCCACAGCAATTTCAAATGAAGTTGTACCATTTGGCGGTGTGAAACAATCAGGTGTTGGGCGTGAAGGCTCAAAGTATGGTCTTGAAGAATTCATGACCATTAAATACATGTGTTTAGGGCTTTAAGGATAAGCCCTAACAACAAGAATATGCGGTAAAAGAAGGATTCTAATATGGCTAATCATTATGAAATGTTCCCAGCGGTTGTTACTCAAGTGGAACAGCTAACCCCTTTAATCAAACGGTTTACGTTCAAACGTCAAGATGGGCAGAACTTTCCTCGATTTAGTGGGGGAAGCCATATTATTGTCAAAATGAATGAACAACTTTCAAATGCGTATTCACTAATGAGCTGTACGCAAGATTTATCGACTTATCAAGTCTGTGTTCGTAAGGATGTAGAAGGTAAGGGCGGTTCAGTTTTTATGCATGATCAATGCAATGAAGGCTGTGAAATCCAGATTTCAGAACCCAAAAATTTATTTCCATTATCTGAAACAGGGAATAAACATATTTTAATTGCAGGTGGAATTGGCATTACACCATTCTTACCTCAAATGGATGAGCTTGCAGTGCGTGGTGCTGAGTATGAACTACATTATGCTTATCGCTCACCTGAACATGCGGCCTTGTTAGATGAGTTAAAGCAGAAACATGCAGAACATGTGTTTAGTTATGTTGACTCAGAAGGTTGCTCATTAAATCTGGATGAACTGCTTTCATCACAACCTAAAGGCACACATGTCTATGTTTGTGGGCCGAAACCCATGATTGATGCTGTGATTGATTGTTGTAACAAGCATCGTTACCGCGATGAATACATTCACTGGGAACAATTTGCCTCAACAGTTCCTGAAGATGGTGAAGCATTTACGGTGGTACTTGCTAAGTCTAATCAAGAAATTGAAGTACAAAGTAACCAGACGATTTTACAAGCCATCGAAACATTAAATATTGATGTGGAATGTCTATGCCGAGAAGGGGTTTGTGGTACATGCGAAACCGCCATCTTAGAAGGTGAAGCAGAACACTTCGATCAATACTTAAGTGATGCCGAAAAGGCTTCACAAAAGAGCATGATGATTTGTGTATCAAGAGCTAAAGGTAAGAAACTGGTATTAGATCTTTAATATATTTCTTTGGACGATCAATTGCTTAAAGTATAATTTTGCTAAAAAACGAACAAATAATGATGATCTGAATCTTATTTGTTCAATTGATGGACATTAAGGGTTTTTACCTATTGACCTGCTATATAGAACTATAGATAATGCGCACACAGTTTACGGCTATGTAGCTCAGTTGGTTAGAGCACCGCACTCATAATGCGGGGGTCACAAGTTCAAGTCTCGTCATAGCCACCATTTTAAAAACCACGCTCCTGCGTGGTTTCTTTTTATCTACTTTTTACTCATTGAAATGTTTTTCAATTATATCGAGTGTTTTTGAGCTTTGATAAAAAGGAGCTAGTAGTGCTTGAAGTAACGGTTCTAAAATACCGTGCTCATTGAAGGCATCCATAACCTTCGGATAAAAACGTAAAGCTTCTGTTTGTAAGTCGTTTTCTGTTAAACCAATTTCACTTAATACTTCAAATAAACTTTGGTCTTTATAAAAATCATAAAAAACTTCAACGCCATACAAAATAAGATCTTGCATAAATTCTGATTGACGTAATTCTTTCCAGTATTCGTAAATTAAAACAAAGAACTCTTCAACATCGAGAGGAGTGAGTTGTTTCATAAACTCATACATTTTTTTATGTCTGATATCTTCCCAAACATGACGCACTAGACTTTCTAAATCTTCACTCGATAAAAGACTTAATTCTGTAAGTTGCTCGTGAATAAAACTGGCAATCCAGGTTTCAAGTTTATGCTCAAGACGTTGCTGCTGCAAAAAGGAAAATTTTTTGAGTTTATGTTGCCATTCAAAATGATAGTCATCCACTCTAGAGGCAGTTAGAAGTTTTGGTAATTTTTGTTCTAGAGTCGAGGTTGCAATATATTGGCAAAGCTGTTGTACAGAAGGGCTGGTTCTTAAAAACTGGTTGAGATAATGAGGAATATGTTCCATTTCCAAAAATTTGGAGAGCCACATTTCAAATTGGTGGTCAGAGACCAAATCTTGTAACTGAATTGGCGATTTCATCGCAGATAAATAAATACGCTGCGCGATTTCCCCAATAAACTCAAGTAAACCAGCACCTAGCTGCATTTCAAAAGCATAGCGTTTCACAACGGCTTGTAGTTGCTCTAAATCAACAACTTCATGAAGCTTGATTTCGTCAGCATGTTGCATAAACAACTGAATGAATTGCTGGAAATAAATAGGTGAGTTTTCTATAGATAATTGTTTTTTGAAAAATTCCACCTGCTCAAGCAAAAGTGCTTGAGCAAGTGCTGTAGTTTTTGATGAGTTTTTCTGCTCAGTCATTCGCTGTCCAACCGTTGACAATCGGATAACGTCGTTCGCGACTAAATGCACGAGAGGTAATTCTCGGGCCAATCGCACCTTGACGACGTTTGTATTCATTACGATCAACTAAACGGATGACTTTTTCAACAACTTCTTTATCAAAACCTTTGGCAATAATATCGGCCTGACTTAAATCTTCTTCGATGTATGCGTAAAGGATAGCATCCAATACATCATAAGCTGGTAAAGAGTCTTGGTCTTTTTGATCCGGACGAAGTTCTGCTGAAGGTGGGCGGGTAATCACACGCTCAGGAATAACAGGAGTTTCGCTTAAGCTGTTACGGTATTTTGCTAATTCAAATACGATAGTTTTATAAACATCTTTTAGAACCGCAAAGCCACCAACCATATCGCCATAAAGCGTACAGTAGCCAACTGAAAGTTCAGATTTATTCCCTGTAGAAAGGACTAAGTTACCAAACTTGTTTGATAAGCCCATAAGCAATGTGCCACGAGCACGCGCTTGTAAATTTTCTTCAGTTGCGTCAGCTGGTGAATTACCAAAGAAAGGATACAAGGTTTGCATGAAGCTATTTACGATTGAGTGAATTTCAGCAATACCGAAAGTCACACCCATACGACGAGCTTGTTCAGCTGCATCCTCTACACTAATTTGAGAAGTATAGGTATAAGGCATCATCACGGCTTGTACTTTTTCTGCACCAATTGCATCAACAGCAATTGCAAGTGTAAGGGCAGAGTCAATACCGCCAGAAAGACCCAAAATCACACCTGGGAAACCTGAGCGCTCTACATAGTCACGAGTTGCCATGACTAAACCTTGATAGATCTCTGCAAAGGTTTCTAAAGCAGGAGCAGACTCAGTGACTTTATATAACTTTGTATCACGATCAAATTCAGCAATATAAATGTCTTCTTTAAAGCTCGGTGCTTGTAAGGCAATTTCACCATTTTGATTGCTAACAAAACTTGTGCCATCAAAAATTAAATCATCTTGTCCGCCTACTTGGTTAACATAAACAATATTTAGATGAAGTTGTTTTGCAAGTTCACTTAAGGTCTGTATACGGTGTTGTGGTTTGCCGACTTCATATGGTGATGAGTTGAGTACAAGAGCAGTATCAACATTTAATTGGCTTAACTGTTTTACAGTATTAATTGACCAGATATCTTCACAGATTAATACACCAAACTTATGCCCAAGATATTCAAAAACTAAGTGCTGATGGCCTTTTTGGAAATAGCGTTTTTCATCAAAGACGCCATAGTTTGGTAAATTGTGTTTGTTAAAAACACCCAAAACCTGACCGTCTTTCATGACAGCAGCAGAATTATAACGTTGACCATCTTCTGTCTGGTTTACAAATCCGAAAACCATAACAATATCTTTAACTTCGGCAAGTTGCGCAAAAGCCTTTTGCATACGTTTATTTAAATTTGGACGTAACAATAAGTCTTCAGCTGGATAACCAATAACAGAAAGTTCGGGAAAAATAATCAGGTCAGCGTCTTGTTTTTTCGCCTGATTTACTTGCTCAATCATCTTTTGGGTGTTTGAGTCAATATTGCCAATATGCGGAGAAAACTGAGCAAGGGCAACTTTAAAACTTTTCATTCAAACCTAATCCTAGATCATAACGAATATAGATACACATAGTGTTGATTTTTATGGATATAATTTTTCAACGATGTGTATGATACGATAGTAAACAATTAAAATAGTAAACAAAAATGTCAAGATCAATAATATATACCAATCCCATATTTTCTGCGTAAAAATAACGAGATTTTCTGTGTAGAATAGAAACACGCTTCATTATTTTTATTGTTTGTATACTGCCTTATCACAAGCTAATTTGGAATAAGGCTGTTCTATTTTTTTCAATAATTTGAATTGAATAAGCGTAATTTTATAGTTTAGATAAGTATTTCTGATTTATAAGAATTATCATTTACATCAGGCAAAAAATGTTACGTTTAAAGAAACATGGATTATTTAGTTACAAATGAAGCTGAGGTGAACAGATAATATTCGGGATTTTTCCTGTGCAAATGTCACGAGCAATTTCGCCTTGCTGTTCAATATTATAAGTACTAAATGCCTTGTCAGGGTGATAGGTGTATTTGTAGGGGTTGTAACTTTTAAGGCTGAGGTAATAGGCTGATTGTAGTAAGGCACCTTTAAGTAGGACATGAATACCTTTTTGATATTGCATGACGTGTGTGAGTTCATGGATAAAAATACCCTGCATAAACTTAGACTCTAGAGCATAATTTTCGCTGTAATCAGAAGGATTGACATAGATATTACCATTTGGCGCCATAAAAATACCGCAAGACTGCCAAGGGAGATAGCGAGTAGCAATAATTTTAGGTTGTTCACAATCGAGCAGATCGCCGAAGACCATTTGAGCTAATAATTTTTCTTGAGCAGTCAAATACCTAATCGGGTAGTTTTTTAAGTGACGGAAAATAAAAAGTGTAAGAAGAATCAATTGATTATGGATTAAGCGTTTAAAGGCATTAAAAGTTAGCATAGCTTTGCCATTAAATGGGTTCATCTATTTCTTTAGCATAGTATAGATCATATATCGTTAAATAAAGAGTCGTGGCTACTCATTAGTTTTATAGTTCTGTTTTCATCAATATTTAAATGAATTTCATGTTTTTATTATTCTGAATAAAATAATTCTTAGAGAAGAAAAGCAAAAGCCTCAGTTAGAACTGAGGCTTTACAACAACTAGAATCACAACAGCAAATAAAATTAAGGTTGGCATTTCATTAAAAAAACGCCAGAACTTATGTGATTTATAGTGAGCATTTCCGATGAGCTTTTTACGATAATAGCCACATACCAAATGATAAATCACCAATAAAGCCACTAATCCAACTTTGAGGTAAAACCATGTGGCTTGATGATAATGTCGAGTTGCATCACCCCATTCTACAAGGAAATGGGCGGTAATTAATGTAGCAATCATCGAAGGCCACATAATTCCTCGATACAACTTGCGTTCCATTACCTCAAAGCGTTGATGACTTGCAGCATCTTCACTCATAGCATGATAAACATATAGACGTGGTAAGTAGAACAAGGCTGCGAACCAACAAACCACGGCAATAATATGTAATGCTTTTACCCACAAAAAAGCATCAGAAGGTGCATCCATCGATAATCCTAGGTGGGATTATGCATCCCACTTCTTGAAAATAAGGCAAGCGTTAACACCGCCAAAGCCAAAACTGTTACTCATTACAGTATTCAATTTTGCATCACGTTTTTCAAGTACGATATCAAAAGGTTTTGCGCCCTCATCAAGCTCAGTTACGTTGATGTTTGGTGCAATAAAGTCATTCTGCATCATTAGCACAGAGTAAATAGCTTCTTGTACACCAGCGGCGCCCAAGCTATGGCCAGTCATAGATTTGGTCGAGCTAAGAGGAGGTACATTACCTTCACCAAATGCACGCTCCATTGCTTTAAGTTCTGTAATGTCACCAGCTGGAGTAGAAGTACCATGTGTATTTACATAGTCAATTTTTTCTACGCCATGTTGCTTAGCTTCTTCAAGTGCCATTAATACACAACGTGTAGCACCTTCACCGCTTGGAGCAACCATGTCTGCGCCATCACTGTTCGCAGCATAACCAACGACTTCAGCTAAAATATTTGCACCACGAGCTTGTGCGTGTTCAAGTGATTCAAGTACTACGAAACCGCCACCGCCAGCAATAACGAAGCCGTCACGGTCTGCTGAATATGGGCGAGATGCTGTTTCTGGAGAGTCGTTATATTTCGAGCAAAGTGCGCCCATTGCATCAAACAATAAACTTTGAGACCAGTGATCTTCTTCACCGCCACCAGCAAGCATAAGGTCTTGCTTGCCAAGTTGAATTAAGTTGTATGCATAACCAATTGCATCTGCAGAAGTTGCGCAAGCACTTGTAATAGTATGTGAAATACCTTGTAGTTTAAATGCAACACCTACGTTAGCAGTAATGGTGTTTGACATATTACGCGGTACAAAGAATGGACCCACTTTACGTGCGCCTTTAGTTTCTAATAATTCTGTCATTTCAACAACAGAAGCAGTTGAGCCACCACCTGAACCACCTGCAATACCATAACGTGGATTACCAGCAAGTTGTTCAGGAGTAAGTCCTGCATGTTCAACTGCAGCTACAGCAGCGTTGTATGCATACATCGCACATACGCCCATGAAGCGTTTTAATTTACGGTCAATATTATCAAAGTCTTGTTCTGCAGCAGCGCTGACATGACTTTTGAAATTAAGTTCAGCATAAGTTGGGTTAAAACGTGTCCCGGAGATTCCATTTTGAAGTGAGTGAGTAACTGCTTCTAAAGAGTTACCGATACATGAGTTAATACCCATACCAGTGATTACAACACGTTTCATCTACAGGTCCCTTTATGGTGATATATAAGAGTCTATCGTGTTCAACAGCTATGAAAATGAATAGGAGAATATAGCTGTAAGAAAACGAGACCAATGTTTTGCGTTGTTAACATGATAGCAGAAAGGTTTTTTATTTCTTATGGCAAATCTTTATGACAATTTTACATTTAAAAAAAATAACTAAATACATAGTATGTTGCATTTAGGGTTAACTAAAATACACACATTCAAGTTGAGATAAATCCACATTCCACCTAGTATTTATCTCTAATTAGATAAATTAAAAAATCGAGGTACTTGATGACAAAATTTAATAATAATCAATCTGACAATTTGTTTTCTCAGGTCTTCGGAGTGGCTAAAAAGCTCAGTTCTACAGGATTGAGTATTTTACAACAGAACCAATCAGGTGATGTAAGTAAGGTCGTTGAACCAATCCCAACTGGTAAAACTGTTGAAGGTAAATCACGAACAAAAAGCCCATTTGAAGTTGAGCAATATGAAAGTCCTCAACAAATGCTACGAGAGCATTTACCAAAAGTCACACGTCAGGTGTTTGGGCGCCATTTCAAAAAAGTAAATGGCGTTGCTACATTTCTTTCACCTGATTGGGACGAAAAAATCTCAGGCCATTTATTTAACTGGTTAAATGACTTTAGTTCAAAAAGTACCTTAACTGAAAAAATCCTAGAAGAAGCGGGTGCTAAAGATTTATTTGAATTAACTAAAGACACAGGACGTTCTCAACGTTTAAGTCAGGCACTTATTGAACAAAACAAGCTCATTGCGACTGTACAAGGTGCAATTACAGGTGTATCAGGTGTCGTTGGTGCGGCTGTAGATATTCCAGTTTCATTAGTTTTGGTTTTAAGAACTATTTATCAGACAGGAAGATCACATGGCTTTGATTTGTTGGAAGCTACTGATCAAGATGTTGTCGAGTTTATTTTTAAAGAAGTTGATATTAGCCTGATTGCTGAGAAGCAAACCCTGTTGTTAGCTTTAAAAACATTAAGAAATATGTTGGAAACACAAGATATTCATCAATTTCAGCAAGTGCTAGGTTCAACCACAGATATAGAGACTCTAAAGAACTGGTTGGTAGATGAAGATGGGGAGTTCAAATGGGAATGGTTGAATCGTATTCCGAAACTCTCAGCTTTTGGGAAATTTACCCCAATTGCAGGTGCGGTTTTAAGCGCAGTGTATAGCTGGAAGCTGCAAGAAGATGTGGGGCATAAAGCTCAAGCAATTTTTGGAGCGGCAAGACATTATTTAAATGAACACCCTAGCGAGCATTTATCTCCGCTGCAAGCCTATTATGCTGCGGTTACACTCATTCAAAAAGCAAGTCCAAGACTTTTAAATATAGGTGAAGATGGCAATATTCATGCTGCTCATCATCATAAAGTAGAAAATCATGAGGTGATTTCAAAAGTTTCTATTGTGTTAAAGCCTACGGAACGCGAAAAGAGTGAAGAAAAAATTCAGGAAAATGTTCATCAAGGTTTAGAACAACTTGCTGACAAACATGTGAAAGAGCATGAGCATACTGAGCAAAAACCTGCTTTAACACCAGAGGATGATAACGAGATATTGGAAGATAAAAAATACTCTTAACAATACACTTACAAAGTAGAAGTTTAAAAATTGAAAATAGACTCTATTTAAATTTGTAAATCGTCCTGTCAAACATTGATATGGTCAACATTTGGTAAGTATTGCCGTGTTGACCATTTTTGCATCTTGGCTTACAATTATGTGCCCTTAAAAAGAGGTATTTTCTTTTTAAGGTTTTTTAATAACGGGAGAATTGCCATATGGCAACAACGAATCAGTTGATCCGTAAGGGTCGTACGACTTTGGTTGAAAAATCCAAAGTTCCTGCGTTGAAGGCTTGTCCACAACGTCGTGGTGTTTGTACACGTGTTTATACAACTACACCTAAAAAACCTAACTCAGCTATGCGTAAGGTTTGCCGTGTTCGCTTAACTTCAGGTTTTGAAGTATCTAGCTACATCGGTGGTGAAGGCCATAACTTACAAGAGCACAGTGTTGTTCTTATCCGTGGTGGTCGTGTTAAAGACTTACCGGGTGTACGTTACCATACCGTTCGTGGTTCATTAGACTGTGCTGGTGTTAAAGATCGTAATCAATCACGTTCTAAATACGGTACTAAGCGTCCTAAGAAGTAATTCTAGGAAACTAGTCGAATAAGCCCTTTAGCGTTTCGCTTGTTTGAATTCTTCATAGATTTGTAATTCAAGCGACGTATAGTAAGGCCAGCGTCGTGTACATGACACTTGTACAAACTGCTGGATCATCCTGAAGTGTCATATTATTAGGTGTATTAAAATGCCAAGACGTCGCGTAGTCGCTGCTCGTGAGATCCTTCCAGATCCAAAATTTAGCAGCCAAACAATCGCTAAATTCATGAACCACGTAATGCAAGATGGTAAAAAATCTATTGCAGAAAGTATCGTTTACGGTGCTTTAGAACGCGTTCAAGAAAAAAATAAAGTAGACCCAGTTGAATTTTTCGAGACTACTCTTGAAAAAGTTCGTCCTATGGTTGAAGTAAAAGCACGCCGTGTTGGTGGTGCTACTTATCAAGTACCTATGGAAGTACGCCCATCCCGTCGTACTGCCTTAGCTATGCGTTGGTTAGTAGATGCTGCTGCTAAGCGTTCTGAAAAAACGATGGCTTTACGTCTTGCTGGTGAGTTGCTTGATGCAGCTGAAGGTAAAGGTGCAGCAATCAAAAAACGTGAAGATGTGCACCGTATGGCTGAAGCTAACAAAGCCTTCTCTCACTACCGTTTCTAAGCGGATAAAACAGGCCTTATTCAGGAGAATATTCATGCGTACAGCAGCTCGATTCAACATCGCTCTCTATCAAAGTGGGGGCTTTGCAGGTATTTAAGTTGCCTGTTTGGATATTCGCGCGCATCAATTTAATTGGTGCGTCCTGTTTTAAATATAACATTTAGGAATGTAGACATCATGGCTCGCCAAACCCCAATTACTCGTTACCGTAACATCGGTATTTCTGCGCACATTGACGCAGGTAAAACAACTACAACTGAACGTATTTTGTTCTACACAGGTGTATCTCACAAAATTGGTGAAGTACACGACGGTGCAGCAACAATGGACTGGATGGAACAAGAGCAAGAGCGTGGTATTACAATTACCTCTGCTGCTACAACTTGTTTCTGGTCTGGTATGGGTAACCAATTCGAACAACACCGTATCAACGTAATTGACACCCCGGGACACGTAGACTTCACAATCGAAGTTGAACGTTCTATGCGTGTTCTTGACGGTGCGTGCATGGTTTACTGTGCTGTAGGTGGTGTACAACCTCAGTCTGAAACTGTATGGCGTCAAGCGAACAAATATAAAGTGCCTCGTTTAGCATTCGTGAACAAGATGGACCGTACTGGTGCAAACTTCTTCCGTGCTGTTGAGCAAGTTAAAACTCGTTTAGGTGGTAATCCTGTTCCTATCGTTGTGCCAATTGGTGCTGAAGATACATTCCAGGGTGTTGTTGACCTTATCGAAATGAAAGCGATTATCTGGGATGAAGCATCTCAAGGTATGAAGTTTGAATATGCTGATATCCCAGCTGACCTAGTTGATACGTCTAACGAATGGCGTACAAAAATGGTTGAAGCTGCGGCTGAAGCTTCTGAAGAATTAATGGACAAGTACCTAGAAGAAGGTGATCTTTCTAAAGAAGACATCATCGCTGGTTTACGTGCTCGTACATTAGCTTCTGAAATTCAAGTAATGCTTTGTGGTTCTGCATTCAAGAACAAAGGTGTTCAACGTATGTTGGATGCTGTAATTGAATTCTTACCATCACCTACAGAAGTTAAAGCGATCGAAGGTATCCTTGACGACAAAGACGAAACTAAAGCGTCTCGTGAAGCATCTGACGAAGCTCCGTTCTCTGCGCTTGCGTTCAAAATCATGAACGACAAATTCGTAGGTAACTTAACATTCGTACGTGTTTACTCTGGTGTTCTTAAACAAGGTGATCCGGTTTATAACCCAGTTAAAGCTAAGCGTGAACGTATCGGTCGTATCGTGCAAATGCATGCGAACGAACGTCAAGATCTTGATGAAATCCGTGCAGGTGATATCGCAGCGTGTGTAGGTCTTAAAGACGTTACAACTGGTGATACATTATGTGATGAGAAAAACATCATTACTCTTGAGCGTATGGAATTCCCAGAGCCAGTAATTTCATTGGCTGTTGAACCAAAAACTAAAGCAGACCAAGAAAAAATGTCTATCGCTTTAGGTCGTTTGGCTAAAGAAGATCCATCGTTCCGTGTTCGTACAGACGAAGAATCTGGTCAAACAATTATTGCTGGTATGGGTGAACTTCACCTTGACATCATTGTTGACCGTATGAAGCGTGAATTCGGTGTTGAAGCTAACATTGGTAAACCAATGGTTGCTTACCGTGAAACGATCAAAAAGTCTGTTGAACAAGAAGGTAAGTTCGTACGTCAAACTGGTGGTAAAGGTAAGTTTGGTCACGTATATGTACGTCTTGAACCGCTTGATGTTGAAGAAGCTGGTAAAGAATACCAATTCGTTGAAGAAGTTGTTGGTGGTGTAGTACCTAAAGAATTCTTTGGCGCGGTTGACAAAGGTATTCAAGAACGTATGAAGAATGGTGTATTGGCTGGTTACCCTGTTGTTGGTATTAAAGCTACATTATTCGACGGTTCTTACCATGACGTCGACTCTGACGAATTATCGTTCAAAATGGCAGGTTCTTATGCCTTCCGTGATGGTTTCATGAAAGCGGATCCTATCCTTCTTGAACCTATCATGAAAGTTGAAGTAGAAACTCCAGAAGACTACATGGGCGATATCATGGGTGACTTAAACCGTCGTCGTGGTATGGTTCAAGGTATGGACGATCTTCCTGGTGGAACAAAAGCAATTCGTGCAGAAGTTCCTCTTGCTGAGATGTTTGGTTACGCGACTCAAATGCGTTCTATGTCTCAAGGTCGTGCGACTTACTCTATGGAATTTGCTAAATATGCTGAAACTCCACGTAACGTGGCTGAAGGCATCATCGCTAAATTCCAAGCTGGCGGTAAAAAAGGTGACGACGAGTAATCTTTCGATTACTATAAGCCCAAACTAATTTCTTAGTTAAAAACCAAGTGCTCATGGGGTGACCCTCCATGAGTAGTTTATAAAGGAAGATCATCATGGCTAAAGCCAAGTTTGAACGTAATAAGCCACACGTAAACGTGGGCACAATCGGTCACGTTGACCATGGTAAAACAACTTTAACTGC
>NZ_JAHPVG010000021.1:0-33279 GCF_025514755.1 Acinetobacter sp. WU_MDCI_Abxc222
CCATGTGAGAGTAAGTCATCGCCAGCTCATTATTCCAAACACCCCCATTCCAATGAATGGGGGTGTTTTTTTATGCGTGAGAAAAATATATTTGTAGGGAATAAATATAAAATAGTAAGCTATGATTTGAATCTTTAAATTTAATAGAAAAAACTATACAACCGAAGGGTAATCAATTAAACAAAATTAAAATAGAACAAGCTCCTCCTAATTAACTTTTTATAACAAGATTTTGTGTCTGACTTTATATTGGAACCATGTTTGATAGAATTAATTTAATAAGATTATTTTTATAATTGGAAAAATCTCTTTTTTCTTCTACAAATTTCAGTTGGATATGTATGACAAATGGAGACTATATGTTATAAATGTTGAATAGGCATGATTTTTGCTTGTTTTATGGAAAATGAAATATATGAAATTATCTGTTGGATTGAAAGTAGCGAATTCTCTATCGTTAACACCTCAATTGCAGCAGGCGATTCGTTTGTTACAACTCTCTAGTTTAGAGCTTGAACAGGAAATTCAGATTCAACTAGATAGTAATCCTTTGCTTGAAAAAATAGAAGAAGAGTCGTTAACGGAAAGTCTGTCTACATTAGAAAATAAAGAATCGGATGATTTAACAACGGAACTAAATGCAAACCATTTGCCTGATGATTTGCCCGTTGATACTGAGTGGGATGATGTTTATACCCATCAATCAACAGCTTTAGCTACTCCAGAATTTGAAGAGCGGGAAGATAATCGCCAAGTTCAATTATCTCTTAAGGAACATATTTTAGAACAAGTTAATCTTTTGCATTTTTCTAAAATTGATCAATTAATTGCTTATTGTATTGTTGATGCATTAGATGATAAAGGTTTCTTGGATGCTGAAATTGAAGAAATAATTTTAGCTGCACAACAATTATTGAATGAAATGGATATCGAGGAGGAGATTGAGGAGGATGAAGTTTTAGTTGTCTTAAAACACATTCAACGACTTGATCCTTTAGGGATTGGTTCGCGTAATTTAGCGGAATGTTTAAAGATACAGCTAGAGTTTCTACCAAAAGATGTTGAATATCTAAACGAAGCAAAAAATCTATTACAGTATTATGAGCTTTTGATAGCTAATGATCTTAATAAATTACTTAAACAAACTGGTTTAACGAAAGACCAATTAAAGTTTGCAATCAATCTTTTAAAAACGTTAAAACCTTATCCTGGAATGGATTTTGATAAGCAAGAATCTGATTATCAAATTCCCGATGTGGTGGTTTCAAAAAAAGATTTACATTGGCAGGTTCAGTTAAACCCAGATGTACTTCCTAAATTAAGAATTAATTCTTTTTACTCTAGTATGATTCGTAGAGCAGATCAGAGTGAGGATAATTTATATTTACGTAATCAAATGCTTGAGGCGAAAAACTTTATCAAAAGCATTGATGAAAGGCATAAAACGTTATTAAAAGTAGCTTCTTGTATTGTGGAGCATCAAAAAGCCTTTTTGGAAATAGGTCCTGAAGCAATGAAGCCGCTAGTTCTTCGAGATGTGGCAGAAGAAGTCGAATTGCATGAATCTACAGTTTCTCGTGTAACTACAAATAAATATATGCTTACGCCTCGTGGTCTATTTGAGCTGAAATATTTTTTCTCTAGTCATGTAGGAACAACAGCAGGAGGAGAGGCCTCTTCTACCGCAATTCGGGCAATGATTAAGAAACTAGTCGCAAATGAAAATCCACGTAAGCCTTTGTCAGATAATGTAATTGCTACATTATTAAAAGATGAGGGAATTGAAGTGGCTCGAAGAACGGTCGCAAAATATCGAGAATCGTTACATATTCCTTCGTCCTCTGAAAGAAAAGTCTTGATCTGAATTTTGAAGTATGGCTATTCTAGAGATTCATTATGACGAAATAATGAAATTTCATTTTCACCAAGAGAGTAACTAAAATGGTTTAATTGTTCCTAGATTTCTTTTGATAGCATTAAATCGTTTTAGTTCTTCTTTAGATAACCTAAAAAAGGTGAGGGATAGAATTATGCAATTAACGATTCGTGGACATCATTTAGCAATTACACCAGCTATAGAAGAAAATATTAAATCAAAATTTAATCAGTTAACGAAACACCTAGATCAGGTGAATAGTATGCAAATTAAATTAACAAAAGATCATCAAATTGATAAGCGCTCTCATAAAGGTAGTTCGAACCATGTTGCAGAGGCTATTGTAAGATTGCCAGGAATTGAGCTGTTTGCTCAGGCAACTGCTGATGATATGTATACTTCAATTAAAAAACTAACTGAAAAATTAAAAAAACAATTATTAAAATATCGGAAAATGCAGCGCACTTATGCGCAAGTCGCTGTTTCTATTTAATAAGTTTTATATAATTAAGAGAGGCTTGAAAGATAGCCTCTTTTTTATTGATAAAATATAAACACGTACTGAATTCTTTGAAAAAGTTATAGTAAAATACTTCGTTTTACACCTTAGGTTGTGTCAGAGGTCTTTGCAATGAATAGTGAACAGCTCACTCAAATTTTAAAAGAAGCTTTCCCTGAAGCGGAAGTAGCGGTGAGCGGACAGGCCGGAAAATTTGACCTCCGTATTGTGGATGATCAATTTGACGGTAAGCGTACTGTTGCTCGCCAACAATTAGTTTATGCACCATTAAATACTTATATTGCAAGTGGCGAAGTTCACGCGGTGACAATTCGTGCAATGACCAAAGATGAATGGCGTAAAGCAAGCCTTTTCGGAGCTTAAATATTAATGGATAAATTTTTAATTACGGGTGGTGTTAAGCTCGACGGGGAAGTGCGCATTTCTGGGGCTAAAAATGCAGCTTTACCATTACTTGCTGCAACTATTCTTGCAGACTCTCCAATTACGATCACTAATGTTCCAAATCTTAAAGACGTAAATACTTTGGTCAAGTTGATTGGTGGGTTAGGGGTTACAATCAGCTATGAAAATGACACAGTAAAAGCTGATACCTCTACTTTAGATAATCAGTTCGCTCCTTATGAACTAGTAAAAACGATGCGTGCCTCAATTTTGGTTTTAGGACCATTATTAGCACGTTACGGTAATGCAAAAGTTTCTTTACCTGGTGGTTGTGCAATTGGATCACGTCCAGTTGATCAACATTTAAAAGCTTTAGAAGCTTTAGGTGCACATATTGAAGTTGAAAATGGTTATGTCCATGCTTCAGTTGAAGGTCGTTTAAAAGGTGGTGAAGTTGTTTTTGATATGGTTACCGTTGGCGGTACTGAAAACATCTTGATGGCTGCTGCACTAGCTGATGGTGTTACGACAATTCGTAATGCAGCTCGTGAACCTGAAATCACTGACCTTGCTCAAATGCTCATTAAAATGGGTGCGAAGATTGAAGGACTTGATACTGATACTCTTGTTGTAACAGGCGTAGAAAGTTTGCATGGCTGTGAATATGCCGTTGTAGCTGATCGTATCGAAACGGGTTCTTATTTGGCCGCTGCTGCAATTACGGGTGGTCGTGTCAAAACTACACATACCGATCCTGCATTACTTGAATCTGTTTTAGATAAGTTTGAAGAAATGGGTGCTGAAGTCACTCGTGGTGATGATTGGATCGAACTTGATATGTTAGGCAAACGCCCTAAAGCCGTAAGTTTTAGAACTTTGCCACATCCAGAGTTTCCAACAGATATGCAAGCTCAGCTTATGGCGGTAAACGCTATTGGTCGTGGATTTGCAACTATCTCTGAAACGATTTTTGAAAATCGTTTTATGCATGTTCCTGAATTGTCACGTATGGGCGCTAATATTCAGGTTGAAGGTCATGATGCTGTCGTAACTGGAGTAGAAACTTTACAGGCTGCACCTGTAATGGCAACGGATTTGCGTGCTTCGTTCTCTTTAGTTTTAGCAGCTTTAGTTGCAGAGGGAGATACCTTAATTGACCGTATCTACCATATTGACCGTGGTTATGAGCATGTCGAAGAGAAACTTCAAGGTTTAGGTGCCAAAATTAAGCGAGTAAGTTAATGAATGATGTAAGAAACGATGATCCTAATTTTGATGTGATGGGCAATTTTGATCATGGTTTGACCTTGGCACTCAGTAAAGGCCGCATCTTAAAAGAGACGTTACCTTTACTAGCTACTGCGGGTATTAATTTGCTCGAAGATCCGGAAAAGTCCCGTAAACTGATTTTTCCTACTACGCATAAGCAAGTACGTATTTTAATTCTACGTGCATCTGATGTACCTACCTATGTAGAGAATGGCGCAGCAGATCTAGGTGTAGCAGGTAAAGATGTGTTGATGGAACACGGTGCTCAGCATGTATATGAGCTACTTGACCTGAAAATCGCTAAGTGTAAATTGATGACTGCTGGTAAAGTGGGGATGGAGCGTCCAAAAGGCCGTTTAAAAATTGCCACGAAATATGTCAATCTTACACGTCAGTATTATGCAAGCCTAGGTGAGCAAGTCGATGTTATCAAGCTCTATGGTTCTATGGAGCTAGCGCCTTTGGTCGGTTTGGGCGATTACATTGTGGATGTTGTTGATACTGGTAATACGCTAAGAGCGAATGGTCTTGAGCCATTAGAGGAGATTTGCAAAGTCTCTTCACGTTTAATTGTAAATAAAGCCAGTTTTAAACGTAAGCAAACTCTATTAAACCCAATCATTTCACAGCTCGAGCAAGCTGTTCAATCACGTTAAAAGCAATTTCCCATCATGCTTTTGTGATAGTTGCTTCAGATGATGCCCACAAGCGCTTAGAAAAAGAGTAAACTTGTTTTTTCTTTTTCGCCTTGTGGGTAAATTGATGCGACGTTTATCGACTCAAGATCAGAACTTCAAACAGGTTTTTGCTGAGCTTTTAGCATTTGAAACCGTGAATGATCTTAATTTAGTGCAAACAGTAGATCAAATTATTGCTGATGTTCGTCAGCATGGTGATGATCATGTTTTAAAGCTTACTCAACAGTTCGATCGACATCCTGCGCATCAATTTTCAGATTTAGAGTTATCTCAACAACAGCTTAAAACTGCTTTTGATAATTTAAGCCCAGAAATTCGCGATGCTCTTCAGTTAGCAGCAACTCGTATTCGTACATTTCATGAAGCTCAGAAACAAGATAGCTGGACTTATGTAGATGATTTGGGCAATACATTAGGGCAAAAAGTCACGCCTCTAGACCGTGTGGGTATTTATGTGCCAGGTGGTTTAGCATCTTATCCGTCTTCAGTTTTAATGAACGCTGTGCCAGCCCACGTTGCTGGTGTACCTGAAATTATTATGGTTGTTCCTGCGCCAAACGGTGAATTAAATCCATTGGTTCTCGCGGCGGCTTACCTTGCGGGAGTTAGTCGAGTATTCACTATTGGGGGGGCGCAAGCAGTAGCGGCTCTTGCTTATGGTACTCAGACCATTCCACCTGTAGATAAAATCACTGGTCCGGGGAATCGTTTTGTAGCAGCTGCTAAACGTGCTGTGTTTGGTCAAGTCGGCATCGATATGATTGCCGGACCTTCTGAAATTTTAGTATATGCAGAAGGTGAGAATAATGCAGATTGGTTGGCTATGGATGTTTTATCACAAGCTGAACATGACACTGTGGCTCAAGCTATTTTTATAACTCCAGATGAAGCTTTGTTTAATGCAGTCGAGTTGGCAATTGAAAAGCATTTAAATGAATTGCCAAAGGCAGATATTGCAAGAACTTCGATTGAAAACCGTGGTGCTTTGGTATTAGTCAAAGACCGTGCAGAAGCAATCGAGTTGATTAATCAGGTTGCCCCAGAGCATTTGGAGCTGTGCTTAGATGATGCTGAAGCCATGAGCGAAGAGATTCGTCATGCTGGAGCAATTTTCATGGGACGTTATACACCTGAAGCAATCGGTGACTATTGCGCGGGTCCAAACCATGTATTGCCGACATCTGGAACTGCCCGTTTTTCTTCTCCGTTAGGTGTTTATGATTTCCAAAAACGTTCAAGCTTGATTATGTGTTCAAAAGATGGGGTTAAAACGTTAGCTAAAACAGCCGACATATTAGCTGTCCAAGAGAACTTAGATGCTCATGCACGCTCAGCTCGCTATCGTTATCAATAAGCTTATAAACCTTGTAGTTTTTTAATTATTACTCAGGGCTGATTTTCAGCCCTTTTTTGAGATAAGACTATGACTGTATCTACAGCACAAATGCGCTTTTGGAGTCCAGAAGTTCGTGAATTAGAACCTTATGTTCCGGGTGAGCAACCTAAAATTCAGAATTTATTGAAACTCAATACGAATGAAAATCCATATCCGCCATCACCAAAAGTAGTTGAAGCGGTTCAAGCTGTTTTAACTCAGCAAGCTGATGCCTTGCGTTTATATCCAGATCCAGATGCAACAGCTTTAAAGCAAGCAATTGCTAAACAACAGAATATTGAGGTATCTCAAGTTTTCGTTGGTAATGGCTCAGATGAAGTACTTGCTCATATTTTTAAAGCATTTTTCCTTCAAGATGAACCGATTCTTTATCCAGATATCACTTATAGTTTTTATCCAGTTTACAGTCAGTTCTTTGGAACAAAAACTAAAGAAATTCCGCTCAATGAAAATTTTGAGATTGAAGTTAAAGATTACGCACAACCAAATGGTGGGGTTATTATTACCAACCCTAATGCTCCAACAAGTATTGCACTAGGCTTAGCCGAAATTGAACAAATTTTAAAAGCTAATCCAGATCGGGTGGTTGTCATTGATGAAGCTTATGTTGATTTTGGTGCAGAATCAGCGGTGAGTTTAGTAAATCGCTATGAAAATCTGGTTGTGTGCCAAACAACTTCAAAATCTCGCTCTCTTGCGGGTTTACGCGTTGGCTTTGCGATTGCTCAGTCTCATTTAATTGTGGCTCTTGAAGCTGTCAAAAATAGTTTTAACTCATATCCTATTGACCGTTTTGCAATTGCAGCCGCGGTAGCTTCTTTTGAAGATCAGGCTTATTTTGAGGAACAATGTCAAAAAGTTATTTCTAGTCGTGAAAAATTAGTCGATAACTTAACTGCTTTGGACTTTAAAGTTTTACCTTCTAAAGCAAACTTTATTTTTGCTTCTCACTCATCGCATGATGCAGGTCAGCTTGCCCAGCAATTGCGTGAACAAGGTATTATTGTGCGCTATTTCAATAAGCCTCGTATTAATCAATTCTTGCGAATTACTGTAGGAACTGATGAGCAAAATGAGCGTTTAGTACAGACATTAAAACAAGATATTCTCTAAATTTTACTCTGCTGTGCTGTTCATCAAGTTCAGCATAGCAGAGATTTTATCAAGGCTTTCTTGATATTCTGCCTCTGCATTTGATGCAATTGTAATACCTCCACCAGCCCATAAAGAAAGCTGATTCTGATATTGTTGAAAGCTACGGATAAGAATATTCCAGCGACCTGTTCCATCAAAATTGAAATACCCTAATGTCCCGCAATATGCACCTCTTGCTTCTTCTTCCAACTCTTCAATAATTTGTATTGCCCGAATTTTTGGGGCACCTGTGATTGAGCCTCCGGGTAAGGCTGAAAGCAACATTTGCATAGGATTGATATCGTCTTTAAGAGTCGCAACGATCTCACTTACCATGTGATGTACTTGATTAAAACTTTCAATCTCGAATAGTTTTGTCGTTTTTACAGATCCTGTATTGGCATAAATGCTCAAATCATTACGTAATAAATCGACAATCATCACATTTTCAGCTTGGTCTTTTTGAGAGTTTTTTAAGGTTTGTTTAGAAATATAATCTTTTTCTATATTTTCATAGCGAGGCATTGTGCCTTTAATAGGTCTAGTTTTAATTTGTTTATTTTGATTAAATTCGATGAAAAGCTCGGGAGAGCAACTTAATAACTCAAAATCATCTAATTTTAAATAACCTGCATATGGAGCATTTGTAAGTTTCCATAGATCTTTAGCTTTATTTAATAAGGATCCTGAAAATTTAGCTTTAAACTCTTGAGTTAAATTAATTTGATAGCAGTCTCCAGCCTTAATATATTCTTGTATTTTATAGAAAGCATCGAGGTATTGTTTTTTAGACCATCGGGGTTGAATGGTGGTTTTTAATTCAAATATATTTTTAGAGTTATCAGAAATAAAATTTTGTATTTTATTTTCAATATATGAGAATAGCTCAAGAGCATCTGCTTCATCACTAAAAAAATACCAGTCATTATCTATATATTTTAAAAAAGAACGATATTGGCCTATGAATAAAGAAGGTTGTATATGATTTTTACCATTAATAAATTGATGCGCACTGAAATCATAACTGATAAAGCCAATATAACCCCCCATAAAACTTGTTATAGTCTGAATATTATTTTTTGAATTAACTTCTTTAAACTGAATAAAATCTATTAATTGGTTTGGTTTTGATATATTTTTATATTCATCAAATTTTTGACGCTCAAATTCTAAATAATTTTCATCTTGAATTAGAATATATTGTTGAGGAAGAAATCCAATAATTGGATTGTTGTTATCATTTAAATAAATAAGCCCATTTAATCCGTCTAATTTTTTTAAAATATCGGCAGCATTTTTACCATGTAAAGAGATTTTTTTCTTTAACTGAGACATTTTTAAATAAGAGACAGCGGTTAAGGAGAGAGTAATTAGTTTACTACAAGTTGTAGTTCATCAATAGAAAGTCTTTTAACTGATAATCTTTTTTGCTGATAAAATGAACGAAAATTTAACTTAGGATTTATGGTTTTTAGCAGGGTTTATTAAGAAAAACTTGAGCGTACCGTTTGTCGGGTAGTTGGCAAAAAATGCACAACACTAGTTGAACAAAAATTAACGTAGATGTAATTTAGTAATTGCTAAGCAAACCTACTCAAGGATTGGAAGTTTCGGTTGCCATATAAAGAAAAATGCAACTTGAGACAATGAGAGTGGTTAAGTCAAAAAATAAATGCTCTTGGGAGAGTGCTCAATGAAAATGTTTACTAAACTTGCTTTAGTTTCTTCTTTAGCTATCAGCGCAAATGCAATGGCAATGCAGTCAATGGACGATGCTGCGCTTAGTGCTGCTACAGGTCAAGATGGTATTAATATCGGTATCGCTTTAGGTACTGGTGGTATTTCTATCGACAAATTATATATTCACGATAACGATGGTTTAGATCCTGCTACAGGTATTACTGGTGCTGCAGCAACTGCCGGTGCAATTACAATCACAGGTACAACGGCAACAGGTGGTAAAGCGATCACTCTTACTCAGGTAGATGCAACAAAGAACTTATTAGATCTTAAAATTGATAGCGTTGGAGCATCTGGTGGAAATGGCGCGTTTTTAAACGTTGCAGCAAATGTAGGTGCAGTTAATGTAAAAGTTGGCTCTATTGGTGTTGGTAGTTCTGGTACTTTAAATGAAACTACTGCCGTACGTGGTATTACAGAAACTGCACCAACTGAAATTCTTTCTGGTTTAGATTTATCTTTAGGTGCAATTTCAGCTAATGTTCAATTAGGTGCTACACCACAAGGTGCAATGATTAAAGTTAATTCGAGCTTGCAAGGTGGTTTAACTCTATCTAACCTAGGTATTAATGATGCTGCTGGCGGTGGTAAAATTGTCCTAGATAAAGTTATGGTCCGTGGTGCTGGTAATACAACTGGTAACTTAGATGTGAATGCCGACATTTCTGTTGTACCGACTGGGTTGAAGATTCAAAATAATAGTACTCAAGGCATGAATGTATACGCACAGGGTATTCGTTTGGGTTCAAACACTGCTGCTTCAATTGGTGACGTTGAAATCCAAGGTATTAATGTTGGTACTTCTACAATTACAATCTCTGGTCACTAATTTAAAAGTTTTAATAAAAAAAAGCGCGTTTAATACGCGCTTTTTTTATTTATGAACTCATCTAATTTTGTTATATAAAAATATATTTTGATTGATAGAAACAAGCTATTAAATTAAAAATCAACGTAAATTAAGCATAAAAGTCTCTCTATTTTTATAAAACTAAACGTTCATCAAAAAAAATTAAAAAAAGGCTGTTTTTTACAGAAAAAAAAGGTATCTTCAACACACAGGGATGTAGAGCTATTGCTCTAAGAATAAAATGAATAAGGCCGGTTAGGCCACCATTTAGAACAAGTGCTTATGTTAGAGATTGCTTTGGGCTCAGCATTGATATACTACTTTGCGACAGAAGCCTTCGAAATAGAAAAAAAGCCACCGGGAACTGTTTATTATACAGAGACAGCCGATTCACGTAATTTATCATTTCGCCGAAATCATATTGAGCCTGTAACGATTAAGCCTGCGATTGAAGATCAATTTCGCGGTATTGTTCGACAAGCCTATGACTATAGCTGTGGTTCAGCTGCACTTACAACTTTGTTGAATGGTTATGTGGGTACAAGCTTAACTGAGCAACAAACAATGAGTGGTTTACTTCAGTATGGCGAATATCAGCGGATTATTGAACGCCGTAGCTTTTCACTACTTGATATGAAGCGGTTTGTAACTGCTATTGGTTTAGATAGTGGCGGCTATCGTGGTGAGTTTTCTGATTTAGTTAAACTAGGCCAGCCCGCAATTGTTCCTATTTCATATGCTGGTTTTAAACATTTTGTCGTATATAAAGCTTATAAAGATGGACGAGTATATGTAGCCGATCCTGCTTTAGGCAATATCAGCTTTGATGAAAATCGTTTTAAAGAAGTTTGGGATAATAATACTTTATTTGTTATTTCTGTCCCTGAATCGCAGCGTAAAGACTTATTGACATTAAAAGATGCTGATATGCGTCATGTGGAAGATGCAACTGTTAACCGTTATGCCTTTGTGGATGTGCAATATCCAACATTTAATTATGATCGTTTAGCAAATAAAGCCTCAACAATGCGAAGGGTTCTGGATAATGATAGTCACTCTTCCAATCATAATCAGCCGATAGAAACTTATATGCGTCTTTACTACAAGCGTAAGTAATGAAAATTTGATTTAGTAAAATAAATAAATTGGGTGGGAAGAAATATGAATAATCGATGGATGAAGATGAGTGTATTGGCATTAAGCATGAGTGCTATTACAGGTACACTTTATGCGGATGATCAAGTTGTACAAGCAGGTGTACAAAATAGTACAGCTGTTTCCGAAACGACTACAGTATCAGACATAACGCCAACATCAAATTCAGTGCAAGAAGGCGCAGTAGATCCGACTAATGGATCTACAACTACTGAATCTGAACCTACATCAGCTAATCCAGAAGCGAATCAAGCCGCGACTGCTTTACAGAAAAAAGAAGGAGATGCGAGCCAAGAGACCAATTTACAAGAAGTTTTTACCTCGAATGAACGACAATATTCATTAATAAAAAAAGGCGAAATTTCTACATATTATGATCTCGATTACACCTATTACCGCGATAGTATTTTAGATTTAGCATTAGGAGATGATAATTCTAGTATTAGTCGTTTGAGTATTAGGGAAGATGCTCAGCATACATTGACCAACAGTTTTACAGCTCAATATGGTGTTTTAGATAATTTAACACTTTCAGCAACTGTACCTCTCGTTGCTAAATCTGATATTGCTAGCGATTCAGATACTGCAGGGTTGGGGGATATTTCTTTGGGAGCCCGTTGGGAACCTTTCCCATTGAAACAAGGGCGCTTACCTTTAGTTTTGTTTGGTAGCGTTTCTACTAAAACTGGGGATAGTCCATATGAAGTTGCTCAAAATGAACTTTCAACTGGTAAAGGTTATTACTCTGTAGGTTTAGGAGCAAGTACTCGTAAATATATCGACCCGGTGGTTTTGTTTGCATCTGCTTCTGCCAATTATGGTTTTAAAGAGACTGGTTTAAATCAGGTACGTGGTAATCGTATTTTAGAATCTTTTGATCCTGGAATCAGTGGTGGCTTCTCTTTCGGTTTTGCCTATTCCTTTAACTATGATGTGTCATTAACCATGTCTTACCAACAAAGCTTTAACTTAAATTCAGAGTTTCAGTTTGCAAATGGTGAATCATATCAGTCGCCAGATCAGAGTAGTGCTGTGATGGCTTTTGCTTTGGGGGTGCGTGTTTCACCTGATACGATTGTTAACGGTACAGTTGGCTTTGGTTTAACAGAGGATGCGCCAGACGTTTCACTTGGCTTGTCATTCCCGCTAGATATCTTAGGTTTGCGCAAAAAATAAAAATAAGGAGATAGGCAGGTGAAATATCCTAAATTATGTCCTTTAACAGTGGCAATTGTGATCTCTGGTTTTTCTAGCTTTGCCAATGCTCAATTAGGACAAAACCTAGCTGTAGATATTCGTTCATTATCGATGGGGAATGCTGTAACAGCAGATCCACCAGGTATTAGTGCTGTTCATTTTAACCCTGCAGCGTTAGCCAAGATTGATGGGCTACAAACTGATGTACAGGGTATTCTTGCTAATTTTGATATCCAACGCGAGTTTTCAGCCCCGCCTGGCTATAATATTTTTGGTTATTCGGATGATCCTCTTGTCTGCAATGATGGACCAGAAGTTACTGCTAATATTTGTACAGATTTTAAAGGGCCAGTGCGTGGCGATGTTGAATACGCTAGCTTGTATGTCCCTATCCTTAAAAAAATGGTCGATTTAGGTGAAGGTTATCCACTAGTTGCTCCTACTGCAGGAATTGCCTACAAACCACCTGGCTCAAAAGTAACTTATGCAACAGCGATATATGCACCATTGGTTGCTGGTTTTGGTGCAGAAAATGGAAATGCTGGTAACTATATGGGGCAGCAAGTTGCAGTAGAGCGAATCACATATTTATCCCCATCTTTTGGTTTTCAAGTAAATGATCACTTATCAATTGGTGCCTCAATTGGTATGTCTTATAACGCACTAGCATTGAAAACTGATCTTCGCTTTCCAAATGAGATGATTGGTGTCTTGCGTATGGTTGATGAAGTGGTTTGCGCACCATTTAAAAATAATAATGACATGATTACCGACTTATTATTATTTGGTATGTGTAATGCTCAGGAAGGAATGAATCCATTTAATAAAATGGGAGCTTTACAAGTTTCATTGGAGCAGTCTTTAAGTCCAAGTTATAACTTGGGCTTATTGTGGGAACCAACAGATGATTTTGGCTTTGGTATGGTTTATCAAAGTTCAGCCAAGATGCGTATGAAAGGCAAATACTTAATTGATAATGCTAAAGCACCTCAAGAATTGATTAAGGGATTGAATTCATCTGCTACTGGTCAAATTCTAGCTAGAATTTTAGGTCTGCCTGGTTATGTACCTGATATTGAATCAGGTTTAGTTGCAATGGATTTAGAGTACCCTGCACATTTTCAGGCAGGTATTAAGTACAAGATATTGCCAGACCTACAAGTGAACTTTGATGTTGGATGGACAGATTATTCGGCATGGGATAAATTTAAATTTGAGTTTGATCGTCAGATCTCATTACTTAAAGTAGCAAAACTATTATCTAATGATGTGACCGATAGCTCTTTAGCATTACCCTTAAAGTTTACCTCACCGTGGAGTTGGGGAATTGGTTTAGAGTATTCAGCAACAGATCGTCTAAAATTGCGAGCTGGTTATGAGCCGCGCGCCAGTGCTATTCCTAATGACAAACGAAATACTATGGTTCCAATTAACAATGCACAGTTGTTTGGTTTAGGATTAGGATATCGTTTTGATGCAGATACGGATTTAGACCTTTCAGTTGGTTTCTTACGCAGCCGAGACAACATACCAGCCTGTACAAGTACTTTATCGAATAAATGCGGTGTCGATAATATCTTATTAAATCCTTATGCGGGTTTAGATGTAAAAACAAATACTAAAATTACAGTGCTTGGTTTGAGTTATAGAACAAAATGGTAAGACAATATAAATGGATGTTTCGCCCTAAACTTGCTATCTCAATTTTATGTGTTGCGATGGCAAGTGTCTCTGTATCTTATGCAGACGGTTTTTATACGATTATAGGTCCCGATGGGCGTCCTATGATTGTACCGAGTAAAAAAGTTGATCAAAAAAGACAGATACCTCCTAGAATGGAAATACAATCCCAAATTCCATCTAATAAAACTATAATTGATCCAGCTCAAAAAGTTTCTAAAGAAAAAACTATAGATTCACCAAAAAAAATCGTGCAACCTACACAAAAGAAATTAAATACTGCACCGACTGCACCGACTGCACCGACTGCACCGACTGCACCGACTGCACCGACTGCACCGACTGCACCGACTGCACCGAGAAAAGCCCAAAATACTCAGCCTACTTCAGTAAATAGTCATGAATTAAAAACACCTAATGAAAATGTAAAACTTCAAACGGCGTCTAATAATGAATGGCAGAAACAATTACTTTTAATTCCACCCCCGATCAAAAGTACTTCACAGGCTTCCCCTGAGCCAACTTCTTCAAAAGATAAGTCTAAATTTACTACTATTGATGGCATAGAATATGTAAATAGTGAATATCTAGAAGACCAAGAGTTTAATTTAGAAGGAAAAAAGCGTTTTTATATCGTGCCAGATGGATTAGGCAGAACTGAGTCAATAGAACGGAAAAAAGGTCTAAGTCGATCAACATTGGATCAGCTTTTTAATCGCCATACTCAAGATGCAGAGTCGGCAGTAGTATTAGCGCCGACGTATATACGTTTATCTTCTCAAGATTTAGAAGCAACTTTTGAACAGGATAAATGTTTTATTAAAAATTATAATAAATCAATTAAAAAGCTCAGTATAAATAAAGAAGTAAATTTGTGGCCAAGAAAACCTCTCAAAGAAAAGTTTGAGTATGAGTTGATAAAGCTTGATCCTTCAATTCAACATTTAAAACTTATGTCATTCGCTGCTAGTAATGAGAGACCTTTATATTATTGGCCTTTGGTTATTTTTTTAGATGATAAAGGGTGTATCTTGGAGGGAGTGAGCGGATTTAAGAGTAAATCGTATCCTTCTACTCTGTTACAACACGCATCAATTCAAGGTGTTTTAAAATTACCCCCGTCTGCGCACTACATGATGTTGACGCCATTATCCTCTGCCGTAGATGTTGCAGAAAATGAGTTAACGAATCAGGGACAAATTCAAATTTCGGTATTACGTTAAAAATAAGTAGGATATCTAATGAATAAAAAAGTTTTATGGCCTTTTGCACTTACCACACTGGCATTGATGCTAAACGGATGTGGTGGTGGTAGTTCCACAATAAATGAGAATCCTACAAATGGATCAGGAGGAGCTACTGCTAATGGAAGTTGTTCCGTAACAAACAGTGATTGTCTACAATTTTCTTTAGATTACCCAATAGCGGGTATTAATTTTACCTGTAGTAGTGCAGCGAATCTAAGCTTTGTTACTAAGGCTTCTGGAAATAGTGTTATCGGATCTTGTAAAGCCGGCGATACTGCTAGTTTTTATTTGCAAGATGCTAAAGCTACAAAAAAAATTGAACTAGGTTCTGTTAAGTTAGACACTGTTTCAAAAATTCAGATGACTGTTCCGCCACGTTTGAAAGTCATGGATATGGCAATAGGATTAACTGGCCAAACTCCAACATCACTTAATCAGAGTGACCCTACAGTGCGGGTTGCAATGGCATTGGTAAAACTCTTTCAAAGCATTGGCTTAGAGAGGGGAGATAATGTTGCTGGTGATTTGCAGCTAACCCAATTTACCGATGAGAAGAAAAATACTTTAAATATTTTAGTTCAAAATATTACAGCTACAGAATGGAAAAATGGGGCCTATGCCAATATTTTGAAACCATGGTTAGATGTAAGTCCATTATCAGATACGCAAGCTTTTGAACTAGTAACCCAATTGGCACATTTAAGTTTAGTAGGACTATATCAATCAGATTATATTACTTTGGCTAAACCTGATTTTGTAGCTGAAAATTTTTATGGTTGTAATTTAACTAATTTAGCGGATTGCCCAAAAAGTGGGGTTAATACCCAACATATGTTTGGCAATTTGTTCTTATTATCCGATCGTCAGGGATATACCTTTGGTTATGGCTTACAATGGAAAGGAACAAGTACGATCGCCAGTGAAACAGCAATTAGTAAAGTATTCAATATCTTTACAAAATCTAAGCCAACTCAAATGGTTGCGGATTCTCAAACTACTTGGCTTGATCCAATAAAGACAGAAATTAAATCAACACAACCATTCCGTTTAAAAACTTCTAACAATACAAATGAAGATTTAGTGATTTATCAAGGCAAATTATTAAATGATTCGCTTATTGCAGGACGTGATAGTTCATATTTCGGGTTGATGAATACCAAAACTCCTAATCCTCAGCAATATGCTTTATGGAAACAGAGTGTTGATAACCAAAATTTTAATGGTTCCATGGATATTTATAAGGTTAGCCCTGCGAGCTATCTTTCTAATCAGATCTTTAAAACTGCTAATAATGTCAAATCTGGTCAAACTTATATTTTCCCATTATATGCAACTCTAAACTTTAAATTTGATACAGCAGGAATTGCACCTATTGATTTGGGTATTGTAGTTGATGAAAATGGAGACATTAGAACAGATATTAAACCTAATGCTACTGCAACGGATATGTCTGGTCAGTGTGGAGTGGTCTCAAATACAAGTTTGATTGATAATAATGGAGTTCAGCAGCATAGAATTGGTACAACAGGAGGAACAGAGTCGGCCACCAACGATAAGTCAATTACAGTGAGAATGATTTTTGGAGTACCTCAATTAGGGAATTTAAATGGCATTGTAGTTGGCCTAAATTCAAATGTTGTTCAAAGTACCTCTCAAACTGGTAGTCAAACTTTACTTGTAAGTGGTGCAAAAATTAACGTTGCGAATTTATTACAAGGGCAGGTCAGTGGTGCAAACCTTACGACCTATACAAATACAACAGTTTCATGGTTAAATCCATATGCTTTCTATCAGCAGGTATATAATAATATTAAAGATATTTCACCTGCTCCGACCGAGGCTGAAAAAGCTTTAGGTCAGCGTATGGCTGGAACTGTAACACTGAGAACAGCTGATTGTTATCAGATTAAGACTAAATCTTAAAAATAAGAGACAAATAAAAAGACCGCTTAGCGGTCTTTTTATTTGTCTAATTAATTAACCCGTATGGTCTAAGCGAGTCCCCAAAGTTTCAAGATGTGTTGGGAACACTTGTTTTTTACGGTCTTCAAAATAATGTCTTAAAGTGTGTTCAACACTAGGAAAGGCGAGTTCTCCCCATGGAATTTCATGCTCTTCAAATAGACGACTCTCGATGCTTTCTTCGCCTGCACCAAAAATGCCATCTTTCAGCTGTGCTTTGAAAAGAACATAAATTTGACCAATACGCGGAATATTGTACATGCAATAAAGTTGTTCTATTTCTATCTCGGCTTCTGCTTCTTCACGAGTTTCACGTGCTGCACCTTGTTCCATGGTTTCAAATAATTCCATATAACCAGCAGGTAATGTCCATAAGCCATAACGAGGTTCAATCGCACGACGACAGAGTAATACTTTGTCTTCCCATAACGCTAAGGCACCGCAGATTACTTTGGGGTTTTCATAATGAATATTTCCACAATGAGTACAAACACGGCGTACTTTATGATCACCTAAAGGAATTTTTTGTTCGGTTTTATGCCCACACGCTACACAGAAACTCATAATTATCATCGAGTATAGAGATGCCTCAGCATAACTGAATTTTTAGACTTACGCATCAACTCTATTCCCTAACTTTGATTTTCAGATATGATGCAAAGAGAGACAGAATAATAGGTGAATGGTATGGAAGAGCACTTGCTAACACAAAAGTTACAGCAAAGATTGCGCTTTTCCACCCGCATACAAGAAGCACAAGCAGCAGTACTCATTGCAATTACGAATGAAAATGATCCAAAGGTACTGCTTACACGCCGTTCAATACATATGAACAACCATGCGGGGGAAGTTTCTTTTCCTGGTGGAAAGCGTGACCCCAGTGATACGAGTAATATTGTTGTAGCGCTAAGAGAAGCTCAAGAAGAGACGGCTTTAAATCCGTTTGATGTACAGTTGTTAGGTGATTTGCCGATGCAGCGTGCAAGAAGTGGTTTGTCTGTAAAACCCATCGTTGGGCTTATTCCCCCTGAGGTGACTTTAATACCTCAGCCTACCGAAATTGATCGAATTTTCTTTGTCCCGTTACAGCAACTTATTGAAACGCGTCCGACACCCTATGAAGTACGGTATGCTCATCAGTCTTTATATTTTCCAAGCTTACAGATTGATAATGAAATTATCTGGGGTTTAACTGCTCGTATGTTGGTTGCTCTGTTTAAATATGGATTGGGTTATCAAAAAGATTGGCCATTTTTACTTAACTCACCAACCTTTGGAATGCCAAAGTTTTCTCATAAAAAATAAAGATCAGGATTGATAAATTATGATGTATAGCTATCAAGGACAGCACCCCAAAGCATTACATGAGCCATGGGATGGCTGGGTTGCTCCAACTGCAACGCTAATTGGACAAGTAGAGTTAGGCCGTCAGGTCAGTATTTGGTTTGGTGCAGTAGTTCGTGCCGATAACTGCGTAGTTCGAATTGGTGATTTTTCTAATATTCAAGAAAATTCTGTCTTGCATACCGATGCTGGACTTGAGCTAAATATTGGTGAATATGTCACAGTCGGTCATAAAGTCATGCTGCATGGTTGTACGATTGGTGATAATAGTTTGATTGGTATGAACGCCGTAATTTTAAATCGGGCTGTGATTGGAAAAAATTGTATTATTGGCGCTAATGCTCTAATTCCTGAAGGGAAAGTAATTCCAGATAACTCAGTGGTGATGGGTTCACCTGGCAAAATTGTCAAAACTTTAGATGAAGATGGCGCTGCAAAAATACGTTTGAGTGCATTGCATTATGCTGAGCACTTTAAGAACTATGCAGATTTAAAAGAATTCCACTTTTAACTCTTTTTTAGAAAAATATTTTTATGCCAAGCACAAGCTTGGCATTTTTATTTAGAAAGAGAACAACTCGCCTATCAGAGCCGAGTGGGGTATCATAACCCTCGTTTTTAATCTGATTTAATACTAAGGTTGTGCATGAAATTGCTGGCGTTGGAAACTGCAAATGAGCAGTGTTCTATTTCATTAGTCGATGAAACCCAAGAACTGTTTTTTCAACTCGATACGCGGGCGAAAGCACAAACCCAGACCATTTTGCCCATGATTGAGCAGGGGCTACAACAAACAGGTCTTGAGGTTGCTGGTCTAGATGCGATTGCCTTTAGCCGTGGGCCGGGTTCTTTTAGTGGTGTTCGCATTAATGCAGCTGTGACTCAGGCGTTGGCATGGTCACAAGATTTACCCGTAATTCCCGTTTCTACATTGCAAGCTTTAGCTCAAGCGGCATACAGACTTGAAGGTTTGAAACAAGTGACTGCGGTTCTCGATGCGCGTATGAACGAAGTTTACATTGCAAGTTATGTTCTAGATGAGCATGGAATTATGCAATGTATTGATGAAGAAAAATTAATGGGCTACGAGCCAGCTGCTGCTTACGCAAAACATTGCTTAATTGGTTCGGGCGCAAAGTTACTTCAAGCTGATGCAGAGCATCAAACAATCACTGCAACTGCACAAGACATTGCTTCTATTGCACGTGTTTATGCAGAAGAAAAGCAGTGGGTTGATGCTGAACATGCTTTGCCAGTTTATTTACGTGATGATGCATGGAAAAAAATAGCAGATCAGGGTAAAGCAAAATAAAGGCGAATCATGCACATATATTTTGAATTAGATTTTCAACAACAAGCACAGCACTACCAAGCTGTGCTTTGTTCTAGAGGTGTGACTGTAGATTTGCAGTTAGTTGAAAAACTGAATGCACGTTTTCTGCGTTTAAATCCTGAGTTGGCACTTTGTGTGGATGAAAACGGGCTATGGTTATCTGCAAATGGCATGAAAATGCAGCCCGACTGGAAAGCCGAAATTTCCCGTTTAAAACGTGCAAGTCTTAAATCAGAAATGATTGCTCGGGCTTGTCAGTTAGGTGAAAAACCAATACTGGTTGATGCTACAGCAGGCTTGGGTCACGATAGCTTACTCATGGCTTATTTAGGCGCGCAAATACAATTGGTTGAGCGCCATCCAATTTTATTTACTTTACTTGAAGATGCAAAAGCACAAGCTGAGCAAGATAGCTTTTTAAGCCAGTTTATGGATCGGATTCAACTAATCTTTGCTGACTCTGCAAGTTATTTACAACAATTACAGCAAACAGCTCAACTAGTTGATGTGGTTTATCTAGATCCGATGTTTCCACAGCGTGATCAGAATCACCAAGCAATCAAAAAACAAGCTCAAGTAAAAAAACAGATGCAGCTTTTACATCTCCTTTTACCCGAAGATGGTGAGATGGATTTGGGGGATAATTTGCTGGTTTTGGCACAGAAAGTTGCTAAACGTGTAGTCGTTAAACGACCGCGCCATGCTATTTTCTTGGCGAATCAAGAGCCAGCTCATCAATGGCAAGGAGATGCTTGTCGTTTTGATGCGTATTTTCAGTAGGCTTATGTAAGGTTAGGTTTTATTGCTTGAATAATGCACAAATATATGTGATATAGTTCAAAAGCATGATTGCTAAAATTCTTAGCAGGCATACACTTAAGATGCCTGTCAAAAACGAAATTTTTGAAAACCTTTTATGATTGATCTTAAACCCTCCATTAACTTTTGGCATGATTTTAAAAGCAACCAAATTGCCGGAATGTGGCTGTTTTTGGGGTCAAGACGTTCTTTACAGATTGTGCATCCATCTATTCTTCAGCTTATTGTCTGGGGAATTTTAGGAGGATGTACTAACTCTCTTTATAGTTGGCTTGTCGCTGGTCAAATCGGTGATTTTAATTCACAAGGTTTAATTGGTTATGCACTTTGGCCATTCATTGCCTTAATTGTTGGTATTTTCTTATCACAGCGAACTAACCAACCTCGTTTAATGCTAGTTCCTGCTTTACTTTGGCTAGTTCTAGATACAAATATCTTATTAATTCAATGTTTAATTCAGTATTTGGGGTCTAATGGTTATCTCAACTTTATTCCCGATGCTATTTATAACGGAATTTTACCGAGCTTATTTGTAGCTTTATTCGTGTGGCAAAGTTTAGCGGTAATTTGGGTTTTCTCACGTGAGCTTAAATGGCCATGGTGGGAACGTGCATTGGTTATGGTTGCGACTATTGCAACGATGGTGGTTTGGCAACTTTCTGTAAAAGATCAACCGATTTGGAAAGTAGAAGATACGGCTCCTACATTTGCTGAAGATGCTTTTTATGCGCAAAGTAAACTATTAAATGATTCTTTAGAGCAAGTTCAATATGGTGAGCTCGCCAAAAGCCATTGGTACTTTTTAGGTGTTGCTGGCGATAGTTATCAAGATGTTTTTAAATCGGAAGTGGTCCGTATTAAAGAGCAGTTTGATACACGTTTCGGAACGATTGGTCGCTCAATGATGCTGGTCAATAATCCAGATACGCGAACAGAAATTCCGATTGCCTCTAAAACCAGTATCGAGTTAGCCCTACGCCGTATGGGCCAGCAAATGAACCGTGATAGCGATGTCCTATTTCTATATATGACTTCACACGGTGAACAAAATCACTTCGAAATTGAAAATGCGCCATTAGATTTAGGGCAAGTAGACCCGAAATGGTTACGTGAAACACTGGACAAATCCGGTATTCGCTGGCGTGTGATTGTTATCTCAGCCTGTTATTCAGGAAGCTTTATTCCTGCTTTACAGTCTCCTGATACTTTAATTATTACCGCATCGGCTGCTGATAAAACTTCTTTTGGATGTAATAACGAAGCTGACTATACCTATTTTGGACGAGCTTTCTTTGATTTGGCTATGCGAGAGCAATCGTCGATGAAAGATTCGTTTAACACAGCTAAGCAAACGGTAACCAAATGGGAAGTGGCTCAAGGTGTTGAACCTTCAGAACCTCAGTGGATGATCGGTAAAAATATGGAACTTATGCTACCTCAATTGGAAAAGTATCTATTTCCTCAGCAAAATACGGGTAGTGTAGATATTGCTCAAACAAAAACAGAGGCTAAAAACGATGCAACTCCTGCAAAAAAACCGCTGCTTTGAGGGTGAGCAGCGTATATACCAATTTGAATCTTCTTATTTAAAAGGGCCTGCTAAGTTTGGTGTTTATTTACCACCGGCAGCTTTAGAAGGTAAAGCTTGCTCAACTTTGTTTTACTTAGCGGGTTTAACGTGCACAGAAGAAACCTTTGCCATAAAAGCACATGCTCAGCATCTGGCAGCACAACTTAGTCTTATTTTGATTACACCTGATACTTCTCCACGTGGCGAACAGATTGCGGCAGGGGATCATTGGGATATAGGTCAAGGTGCAGGCTTTTATATTAATGCCACAGAAGCACCTTGGTCTGAGCATTATCAAATGGAAAGTTATTTAATAGATGAGTTATATCCACTCATTTTAAAAAGCTTTTCTGTAAATGCTCAACAGGTTGGTATCTTTGGGCACTCAATGGGTGGCCATGGCGCATTGACTTTGGCTTTTAAATATCCTGACAAGTTTAAGTCGGTATCTGCATTTGCACCGATTTGCGCGCCAACTGAATGTGCATGGGGTGAAAAAGCTTTTAGCCATTATTTGGGTGCAGATCGTGATAGCTGGTTGGCTCATGATGCCACGGCTTTAGTCTCAAAAAATGGTGCGGTATTTAATGAAATTTTGGTGGATCAGGGGTTAGATGACCAATTTTATGAACAACTTCACCCTGAAAAATTTAAACAAGCATGTTTAAAGGCAGGACAGCCTTTAACTTTAAGACAACATGCTGGCTATGATCATGGCTATTATTTTATCCAGACCTTTATGGATGAGCATTTGCAGTTTCATGCAATCCAGTTAGAAAAAGTATCTGGCTAATTAGTTTAGTGTTGCCATTCAACTTGAAATTCTTGTTGAGCCATACGGTTTAGATGATCAAGAACAACTTTTTCTAAGTGGTTGTGGTCATCTAACTGACTGTCAATAGCAACGTTTAACTGCTCTGTTTCTGGTGCAAGCGTAATTGTTGCGGTAGGCATTAAGATTTTAAAATCTTGTTCGGTTTCTTGTACTTCAAATTTGTGTTTCCAATGATTAACTAGACGTTTTGCAATGCGTTTTCCATCGTTTGTTAATAGATGAGTTGTGCTTTTCATTATCAATCCTCACATTGGTTTAATGTACCTTAACAAATTCATTTGGCCATTAGCATTCTATTGTTGCAACGTTACGTTTCATGTTTGAAATGTTGTCATTTAAGCAAGGAAGGGCGGGCTAAGTAGGTTCTTTTTTGTTATAATTTTTAGCCTCTCCTTAAACTTCTAGCCAGGTCATCCACCTATGTCCAAGCCTTATTTGATTGCTCCTTCTATTTTATCTGCCGATTTTGCTCGTTTAGGCGAAGATGTAGACAAAGTGTTAGCCGCAGGTGCAGATGTAGTGCATTTTGACGTGATGGATAACCACTATGTTCCAAATTTAACTTTTGGTGCAGGTGTATGTAAGGCTTTAAAAAACTATGGGATTACAGCTCCTGTTGATGTGCATCTAATGGTATCTCCAGTTGATCGTATTATTGGCGATTTCCTGGAAGCTGGGGCAGATATTATTACATTCCACCCAGAAGCATCTCACCACATTGATCGTTCATTACAGCTTATTAAGTCTGGTGGTGCTAAAGCAGGTTTGGTTTTTAACCCAGCAACACCATTGCATTATCTAGATTATGTACTTGATAAAGTTGACCAAATTTTATTAATGAGTGTAAACCCTGGTTTTGGTGGACAAAAGTTCATTCCAATGACTTTAGAAAAATTACGTGAAGCTCGTAAAATTATTGATGCAAGTGGCCGTGATATCCGTTTAGAAGTTGATGGTGGTGTTGGTCCTGCAAATATCCGTGAAATTGCAGAAGCTGGTGCAGATATGTTTGTTGCTGGTTCAGCAATTTTTGGTCAACCCGATTATAAAGTTGTGATTGACCAAATGCGTGCAGAGCTTGCGAAAGTAGGCAGTGTTGATGCTTAAAAAGATAGAGTTAATCTAAAATAAACTTGTGGATAACTTTGTTTATAACTGTATGGATAACTGTGTTGATAACCGTATGGATAAGATGTTGGTAAAATAAACAAAATTAGATCAACCGTTTATTCTATAGACAAAAACTATGAAAAAAGAACGTTTTGGCGTTCTTTTTTTATGCGTGTTGAATAATTTATTAGCTGGTTTTTTATTAAGCTTTGCTAAAAAATAACCTGTGCAAAAAACAATGCATCTCTGTGTAAAACTTTTTGTGTATACATACGTATAAAACTGTAAAAGTGTCATGAAAAATAAAGCTAAATTTGGTTTAATAAGTTTTTAGTAAGAGACCTTGATCATTAATGACAGTAAAAATTTTAGCGGTAGATATGGATGGGACTTTTCTTAATTCCAAAAAGCAGTACAACAAAGCACGTTTTTTAAAACAATACGAACAACTAAAACAAAATAATATTCATTTTGTGGTAGCCAGTGGTAATCAACTTGCAAAACTTGTTACCTATTTTCCAGAAATTAATCATGAGATTGCTTTTATTGCAGAAAATGGCGCACATGTTGTAGATGCTGGGCAAGAATTAGCTTTTGCTCATTTAAGTCAGCAACAATACGTTGAAATTTTAAAAGCGATTGACCCAGCGTATACCTCAACCATGGTGATCTGTGGAAAAAAAAGTGCTTACGTGCATAGAAGTATGAACGCAGAAGACTATGCAAAAGTTGCCCGATATTTTGAAAAACTGACAGTTGTAGATGACTTTTATGCACTAGATGATTTAGTGTGCAAAATTACTTTTACCGCTCAGGAAAACGAAAGCTTTGCGATTTTTGAGCATTTTCAGAAGCAAAGTTTTGTAGCAGATAAAGTTTTGGTACCTGTTTCAAGTGGTTTTAATTTTATCGATTTGATTCTTCCAGACCAACATAAAGCACATGGTTTGAAGCTGTTACTACAAAAATGGCAGGTCGAACCTAATCAAGTAGTTGCGATTGGTGATAACAACAATGATATGCAGATGATTAAAGCTGTGGGTTATGGGTTTGCAGTTGAAAATGCAGTAGAAGCATTAAAAGCGGTGGCGCCTTATACCACTGTAAGTAATGAACAAGAAGGTGCATTAGAGGTGATTGATTTAGTCCTTCAGCATCAACCTCCATTTGCTTAATTGCTCTATAACAAGCATTTAAGATAGAAAATTGTATCTCTTTTAAAACTTCGTTATGCTAATGGCATTAAGATCACTCATCGGCTCTAGGTGATAAATCACAATGGCTCTACAACACTTACGCAAGTATGCTTGGTTTGTGTTCCTAATGGCTTTCGTCATTGGGTGGAGTGGTGTGTCTATTGCACAGACGCCTATGCAACATGATCTTCATACTATGCCGTGTCATAGTGAAAAATCTTCGCATAACAATATGCATACTCAAGCAAATGATCAGACCGTATGTCATCAAAAGATGACTCAGTCTCTTCATTCGCATGGTGAGCATTGTCAGGACTGTAACCCAGTTCATTGCCAAATGGTGAATTTAGCTCTGCAGCAAGCTGTACCTGACGTTGAATCCCCACTTATTCCTATTTCATATCAATTTAGCAGTATTTATCAGGCTCAACATTTAGCCGGATACTGGCAAGAGATTTTACGTCCTCCTAAAGCTTGATCCTTATTTACTTATTTTTTTAATTAAAAAGGATCACAGCAATGTCTCATAAAACAATTAGCAGCTTAGTCGCTGTATTTGGGCTATTGGTTTCACCATGGTCACTCGCAGCAATTAAGGAATATCACCTTAATATTAATGAACAACAGGTCAATGTTACGGGCCAACCGTTAAAACGAATTACCGTAAATGGCAAGTTTACAGCACCACTCCTTGAGTTTGAGGAGGGGGATGAAGCTGTTATTCACGTCCATAACCAATTAAAGAATCAAGATACGTCTTTACATTGGCATGGATTGTTACTACCAGGGTTAATGGATGGCGTACCGGGTTTCAATGGTTTTAAAGGAATTGCGCCAAACGGTGATTTTGTTTACCGCTTTAAGGTGAAACAAAACGGCACCTATTGGTATCACGCGCATAGTAAAGGCCAAGAGCAAGATGGTTTATATGGACCACTCGTGATTTACCCAAAAGGCAAGATACCTGTTGCTGCTCATGAGAAAACAGACCGTGATTACGTGGTAATGCTTTCAGATTTTCATAATTCTTCTAGCGATAGCATTATGAAGAATTTGAAGAAATCTGCTGAGTATTATCAAAACCGCCGTGAAACTGTATCTGATGTTTTGAAGCAAGTTAAAACACAAGGCTTAAAAGCAACTTGGCAAGATCGTTCGATGTGGAATCAAATGCGGATGTTAAAAACCGATATGTCTGATGTGACGGGCTATACCTTCTTAGTCAACGGCAAGACACCTGAGCAAAACTGGACAGGTAACTTTAAGACTGGCGATAAGGTTCGATTACGATTTATTAATGCATCGGCCATGTCATTTTTTGATGTCAGAATTCCAAATTTGAAAATGACTGTTGTGAGTGCAGATGGACAGCCAGTTAAGCCTGTTGCAATTGACGAGTTTCGTATTGGTACAGCTGAAACCTACGATGTCATTGTAGAGCCTAAACAAGCAAACTATCAGATTGAAGCCGAGTCTATTGACCGTAGTGGTTTTGCTATCGGTACTTTGCATAATGAAAGTGCACAGGCTGTAGGCCCAGTTCAAATGCCAGAACCACGTCCACGCGCTTTGTTAACCATGGAAGATATGGGCATGAGTCATGGGGATGGAAATAGTGAACATGCTGGCCATCAAATGAATATGCAACATGACATGTCGACCATGCCTAAAATGAAACAAGAGGCGAGCCATGCTAATCATGATTCTCCAATAATGAAAATGGATCATGACATGAAAAATATGTCATCTGACGGGCATGACCATTCTATGATGCAAATGAAGCATGACATGTCAGCGATGCCTGAAATGAAGCATAATATGCAGGCAATGTCAGCTAGCGAGCATGACCACGCTATGATGAATATGAATCATGAGATGCCGATTCAAGCTGACAATAAGACTAAAAAGGATGAGCCAGTTTATGGCTGGGCAAATGCTTCAACACCAGCGGGTATGAAGGCACTGCAATATAGTGATTTGCAATCTTTAACACCTCAACCAGATACTCGTGCACCGGAACGTGAGTTAGTCATTCGTTTAGGTGGCAACATGGAACGTTATATCTGGACCATTAATGGCAAGAAATTTAGTGATACGACACCATTACAAGTTAAGTATGGTGAACGCATTCGCTTGAAGTTTGTGAATGACAGCATGATGGCTCACCCAATGCATTTACATGGCATGTTTATGCAATTAGAAAATGGCCAACAAGCTGAAAACTTACCAAATAAACATACCCTTATTGTTCCACCTGGAAAGACGGTTACTGCGTTATTGACAGCCGATGCCTTAGGAGAATGGGCGATTCATTGCCATCTGCTCTATCACATGAGTGCCGGAATGATGAATAAGTTGATTGTTGCTCAAGTAAATGATGGAGAACAACCTGCTCAAGCTCAACCACCAGTTCAATCTAAAAATGAGAAAGGAGCTAGTCATGCGCATCACTAAGTTATTTTCTCAAATGTTATGTTGCAGTGCTTTCTCGAGTATATCTATATTTACTTTTGCTCAAGAACCTTTAACACATGATCATTTACGCGAACACGGTGGTCAGATCTATCAAGCAACTACGATTGATACGGGATGGACTCAAAACGAAGAGGGAGAAGGTAGTTTTTCTTCGGAATTAGAAACTTGGGTGGGAACGGATGAAAACAAATTGTTCATTAAAGCCCACGTTGAAAAAGCAGAGTCAGAAGATGCTAATTACGGCGGTTCAGTACTTTATAGCCGAAATGTAGCTGACTATTGGGATGTACAGGCCGGTGTAAACTACGAACGTTTGCAAAGAGAAGATGAAAAGCAAGATCGCTGGGCCGGTGTAGTGGGTTTACATGGCATGGCACCTTACTTTTTTGAAACCGATGCTTATCTTTATGTAGGTGAAGACCAGCTATGGAAGTTAAGTCTAGAAACAGAAAGGGACTTACTCTTTACCCAAAAGTTAATTGGTAAACCTTATTTAAAAGCAGATGTTGTTTTGCAAGATGAATCTCAATATGCCAGTAAAACAGGTTTATCAAGTTTACAAGCTGGTTTTCAAACCCGTTATGAAATCAACAAAAAGGTCATGCCATTTGTTGATGTCGGTTATGGCTATGAGAAAGGTTTAAAACAAACTGATTGGCAAACTGGAACCGACTCTGAACATGGTTGGTATTATGGAGCAGGGTTAACGCTAAAATTCTAATTTACGAACAAAAAGTAAGCTTAAACATATGCCATTGGTTTATACTAATGGCATTGTTTTTTGTGTCAGTTATGGTGCAAAGATGGCTTTAGAAAAACAAGAGAATCAAATACATTTAAGTAAAACTAGCTCTAGCTGTGGGTGCTCAAGCACGACGTCTCAGGAGTGTTTCACGCCTAGTGAACCTGTGGCTAAAAAGAGTCAATGGGTAAGTTATTACCATATCCCCCGAATGGACTGTGCAGCCGAAGAGCAAATGGTACGGATGGCTTTAGCCTCTTACAATGACGATATTCAAGAACTTCATTTTGATTTACCAGCGCGTCATTTGGCGATTTATCACAGTGTTCAGGCTGAAATGATTACTCAAAGTTTACAGCGTCTAGGATTAGGAGCAGAGTTACAACAAACGCAGCCACATTATGAACCTGTTGAAAAACCTAAAAAGGTTCGAGCTAGTTCTTCAACCAATGCAGCACAAAAGCAAGTTTTACAATGGTTGTTACTGATTAATGGCGTCATGTTTGTCATTGAGTTTATGGCCGGCATCATCGCTTCCTCTACAGGATTAATTGCCGATTCGCTCGATATGTTTGCTGATGCTGCAATTTATGGCATTGCTTTATTTGTGGTGGGTAAAAATCTAAATACGCAATTAAAGGCTGCCCATCTTTCAGGATGGTTTCAGTTTGGCTTAGCCATGATTGTGTTAATTGATGTATTGCGCCGTTTTATTTATGGCAGTGAACCTGTTTCAATTCTCATGATTTTAATTGGCGGATTAGCTCTTGCGGCCAATATTAGTTGCCTTTATTTAATGAGAGACCATAAGGAGAGCGGGGCACATATGAAGGCGAGTTATATCTTTTCTGCAAATGATGTCATCGTTAACTTAGGTGTCATTATTGCAGGGATATTGGTTGCCATTACTGGTTCGCGTTATCCTGATTTAATGATTGGATTAATTATTGTTTTGTTTGTTTTAAATGGTGCACGAAAAATTTTAAAGTTAAAAAACGAATAATATTTTCTAAAACAGGCAAGCTTTAGATAGGGGTTTGCCTTCATTTTTTATTTTAAAGTAAACTGAGTCCTCACATAAAGGAGGAACGACCTCCCCCATAATGGGTAATCATGTCGGGACGACCTGACACTATAAAAATTAGTGAATGTTATGGCTTGGGCTATTTTAATTTTAGCAGGTGTATTTGAAATCATTTGGGCATATTCTATGAAAATGTCTGAAGGTTTTACACGTTTAACCCCTAGTGTTATTACCGTAGTTTTTATGATTTTGAGCGTAATTCTGCTTTCAATGTCAATGAAAACTTTACCGCTTGGTACTGCTTATACGGTTTGGACAGGAATTGGCGCAATCGGGTCATTTCTAGTCGGTATTTTCTTTCTTCATGAGCCTGTTGGCGCTATGAGAATGATTGCCGCTGTATTGATTGTGTCAGGCTTGGTTTTAATGAAAATTTCATCGCCTTCCTAAGAGAATAAAACTATGTTGCTGTCTTATAAGTATATCAATTCGCCTGTTGGGCAATTAAAACTAGTTGCGAATGAAAATGCTTTGGTGGCAATACTCTGGGACAATGAAAATCCAAAACGTGTTCGACTGGCCGAGCTGGTCGAACAACTTGAGCATCCAGTTTTATTAAAGACGGAACAACAATTAAAAGAATATTTTGAAGGCAAACGCCGTGAATTTACATTGTCGTTAGATTTCGAAGGGACTGCATTTCAAAAACAAGTATGGGCTGCTTTACTGACCATCCCTTATGGTGAAACAAGAAGTTATAAAGATATTGCTGTTCAAATTGGCAATGAAAAAGCGGTGAGAGCAGTTGGCGCGGCAAATGGCAAAAACCCGATTTCCATTATTGCACCTTGTCATCGAGTCATTGGTGCGGGTGGGGCATTAGTTGGTTTTGCTGGTGGGCTTGATAAGAAAGATATTTTATTAAAACTAGAGCAACAATGAGCCGTTTTTGCGCTCGATTTTTTTAGACTTTTCTACTAAGCTGTCCACTATGATATTTCATAAGGTCGGTGCTTTACTGCATCGCTTTTTTTGAAATATTGATCTTATTCAACAAACTTTGGATGTTCTAAAAATGGCTGTCGGTGACGTAACAATGCCACAAATGCATGTGGTAAAAGGTGTAAAAATTGGCTCAACAGAAGCATATGTACGTTACCAAAACCGACGAGATTTAGTCATTTTTGAGTTTGCAGAAGGTTCAAATGTTGCTGGTGTATTTACTCAAAATGCATTTTGTGCAGCGCCTGTTCATGTCTCTAAAGCTCATCTTGCCGAAGGTAATCCGCGCTATTTAGTAATTAACACTGGTAATGCCAATGCAGGTACTGGACCTACAGGTTTGAAAAATGCTCAGGATACTTGCGCGAAGTTAGCGGAGCTTGCAGGAGTTAACAGTTTTGAAGTACTTCCGTTTTCTACAGGTGTGATTGGTGAGCAGCTTCCAATGGAGCGCTTACTTGCCGGTCTTCAGCCTGCGTTAAATACCCTGCAAGACGCGGCTTGGAATGATGCTGCATCTGGCATTATGACCACAGACACTGTACCTAAAGGCGCATCTGAACAATTTGAGCTTGATGGCATTACTTATACCATGACAGGTATTAGTAAAGGTGCTGGCATGATCCGCCCGAACATGGCAACCATGTTAAGTTTTGTGGCAACAGATGCACCTATTAGCCGTGATTTAGTACAAAAGCTATTAAAGACCACGGTTGAGCATTCATTTAATCGTATTACGATTGATGGTGATACCTCAACAAATGACTCTTGTATTTTCGTAGCAACAGGTCAGGCAGGTGGTACTGAAATCACATTAGACAGCGATGCACGCTACGCTAAAGTGTTAGAAGTTCTTGCTCGTGTAATGAATCGTTTAGCACAGTTAATTGTCCGTGATGGTGAAGGGGCGACGAAATTTATTACTGTTGCTGTAGAAGGCGGCGCAAATACTCAAGAATGTTGTGATATTGCTTATAGCATTGCCCATTCACCACTTGTCAAAACTGCACTCTTTGCATCGGACCCGAACTGGGGACGTATTTTAGCTGCGATTGGCTATGCAGGGGTTAAAGACTTAGACGTGTCTAAAATTCAAGTGTGGTTAGACGATGTACAAATCTGTAAAGATGGTGGCGCAGCTGAGGACTATACCGAAGAAGCGGGCGCGCGTGTTATGGCTCAAACCGAAATTACCATTCGTGTTGATTTAGGACGTGGTCAGGCCAAAGACACGGTATATACCTGTGACTTATCTTACGACTATGTCAAAATTAATGCTGATTACCGTTCTTAAATATCAGTTATAATCAAGCCTCGACAAAGAGGCTTTTTTATTAGCCCCATCTTTTGATATTAAATGATTCAATCCATAAATCATTTAAGCAGTAACGTTATATGCGAGCAGGTATGCCAGCATGAAGGATAGAGAAGACGTTTTATGAGTGATGCGACTTTAATTGCCAACGATGCAAAAAACATTGTACAAGCGCATTTAGACCGTTTAGGTGAGCCAAAAGACAATCGCTTAAGTGAAGAAGCAAAACAACAAAAGTTTGCTCAGATCGAAGCAGAGCTCAAAAAACGTGATGCTGTCCTTGTTGCTCATTACTATTGCGACCCAGAAGTACAAGAACTTGCCGAAAAAACAGGTGGATGCGTTTCTGACTCTTTAGAAATGGCCCGTTTCGGACGAGATCATGCTGCCTCAACACTAGTAGTTGCAGGTGTAAAATTTATGGGAGAAACAGCTAAAATTCTGTCTCCTGAAAAAACAATTTTAATGCCGACACTTGAAGCAACCTGTTCACTTGACTTGGGCTGTCCTGTTGATGAGTTTACGGCATTTTGTGATCAGCACCCTGACCACACTGTAGTTGTTTATGCCAATACATCGGCGGCTGTTAAAGCACGTGCAGATTGGGTCGTGACTTCAAGCTGTGCGGTCGAAATTGTTGAGCATCTAGATAGCTTAGGCGAAAAAATTATTTGGGCACCAGATCAGCACTTAGGTCGCTATATCCAAAAGAAAACTGGTGCAGATATGTTGCTTTGGGATGGCGCATGTATTGTGCATGAAGAATTTCGTGCACGTGGCATTGCCAACATGAAAGCACTGTACCCAGACGCTGCTGTATTAGTACATCCAGAATCGCCAGAATCGGTTGTAGAAATTGCAGATGCAGTAGGTAGTACTTCTCAACTGATTAAAGCTGCGCAGACTTTGCCAAATGAAAGACTGATTGTGGCAACTGACCGTGGCATTTTCTACAAAATGCAGCAAGCGGTTCCCAATAAGATTTTAGTTGAAGCGCCAACAGCGGGTGAGGGGGCAACTTGTCGTTCATGTGCTCACTGTCCGTGGATGGCAATGAATGAACTCGACGGAATTTTAGAAGTTTTACAAAAAGGTGATCAGGAAATACACGTCGATCCAGCGCTTGCTGAACGTGCCAAAATGCCTTTAGATCGAATGTTAGCCTTTAGTGCATCGTTAAAACGTTAAAAAACCTCAAAATGCTTGTTAAATATACATTTGATAAGGATTTTTAACTTTTTTTGAGAATAGGTGTTGACGTCTGAGGGCGTCGCGCCTAGAATGCACACCGTACCGCACGATGTGCGATACAGCAAAAGCTGAGATAGATCGGAGCATAGCACAGCCTGGTAGTGCACCTGGTTTGGGACCAGGGGGTCGTAGGTTCGAATCCTACTGCTCCGACC
>NZ_JAHPVG010000022.1:0-29906 GCF_025514755.1 Acinetobacter sp. WU_MDCI_Abxc222
AGTAAGTCATCGCCAGCTCATTATTCTAAACACCCCCATTCCAATGAATGGGGGTGTTTTTTTATGCGTGGTATTTATATTCTCAATTCTTTAGATATTAAAATTTATTCAAATTATAAAGAAATAAAGCTAATCTAAAATTATTTACCTCATTAGAAATTTAATATGCAATGGATCGTAATTAAAACTTTCTCATTTCCTTATGAGGCACAAATTGCAAAGACTCAACTAGAAGCATTTGGAATTCCTGTTTATATTGAAAATGAGCATACAATTAATATGGATTGGTTTTATTCTAATGCTTTAGGTGGAGTTCGTTTATTAGTTCAAGAAAACTATGTTGATGAAGCGAAGTCATTTCTTGAGAAAGACTTTAGTGATGAGCTTGAACAAAAGTTTGGGGAGAGTAAAGAATGTTGCCCTGAGTGTGGAAGTTTGGATAGAGAAGTTAATAATAAAGGAAAAAAATCTGCCTTTTTAGCGTTTATGTTTTTCGGCCTACCTTTATTTTCTTTTAGAAATGGTAATAGATGTAAGCGTTGTGGACACTTTTGGAATTAAATATATAGTAAAAGATTATTGATTATCTTAATTATGGAACCTAATGTAGAGATATTGAATTTAGTTCTATCTCTGTAATTAATGTTCTAGGCAGAGAAGAGTTAGATATTAAAGAAAGAAAATTTATTATTTTGACGGATGTTAAGTTTAAGAAATATAAGGACTTATCCATGACAACTAAAATCCAGTTATCTCCAGAACAAATAGAGGTTTTAATTGAACTATTAAAAACTAGATTTGAAAAGAATTCACATCGCCATAAAGAAATTGAGTGGACAAATGTGCGAGCAAAATTAATAGAGTCACCAGAAAAATTGTGGTCATTGCAGGAAATGGAAAATACAGGAGGAGAGCCGGATGTTATTGCTTATGATCAGCCGGAAGATGAATATTTATTTGTAGATTGCTCTCTTGAGACACCTAAAGGTCGTAGAAGCCTTTGCTATGATCGCGAGGCCCTAGAATCTATAAAAGATCATCCTCCAAAAAATAGCGCAATAGATGTAGCTAAGGAAATGGGAGTTGAGCTTTTAACAGAAGAGCAATATTCCCAATTACAAGAAATTGAAGAGTTTGATCTTAAAACATCAAGTTGGCTCAAAACCCCAAATGAGATTCGTAAACTAGATGGAGCACTTTTTGCTGATCGTCGATATGGTCGTGTCTTTATTTATCATAATGGAGCGCAGTCTTATTATGCTGCCCGTGGGTTTCGTTGTTGCTTAAGAGTATAGGCATTGTATTTGAATAAAAAGAAGAGGCTTTGATGTTTTATGCCAAGAAAATGGAGATTCTTGCAACTTTTGATTGATGGCAAACATGACAAGATATGTTCTGGAATTAGATAAAAACATCAGGACATCTGTAGAAATGCAACCAAACCCAATTTACTATAATGAACAACATATTGCTTTTGCTGATAATGTTCGTCGTTTTGTACAAAAAGAAATGACTTCTTTTGTTAATGAATGGGATGAGGCAGAGACTTTCCCAAGAGAGCTATATAAAAAGGCTGCTGAAATTGGTCTATTAGGTTTAGGTTTTTCTGAGGAATATGGTGGTATTCCTGATGCAGATCCATTTTATTCATTACTGGCTGGTGTAGAAATGGCAAAAGCTGGTTCGGGTGGAGTACATATTTCACTCATGGTACACACAATTGGAGCACCACCGATTCAGCATTTTGGTAGTGAAGAATTAAAGGCCAAAGTTTTACCGGGGATTATTTCTGGGGAAAAGATTTCAGCATTGGCGATTACTGAACCAGGAGGAGGGTCAGATGTCGCTGCATTGCAGACCAAGGCTGTCCGGGACGGTGATTACTATATTGTTTCTGGTGAGAAGACCTTTATTACATCGGGGATTCGTGCTGACTACTATACAGTTGCAGTACGTACAGATCCGACAAAAACGGGTGCTGAAGGTATCTCAATGTTGCTAGTTGATGCGCATAGTGAGGGAGTTACTAAAACACCTTTAAAGAAAATGGGGTGGTGGGCTTCAGATACGGCGCATTTGCATTTTGATCAAGTACGAGTCCCTGCATCAAATTTACTGGGTAAAGAAAATGCCGGTTTTAAAGTGATTATGAATAACTTTAATATGGAGAGGTTTTTCTTAGGTGTGGTGGCTTATGGCTATGCATTGGTGTGTTATGAAGAAGCTTTGGATTGGGCACAGCAACGTAAGACCTTTGGTAAACGATTGATTGATCATCAAGTCGTTCGTCACAAATTGGTAGATATGGCAACACAATTGACCTCAACACGTGCTTTGCTTGAAGAAACTGCATGGAAAATGACTCAGCCGAAGTCACAAGGGCCTGAGTTGGTGGCACAAATTTCAATGCTTAAAAATGTTGCTACTCGCACTATGCAATTTTGTGCTGATGCTGCCGTGCAAACTTTAGGTGGTATGGGCTTTATGCGTGGGACAAAATCTGAGCGTATTTACCGTGAGGTAAAGGTGAATATGATTGGTGGCGGTGCTGAAGAAATTATGAAAGATTTGATTAGTAAGCAGCTCGGTTACTGATGTTATGGATTAGGTGGTTGTGTGCCGTCTAATCTTCTTCGAGTATTAGTTGTAATGGATCAATCCATTGTTCGTTTAAAATTGCCCATCTCTCATGATCTTTCCAAGTTTTTCCGCCAATACGAAGATATTGGCGAGAAAAGCCTTCTTTTATGAAACCGGCATTGGCAACCAGTTGAATTGACGCGATGTTGTCAGGTTGTATATTCGCTTCAAGCCGATGCAAGTTTAGTTTTTCAAAGGCCTCTTTGAGCAATAACTTTAGCCCTCGTTTCATGTAGCCACGACCTTGATAGGGGTGGAATGCTTCATAACCCAAGTAAGCTGAATAGAAATGACCTCTAATGATATTAGAGATATTAAAAGTTCCTACAATACTGTGATCTTGAGTTAAGCAGACAAAATAGCGGTGCTCTTGTTCTAGATATATTTGAAAGTCGGCTGGTGGATATGTCCAAGGTTGGTGTAATTGAACACTGCGTTCATAGGCTGCTTGAATCTCTACAAGGTCACTTTTCTTGGGTTTACGCAAATAGACTAAACTCATTTTAATGCCATCTCCCAGACCATTTCAGTCAATTCATCAATTTTGACTTTCCCTTCGGATTTATACCATGTCACAGTCCATGAAATCGCACCGCCAATCAAGCGTCGCCAAATAAATGCGTCATGTTTGACTTTACCTTGTGCACGTAACTTTTCGATGATGTCGAGCCAGATTTGCTCATATTCATTACGCATTTTTAAAAGGTAATCCTGTTTTTCTTTGGACAGCGCAAACCATTCGTATACCAAGACAGCCATGGCTGCACCGGTATCTCCTGTAATTGAGATGAGTTCGGCTTTAATAAGAGCACGCAATTGTTGTTCTGGATCTTTTGTCTGTGTAGCGGCATCTGTTAAACGGGCAAGATTATAAATAATGGTTTGTTCCATCACATGAGCAAGGATGTCATCTTTACTTTTGAAGTGGTGGAACAAGCTACCTGATTGAATACCAATGAATTGAGCGAGTTCACGAACTGTAGTTTTGTCATAACCTTGTTTATGAAATAGGTATGCAGCACCTTGTAGCAGGCGTCCACGAGGGCTGTCATCAAAACAGGAGATATTGGGAATCTGTTCAATTGAGGTAGCAATCATACGAAAACGTGAACCTGTAAAAAATATGAATCGAAATATTCACCAAATCTCAGCACATTTCTAGACATGATTGAGTTTGGAAGTTTTAGTCATTATTACAATAACATTTTGCACTTTACAAACCAAGCGCTTGCTTGGTATGGTTGAGTGTAATTTTTATACAGAATAATGAGAAATGAAATGACAAGTAATCAGCAGGATGATGGGCGTGTCGTAAAAATAGGTTGTGCCTCAGGTTTTTGGGGGGACACCAACACTGCGGCTTTCCAATTGGTGCATTTAACCGATATTAATTATTTGGTTTTTGATTATTTGTCCGAGATTACCATGTCGATTATGGCAAAAGCGAAGATGGTAGAACCGAAACATGGTTACGCTTTAGATTTTGTCAGTCGTGTTATGGCACCCTTACTAAAAAAAATTGCTGAAAAAAAGATTAAAGTGATTAGTAATGCGGGTGGTGTTAACCCATTAGCTTGTCGGGACGCCTTGCAAAAAATTATTAAAGAGTATGGTCTAGATCTGAAAGTAGCTGTGGTATTTGGTGATGATCTTTTGCCAAAACATGAGCAGCTTAAGCAGCGAAATATTCAGGAAATGTTTAGTGATGAACCTTTATCCGAACAAGTAGCGAGCAGTAATGCCTATCTTGGAGCAGTGGCTATTCGTGATGCTTTGGATTTGGGGGCAGATATTGTGATTACGGGCCGTGTCGTCGATTCGGCTGTGGTGCTTGCACCTTTGTTACATGAGTATAAATGGTCTTTAGATGACTATGGCAAATTGGCACAAGGTTCGTTGGCAGGGCATGTGATTGAGTGCGGTGCCCAATGTACAGGCGGCAATTTCACCGATTGGCATTTGGTACAAGGCTTTGACAATATGGGTTTTCCAGTGGTTGAAGTGAGTGAAGATGGTTCATTTGTTGTAACCAAACCACAGGGGACTGGTGGTCTGGTTTCAGCTGCTACGGTTGCTGAGCAAATCGTTTATGAAATTGGCAATCCTCAAGCATATTTACTACCCGATGTAATTGCTGATTTTAGTCAGGTGCATTTAGAACAGGTTGGTGAACATCGCGTACGAGTGACGGGTGCAACAGGGCAAGCACCGACGGCACAATATAAAGTGAGTGCAACTTATCCTGATGGTTATCGGGTTTTAGTGAGTTTTTTAATTGCAGGACGTGAGGCACCACAAAAAGCACAAGCCATTTCTGATGCGATTTTGACAAAATGTGAGCGTATTTTAGCAATGCGTTCAGTGCCGCCTTTTAGTGAAAAATCGGTAGAAATTTTAGGCATTGAAAGTACTTATGGAGCACATGCTCAGGCTTTAAATAGCCGTGAAGTTGTGGTCAAAATAGCTGTAAAACACATGTTTAAAGAAGCTTGTATGTTCTTTGCATCAGAAATTGCGCAGGCTTCGACAGGTATGGCTCCAGCCTTGGCAGGGATTGTGGGTGGGCGTCCAAAAGCGTCTCCGGTCATTAAATTATTTTCATTTTTAATTGATAAAAATCAGGTCAATGTTGAAATTGATCTTGATGGCCAACGCCACGCTGTTGAAATTCCTCAGAGCATATCTACACAACAAATCAATACTTTAGCAACTGGTGAAAGTGCAGTGTATCAAGGGAATGAAATTGAAGTTCCTTTGATTGAAATTGCGCATGCCCGGAGTGGCGATAAAGGCAACCATAGCAATATTGGTGTGATTGCACGTAAAGCAGACTATTTACCGTGGATCCGTGCAGCACTGACAGAACAGGCTGTTGCAAGCTATATGCAACATGTTTTGGATGCTGAGAAAGGACGCGTGATTCGTTACGAGTTACCAGGTTTAAATGCGCTGAATTTTATGCTGGAAAATGCTTTGGGCGGTGGTGGTGTTGCAAGCTTACGTATCGATCCGCAAGGTAAAGCATTTGCACAGCAATTATTGGATATGCCTGTAAAAGTTCCGGCAAATCTTTTAGAAAAATAAAATGAATGGATGAAATAAAGATGAGTTATCAATCAATTTTTAGACCTGATGCCTTTGCTAATAAAGTGGTGATTGTGACGGGTGGCGGTTCTGGAATAGGCCGTTGTACTGCACATGAGCTTGCCGCTTTGGGTGCGCAAGTGGTGATTACAGGCCGCAAAATTGAAAAATTGGAAAAGGTGAGCCAAGAAATTATAGAAGATGGCGGTTTAGTCCATTCCATCGTCTGTGATAACCGTGAAGAAGAACAAGTCAAAAATATGATTGCCGAGGTGATTGAAAAATTCGGTAGATTGGATGGTTTGGTGAACAATGCGGGCGGTCAGTTTCCATCTGCCTTGGAAAGTATTTCTGCTAATGGTTTTGATGCCGTTATACGTAATAACTTGCACTCAACATTTTACCTGATGCGTGAAGCTTATAACCAATGGATGGCAAAACATGGCGGCAGTATTGTCAATATGACTGCCGATATGTGGGGTGGCATGCCGGGAATGGGACACTCGGGTGCAGCACGTTCAGGAGTGGATAACCTTACTAAAACAGCATCGGTTGAATGGGGTAAATCGGGCGTTCGAGTAAATGCTGTTGCACCGGGGTGGATTGTGTCATCAGGGATGGATAATTATAGCGGTGATTTTGCCAAAGTGATTATTCCAAGTCTTGCTGGCAATGTACCATTAAAGCGTATGGGGACAGAATCAGAAGTTTCATCGGCAATTTGTTATTTACTCTCGGATGCCGCAGCTTTTGTGTCCGGTGTAACTTTGCGTATTGATGGTGCTGCATCGCAAGGGACGCGTATGTATCCATTAGCTAATGCGACAAATAGTGAATCTTATAATGGTTTCCATCGTGCGTTTATTCCTGAAATCTTTCAGAAAAAGACTGAGGCTGAGGAGGAATAACAATGACTATTCTTCCATCCGAAATTACTGTTGGTAGTGAACAGTATCAAAAGAATAAAGAGGCACTGCTTGCTCAGCTGAGTGAAGTCCGTGCAATTCAACAAAAAAGCATTGATAAGTCTTATGCTGCCAAAGCGAAGTTTGACAAGAAAGGCAAGATTTTGCCGCATGAGCGTCTACGGTTATTACTCGATGCAGATTCTCCTTTTATCGAACTATGCGGTTTGGTTGGCTACAACATGCATGATGATAAAGATGGTTCGGAAGCTGGTGGTGGCGTAATTGCCGGCATTGGTTTTGTCAGTGGTGTGCGCTGTTTGGTCTCAGCAAGTAATAGTGCAATTAAAGGTGGAACCATGTCGCCCATGGGTGTACAGAAAACACTGCGTTTGCAAAAAATTGCTTTGGAACAAAAACTCCCGCTGATTACGCTGACCGAAAGTGGCGGTGCCAACTTAAATTATGCAGCTGAAGTATTTACCTATGGCGGTATGACCTTTGCCAATCAAGCACGTTTATCTGCGGCAGGTATTCCACAACTTGCAGTGGTACATGGGAATGCAACGGCAGGAGGAGCTTATCAACCAGGTCTTTCGGATTATGTCATTGCTGTACGCAAACAAACCGAAATGCTTCTTGCAGGCCCACCTTTACTTTTGGCTGCTACGGGTGAAGTCGCTACAGCGGAGGAATTGGGCGGTGCAGAAATGCATGCGCAGGTCGCTGGAACAGCAGAATATTTGGCTGAAAATGATGCTGATGGTATTCGACTTGCACGTGAAATTTTTGAACATCTGAACTGGAAAGAACAAATCAAACCAGATGAAACGACATATAAAGAACCTCGTTACGATGTCGATGAACTGTTGGGTGTGATTCCAAACGACCCGAAACAACCACTGGATATGAAAGAAGTGGTTGCGCGCATTATTGATGATTCAGATTTTCTAGAATTTAAACAGGAATATGATGATTTAACGGTATGTGGTTGGGCAAAAATTGGTGGTTTGCATATTGGTATTATTACCAATAATGGTCCGATTACGCCTCAAGGAGCCGCGAAAGCAGCTCAGTTTATACACCTGTGTGAGCAGACTAAACGTCCATTATTGTTCTTGCATAACACCACAGGTTTTATGGTGGGAACCGATGCCGAACAAAATGGCATTATCAAGCATGGCTCGAAACTGATTCAAGCGGTTGCCAATTGTACCGTACCTAAAATTTCTATTGTTGTGGCAGGCTCATATGGTGCAGGTAACTACGCAATGTGTGGTCGGAGCTTATCGCCAGATTTTATCTTTGCTTGGCCAAATTCGCATGTTGCTGTCATGGGATCTGCACAGGCTGGAAAGGTGCTACGCATTGTGGCAGAAGGAAAGCAAAAAGCTTCTGGTCAGGAGCCGAATCCGCAAATGCTCGATTTTCTTGAGCAAAGCACTGCCATGAAATTGGAGCAGCAATCTACCGCACTTTTTAATACGGCCATGTTACATGATGATGGCATTATCGATCCGCGAGATACCCGAAAATTATTAATTTTCCTTTTACAGACCATTTATGAAGCACAGCAACGAGAGCTAAATCCAACTCGTTTTGGTGTGTCCCGTTTTTAATCAACCTTTACCGCAATTAAAAAAATTAATAGGAATAACACAATGAAATTTACTGCTGAACATGAAGCATTACGTCGCACAGCACATCAATTTGTTCAAAATGAGCTGAATCTACATATTCCGGAATGGGAAGAAGCAGGGCAATTCCCAATTCATAATGTATTTAAAAAGATGGGCGATCTCGGCTTATTAGGGATTTGTAAGCCTGAAGAAAATGGCGGTTTGGCTTTAGATTACTCTTATAACCTTGTGGTTGCCGAAGAAATTGGTCGTGCAGCGTGTGGTGGTGTGCCTTTAGCTATTGGTGTACAAACGGATATGGCAACACCTGCTTTGGCGCGTTTTGGCAGCAAAGAGTTGCGTGATGAATTTTTAACACCGGCAATTGCTGGGGAATATGTTGCTTCAATTGCGGTATCGGAAGTGCATGCCGGTTCGGATGTGGCTGCTATTAAAACGACTGCTAAAAAGGATGGCGGTGACTATGTCATTAATGGCAGCAAAATGTGGATTACCAACTCATTGCAGGCCGATTTCTTCTGCCTTTTAGCCAACACTTCTGACGATAAACCACACGTCAACAAGTCGATGATTATTGTTCCAGCAAAAACGAAAGGGATTAGTTTTTCAGAACCGCTGAATAAATTAGGTATGCGTTCAACAACGACCGCTCAAGTTTATTTGGACAATGTCCGTGTACCTCAGCGTAATCTGGTGGGTGTTGAAGGTATGGGCTTTATGATGCAAATGATGCAATTTCAGGAAGAGCGCTTATGGGCTTGTGCCAATGCCATTGGCGGGTTGGAAAATTTAATCCAAAAGACCATCGACTACACCAAAGAGCGTACCACTTTTGGTCAGCCACTCATTAATAACCAATATATTCATTTCCGTTTTGCTGAACTTATGACCGAAGTGGAAGCGCTTAAAGCATTAACCTACCAAGCGTGTGAACAGCACATTGCGGGTGAAGATGTAACCAAGCTGGCTTCTATGGCAAAACTCAAAGCAGGACGTTTAACTCGTGAAGTTGCTGATAGCTGTTTGCAATATTGGGGCGGCAATGGCTTTATGTGGGATAACCCTGCATCACAGTTGTACCGTGATGGTCGCTTAGGGTCTATTGGTGGTGGGGCAGATGAGATTATGTTGGGGATTATCTGCAAACTTATGGATATCTTGCCAAAAAAACAAAAATAAGGAATCAGCCATGACACTTTCAGCCTCTCTACAAGCTATAGATATTGATGACAGCATTCAATTGGAACAAGACGGCAGTATTTTATATCTCTGGTTAAATCGACCGGAGAGCCGCAATGCCATGAACTTGAATATGGTGAATGTCATTCAACAAGTTTTTACTGCCATTCGTGATGACCTTTCAATTCGTGCAGTGATTATCCGTGGTGAAGGCGGGTCTTTTTGTGCAGGTGGTGACATTAAAGACATGGCGGCTTTGCGTGTTGAAGCAGCCAATGTTGGTAGCTTACAACCTTATGTGGATTTTAATCGTCGTTTTGGCGCCATGCTTGAGCAAGTCGAAGCTGCACCGCAGACTGTTGTGGTAATTTTAGAGGGTGCGGTGTTAGGTGGTGGTTTTGGTCTGGCTTGTGTTTCAGATGTTGCGATTAGCCGTGACAATACTCAGTTTGGTTTACCTGAAACAGGGCTTGGGGTGATTCCTGCGCAAATTGCTCCTTTTGTGGTGAAACGTATTGGCCTGACTCAGGCACGCCGACTTGCTTTACTCGGTATGCGTTTTGAAGGACATACTGCACTGAGTGTTGGTGTGGTTCATCAAATTGCACATAATGAAATCGAACTTGAACAAGCTTTACAGGAAACCATTCAGCACATTAAACGAGCAGCACCAGAGGCTTCGCGTGTAACTAAAGCATTGTTACATCGAACGCTCAATGAAAATTTAAATGAATTGCTTAATGATGCTGCACAGCAGTTCGCTCAAGCGGTTGGTGGTGCTGAAGGACAAGAGGGAACGATGGCTTTTATCCAGAAACGATTGCCAAATTGGGCCGATGAGTCATAAGCGATAAGGATAAAAATAATGAAATTTTCAAAAGTACTAGTTGCCAATCGTGGTGAAATTGCAGTTCGAGTTATGCAGACAGCCAAAGCCATGGGCTATCAGACTGTCGCAGTTTATTCCGATGCTGACCGTCATGCTCGCCATGTGCAAGAGGCGGATGAAGCTGTCTATATCGGTGCTTCAAAAGTATCGGAGTCTTATCTCTCTATCGCTAAAATTATTGAAGCTTGCAAAAAAACAGGGGCGGATGCAGTTCACCCCGGTTATGGTTTTTTGTCAGAAAATACTGAATTTGCTCAGGCATGTATCGACAATCAGATTACCTTTATTGGGCCAACCGCTTCAGCAATTGAGTTAATGGGCAGTAAACGCCTCTCTAAAATTGCCATGATCAAAGCTGGTGTTCCTTGTGTGCCAGGTTATGAAGATGAGCGACAAGACCTTGAATATTTGGCTACACAAGCAGAGCAAATTGGCTTTCCTTTGATGGTTAAAGCTTCTGCGGGTGGCGGCGGTCGTGGCATGCGTTTGGTACAACAAGCATCTGAATTGATTGAGGCATTACAAACAGCACGTTCAGAAGCTGAAAATGCCTTTGGTTCAGGCGAGCTTATTTTAGAAAAAGCAGTCATTGCTCCGCGCCATGTCGAAATTCAGGTTTTTGGGGATACACATGGCAATTATGTGTATTTGTTTGAGCGTGATTGTTCGATCCAGCGTCGTCATCAGAAAGTTGTTGAAGAAGCGCCATGTCCAGTGATGACGCCTGAACTACGCCAGCAAATGGGTGGGGCTGCAGTGGCAGCAGCGAAAGCCTGTGCTTATGTGGGGGCAGGGACAGTTGAATTTTTGCTAGATGCATCGGGTGCATTTTACTTTTTGGAGATGAATACTCGTTTGCAGGTAGAGCATCCAGTCACTGAACTTATTACAGGATTGGATTTGGTTGAATGGCAGTTACGTGTCGCGAATGGTGAGCAATTACCACTGCAACAACGTGAATTGACCTTAACTGGACATGCAATTGAAGTGCGTTTGTATGCAGAAGACCCGCGTCAGGATTTTTTGCCTCAAACTGGTCAAGTCTTACGCTGGAAGCCTGCAAATTTGCCAAATGTACGAATCGATCATGGCATGTTAGCAACTGATGAAGTCAGTCCATTTTATGATCCGATGGTGGCGAAGGTAATTGCATACGGTAAAACCCGTGAGGATGCAATTCGTTTATTGGCGCGTGCCGTCGATGACTGTGTTTTGCTGGGTGTAAATAGCAATAAACAGTTCTTGGTCAATTTACTGCATCATCCGGTTGTTGTGGCAGGTGATACCAATACAGCATTTATTCAGCAGCACTTTCAAGATGATAGCAGTCTACATAAACAGGTTTTATCTTTAGAAAGCTTAGCCATTGCTGCAGCATTATTTAGCCAAAGCAAAGGAAATGCGGCATGGCAAACAGGTCTTGGCGTGCCGTTACCTTTGAAGTTGAAATATGATGATCAGAATATCCAATTACAGCTTTCATCTGTAAATAACACGTTTACGGTACAACTCTGTGAGCAAACTGTAAGTATTGAGGTTGTTGAAAAAACAGCAGAACAATTGATCTATCTATTGAATGGCATGCGCCGCCGTGTGCAATACGTATTGGATGGAGAGCAGCTTTATTTAGATCAGAATAATGGTAATGTTCTGATTCGCAATGTGACTTATACAGCACCAGAAGTTGCCGATGTAGCTGGTAATGGCAAAATTCGTGCGCCCATGGATGGCGCTGTGGTGAATATTTTGGTCAATAAAGGTGATCAAGTAATGAAAGGCCAAACTTTATTAGTTCTTGAGGCCATGAAAATTCAGCAACAGATTAAAGCTGATGTTGATGGTGTAGTGGAAGAGGTTTTAGGACAGCAAGGCCAGCAAGTAAAAAAAAGGCAAATGTTATTTACTATTCAAATCTAATAAAAATACCGCTCATATAGAGCGGTATTTATTTTAAATGAGAAGTCCTGATTTATTCGCCATCGGCTTCCGCAATTAACTGACTTGCTTTTTTTAGACTATATAATAGTTGTCCTAAAAGAACCTCTTTATTGCTTAGCGTAACCATAATCATTGGGTGATGAACAGCAGGAATAGCGGTCAGAATAGCTTTGCCATTATCTGCATCTAAAGTAATGTTGTTACAACCAGTGAGTTGAATCTCTTTTAAAAATGCAGTGACCATTGCCAAAATTGAGCTACTCACTGCTGCTAATTTTGTAGTGTTACGGTAGTTTTTATGACTTACGGTCGCTAATTCAAAACCATCAGAAGAGCAAATCATCACAAAGTCTACACCTCGTGTATTCATCAAAATATTATGAGCTTCATTTTTTGCAAGTTGTAGTAACTGTGTTGGAGCGGTCCGTTTTTGAGTTGGGATACTAAGCATGATCATTCCCTTGAGATGTTAAGCCTACCTTGACTTCAAGTGATGCAATTAATGATTCAACCATCATTAAAATTTGTTCTTCCTCACGTGCATCAATAAAAAACAACGGATACGGTAATCCTTTTGCTTTTATCCAATTGCGATATTGTTGAAGTGATGACTCTTTATTTTCGTCAACATGAGTAATACCAATCGCAATATTATCATTGTAATTTTTAAAGGTTTCTAAGTAGCTTTCTAGCTCAGCAATTGGGTTCGAACTATTATGATCTAATAATAAAATAACACCGATTGCACCTTCACAAATGACCGACCATATAAAATCAAAACGGCTTTGTCCCGGGGTGCCATAGAGTCCGATTTTGATTCCATCATCTAAAGTAATTTCACCATAATCAATACCTACAGTGGTCTGGGTTTTCTGGTGGCTCTGTACATCAGTGTTGAATGCTTCTGTTTCCAGAATTGGAATTTCAGATAGCGATTTAATCGCTTCTGTTTTACCTGCCCCCATACTACCTGCAAAGACAATTTTATATTGCTGTATAATCATAACTTCCCTTAAAGACCAAAACGCCGTCTAATCTTCCCTATAAAGTTTTTAAAAAAATGATTGTCTGTATTTGAATTTTCTAAATAAAAATTTGGTGTGTAAGCACATTTATTCGCAGAAATAAATTTTCCATTATTTGCCATTAAACAAGCGGTAACGAAGCGTAAGACATCATCAATTGACATGTTAAGCTGGTTAGCCACATCAGTAATTTTTGCTCCCTGTATAAAGCAAGCTGAGAGTTGTAGGCTCACTTTTCTATATTCTTTTTGATAGGGTTGTGGCCAATAGTCAATTTTAAAATAACTATCCTTCGAGGCTAGATTCTCAAAATTGTTTGAAGTCCAAATCAGATTCCATAACCAGTCTTGTACATAATAATCTTTTTTACGAGAAACCTTAGTAAAATCAGATGTTTTTGCAAAAGCAAAGTTAAAGCTCATATTAGTTTGTGTTTTTTGACGAGAGGGCTCCAACCAAGCAATTTGAGTTCTATTATCAATAATCGCTAAAGTGCCTTTATCATCAAAGATGTGTAGCCTAGGGTTTTCTGAACTGTGCAAATTCCTTATAAATTTATTATCAATGAATGGAGACTCATTTGATAAATCAGAAACTACAGCAAAGTTTGTCTGATCTAAAGAGGACAATAAATTGTCCTCTAGCCATTCTAATAGAGGTTCTGTTTTTTCTACTGGTAGATGTAAGGTGTGTTCATAAATAGAATTTCTATTTTCTGAAGCTGTTTTCGTAACTTTTAAATAAAGAAATTTTTTCTTGTGAAGAATAGTTTGAATATTATCTGCATCAAAAAAGTTTTCGTTAATGATTAATAAGTCAATATGATTACTGGAAATATTAACCCAGTTAATACCATATTGATTTGATATTAGATTGCGGATTAATATTTTTAATTCATCTGAAACTTTTAAGCTTAAACCTGAAACTGCAATATTTATGCAATGACTATCCATAGTATCATTTTAAATTTTTATAAATTGATATAATGATTTTTTATGCTCTTTATAATGAATATAAAGAGCATAAACTAAATCACTTAACTGAAATCGAGCTCTTTTTCAAATGACTTTAACTCATGACGAGCCATAGCCAAATTTGATTTGCTACGGTCGAGTACTAAGTAAAGGAACAAATTATTATTACTTTCTAAAGGTCGAATTAAATGGTAAGCCTTACCTAAGGTAATTAAAATATCCTCAATATTATCATTTAACTTCAATGCATTAGCTACATTGCGCTTTGCGCGAATGACTTCTGTATTACCAGCAGCAGCCAATTCTAAATCAATTTCCCCACCACCTTGTGTTGCAAGTGACAATCCACTTTCTGAATCAACAAGTGCAGAAGCAATAAAACCATCAATTGTCGTTAAGCTATCTAAAGAAAGTTTAGCCATTTTTTATCTCTCAGGATTCTAAAATTATATTTACTACTTTTTCCTAAAAGTAGCTGAAATTCATTATATTTTTGCTCAATTTGAAGTCAATAAATTAAATAAAAAGTAAAATTGTTGTTTTGGGAAATAAGTGACACAAAATGTCAGACCATAGAAAATATTATAAGATTATTTTTACGTTTTAATTTTAATATTGTGCTGAGTTTAACATTATATATTTTAAAATCTGGATAAAATAATTGTAATAGAATATTAATAAAATACTTGTAGATAAAATGTTCCAATTTTAATAATAAAAAAGGGGAAATAATGAATTCCCCTTTATAGCAATAAGTGAACTAAACGAGCTGAGTATAAATACAATATAAGTAACCCAAAATTGCTAAAGCAACGACAGGGGCAATAATCTTTGACCATGTAGGTACAGAAACCTCGGTAGTTTGTTCTTCAATATGCAAGTCTTCGTGATGAGGTTGGGCTTGATGAACCATTTGATTGAACTCCTTCATTGTTGTATCCAATGATAGCTCTTCTTGTTCCACAGGTTTAGAACCAATTAATTCATTTAGGTTGTTTGTTAACCAAACCCAATCTTCAGCTTGACCTGATAAGTGTTCGATCTGACCTAAAATTAATTCTTTTAAGCCGTTATGCCCAAAACCACCTGTTTCATCGAGCTGATTAAGTTCTGCTAATTGCAAAGTTAAAATTTCAGAAATACTCTGTTCTAGTTCTGAATTTTTTAAAGTCGACTGATTATGTTTAGAAGTTGTTAAATGACGAGCAACTTCTTGAATATATAGGGGATCTGAGGTTTTGATTTCTTGATAAATCTTATTGTCATTCTGACGCCATAAACTAATTAGTTTTCCAAGCGCAAGAATATTCACCTCATCAATCAGTTTATTTTTTTCATTAACTGGATATTGATTTAAAAGCTGAGGCTTTTGAATTTTTATCTGCTCAGCAAAGTATTGGACTAAATCAAATGCCATGCTTTCTTCCTCTAATATTTAATCTAAAATTCTTAACGATGGTTTTTTCTTGGTTGATGTTGTTTCAGTTGCTTCTTGTACTTCTGACTCTACTGTATTTTCTACAGGTGTTACATTGGCATATTCTTCAGGATCAAAGAATAAACCTTGTCCGTTCTCACGTGCGTAAATCCCTAAAACTGCTTGAATAGGGACATAAATATCTTTTGACGCCCCACCAAAACGAGCAGAAAAAGTAATGGCTTCATTGGCAATAAGCAATTGATGAACAGCATGAGGGACAATATTTAAAACAATTTGACCATCTTTAACAAATTGTTGCGGAACGTCGGTATGCGGTTGTGTCGCATCAACTAATAGATAAGGAGTCAGTTGGTTATCACAAATCCATTCATAGATTGCACGAGCAAGATAAGGACGTGTAGGGGTTAAATCAATAGTTTGCTCAGACATATCACGCTATTCCATATTTAATAGTTCATTGTAACGGTTTTTCTCTTGAGGCGTCATTGATTTAGCAAAAGAAGGCCGTTCAAAGATACGTTTACAGTACAAAAATATAGGGCGACAGTGCTGTTTGGGTAAATCAATGCCCATGCTATTTAATCTTAAAAAGATAGGGGCAAGCATGCAGTCCAAGATTGTAAAACTCTCAGACATGAAATACGGAAAATGCTGAAATAGGGGAGTAAGTGAAATCAATGTTTCACGTAGTTCTTTTTGAGCTTTTTGCTTTTGTTCGAGATTTAGAGAGTCTGCATGTTTTAACATGTGATCTGCTAATTTGAACCAGTCATTTTCAAGTCTCCAGATATACTGACGCTGTTCTGCACGCATCATAGGAGCATCGGCATAAAGCTTACTTTGGCGATAACGATCATCTAAATATTCAGCAATGATAGGGGCTGAAAATAATTTAAGATTTTGTTCGACCAACATTGGTAATTGATTATAAGGATTTAAGCTGGCCAAATCCTCGTCTTCATGGTCAGTTATGATCAATTGATATTTGATTTGTTTTTCTGCTAATAAGAAACGAATCCAGTGAGAACGGAAATCATCAGCATGACTGTAAAGGGTAATCCCCTGAATAGAGGTGTTTTCGACCGACATATCACAAGACGACGTGGTTGAGTGAATCGATTAGGATACTAAAAATGTTCTAGGAAATCACGGTTCTAAAGAGATAGTTTGTTTATATTTATAAGTTTGCATTTTATGGTTCTATTTTCATAATAAAAAAGCCTTGGAAAAATCCAAGGCTTTTTGTCCAACTCGATAAACGAATTAACGTTTAGAGAATTGAGGACGCTTACGAGCTTTACGTAAACCAAGTTTCTTACGTTCAACTTCACGAGCATCACGAGTAACGAAACCAGCTTGACGTAGAACAGGTTTTAAAGTTTCGTCAGCAGCGATAAGCGCACGAGTAATACCGTGACGGATCGCGCCAGCTTGACCACCGATACCACCACCTTTAACAGTGATGTAAAGGTCAAACTTTTCAGTAACTTCTAAAAGTTCTAAAGGTTGACGAACAACCATACGAGCAGTTTCACGACCGAAATATTGCTCTAAAGTACGGTTGTTAATAACGAGTTTACCTGTACCAGCTGACAAGAAAACACGTGCAGTTGCGGTCTTACGGCGACCTGTACCATAATTAGTAGCCATGTGCTGTATCCCTTAGATGTCCAAAACTTGTGGCTGTTGAGCAGCATGCGGATGCTCAGTACCAGCGTACACTTTCATTTTTTTGATCATTGCATAACCAAGAGGACCTTTTGGTAACATGCCTTTAACCGCTTTTTCAAGAACAGCTTCAGGTTTGTGAGCGATTAACTTCTCGAAGTTAGTCTCACGGATACCACCAGGGAAACCAGTATGGCGATAATATTTCTTATCAAGTGATTTTTTACCAGTCACTTGAACTTGTTCAGCATTAATCACAACGATGTAATCGCCAGTGTCAACGTGAGGAGTATAAGAAGTTTTGTGCTTACCGCGTAAACGACGAGCGATTTCAGTCGCAAGGCGACCTAAAGTTTTGCCAGAAGCATCAACAACATACCAGTCATGTTGAACTTCAGCTGGCTTAGCGCTGAGAGTTTTCATTAAACCACTACCTATTATAGTTGGTTTGGACTATGGAATCTGTCCAAACAAAAGGAGCGAGCATTCTAAACGAGTTTGTCCAAACTCACAAGAAAAATCCAGTTTAAGCCCTATAATTTAATCCATAAACTGATGAATGTCAGATATGTTAAAATCAAACAAATTCTTGTTATGTGTCTGGAGTGATTGTGCTGCCATTATATGTCACTTCCGGTGAGCCGGCTGGTATTGGTCCAGATATCTGTTTGAGCTTGGCTAAGCGGGTTGATGAACGCCCTGTTGTTATCTTGGGTGACCGAGACTTATTAGAGCAACGTGCCCAAAAACTTGGGATCGATATTCAATTTATAGAATATACAGGACAGCCTGAGTCATCATCTCTGAAAGAACTCTATGTAGAGCATGTGCCTTTAGTAGCAGCTGTCATTGATGGTCAATTAAACCCAGCTAATGCAGCTTATGTATTAGAGCAACTGCGTCGCTCAGCTGATTATGCAATGTCTGGTAAAAGTGTGGGGGTAGCCACAGCACCCGTACAAAAATCGGTTATTAATGATGCTGGTATTTTGTTTAGTGGTCACACTGAATACTATCAAGAGTTTGCAGGTGTAGAGCGTGTCGTCATGATGCTTGCAACCAAAACTTTACGTGTTGCGTTAGCAACTACACATTTACCCTTAAGAGATGTAGCAGATGCGATTACCAAAGAGCGTTTGCATCAGGTTATTGATATTTTACTACACGACTTAAAAACTAAATTTAAGATTACAGACCCACGTGTACTCGTGTGTGGCTTAAATCCTCATGCAGGTGAAGATGGTTATTTAGGGCGTGAAGAGATTGAAACCATTAATCCGGTACTCGAAAGTTATCGGGCGCAAGGGTTTAAAATGAGTTTAAGCTTGCCGGCAGATACCTTGTTTACTCCAGAACATCTTAAAAATGCAGACGCTGTACTTGCCATGTACCATGATCAAGGTTTACCTGTGTTAAAATCACAAGGGTTTGGTGAAGCCATCAATATTACATTGGGTTTGCCTTTCATTCGAACTTCGGTTGACCATGGCACTGCCTTGTCTTTGGCTGGGACTGGTTTGGCAAAAAGCTCAAGTTTAAATGTCGCTGTTGATTTAGCTTTATCTTTAGCAGCGAGCTAAATTTTTCATGTTGGAAATGTTATATGTATCAAATTAATGCCCTAAACCCGAAAGATGAAGGGCATAAAGCTCGTAAACGTTTTGGTCAAAACTTCTTACATGATCAACGAGTCATTGCCAAAATTGTGCGCTCTGTAAGTCCGCGTACTGGTGACAATATTGTCGAGATTGGACCTGGTTTAGCTGCCTTAACCTCTCCTTTAATTGGGGAGTGTGATGCATTAACCGTAGTGGAGCTAGATCGTGACTTAGCTGCTGGGCTACCAGAACGTGTTCCACATCCTGAACGTTTGACGATTATAGAAGCTGATGCATTAAAATATGACTTTAGCGAACTGGTAAAAGATGGCCGACCATTACGTGTAGTCGGTAACTTACCTTATAACATTTCAACTCCATTACTTTTTCATCTCTTGGAATTTGGCAGCAAAGTTAAAGATATGCACTTTATGCTGCAAAAAGAGGTGGTTGAACGTATTACTGCTGAACCGAATACGAAAGAATATGGACGCTTGTCGGTAATGATTCAGTATTACTGTCAACCAACATTTTTATTTGAAGTGCCGGCTGGTGCATTTAACCCACCACCTAAAGTAACGAGTGCTGTTTTCCGGCTTGTTCCGTATGATCAAAAGCCAATTACAGCAAAAGATGAAAAAGCTTTAGCTCGACTGGTCGCCCATGTATTTACTCAGCGCCGCAAAACTTTAAGAAACAGTCTTAAAGGTATGATTGCAGAAGATGGCTTTGAAAAAGCGGGTGTTGATCCGATGGCTCGTCCAGAGACCTTAACACTTGCCCAATTTGTTGCTTTAGCCGATCAAATGGTGGCGTAAATGACTAAGCGTTTTAACTACGTTATTGGCGATGTGCAGGGGTGTTTTGAAGCTCTAAAAGCATTGCTTAAAGAAATACGTTTTGATCCAGATCAAGACTTTTTATGGTTTGCTGGTGATTTAGTCGCACGTGGTGAAAACTCGGTAGGGGCATTGCGTTTTATTAAAAAGCTTGCTGATCGTGACGCTGCTGCAACTGTACTTGGAAATCATGATCTGACTTTAATTGCGGGTGCGCGTGGTTTAAAAGAGATTAAAGCAAAAGATCGTACCCAAGACGTTATTGATGCGATTGATGGTGATGAGTTAATCGATTGGTTACGTAAACAGCCATTATGTTTATTGCCAAACGAGCATACGATCCTTACTCATGCTGGCATACCTTGTATTTGGGATGCGCAAAAAACTGTAACGTTGGCAAAAGAGGTTGAGGCTGTACTCGCAAACGAAGATCTATCTGTATTGGATGCTTTTTTAGCAGACATGTATGGTTCAAAACCAGATTTGTGGGAAGATAATTTAACGGGTTCAGCACGATTACGTTGTATTACCAATTATTTGACTCGCATGCGTTTAACCAATGCAGATGGGGCTTTAGAGTTCAGTTTTAAAGATGCTCTGGATGCACCAATGCCGGAAGGTTATTTACCTTGGTTTGAATTTTCGAGTAAAGCGGCACAAACTCATCAAATTATTTTTGGTCATTGGGCTGCGCTCGAAGGCAGAACTATTAATGAGCAGATCCAGAATATCGATGGTGGCTGTGTTTGGGGCAGAAAATTAATGGCTTATCGACTTGAAGACAAAGAAATTTTTTCTGTTGAAAACCCTATGCAAATATAAGCAAAGCAATGCTTTGCTATGAACGTAAGATGAAGCTAGTAGCTGAGTTAAAAATAAAAAAGCCGCAGAAGCGGCTTTTTTATTGGGAACTATTATTCTACGCGAATCCAAATTTGATTGCGTCCCAAAGCTGAAACTCCAAGATAACCACGCATATGTAAGCGTTTGCCAGTTGCACTGAGCTTTGCTTTAAGTCCGTAAAGTTTGCCAGTATTTGGATCTAAAATTTTACCACCAGTATAATTAAGTCCATCTGTCTGTTTTAATCCTGTTGCGATATCCAGACCTAAAATCGGTTTGTTGGTATAGGGCGCAGGGCAGTTATCACAAATCTCTTTAGGTGTATAACCTGGGCGTGGTGTAACTTTGACAATTTTTCCGGCATATGTCCCGTTCGCTTCTTTTCGTATTTCTACCTGTGCTTTGGGCGCACCAGTTTTATCATCAATTGTTTGCCAAAGACCTGTAATATCTGCTGCAAATGTAGCAGTATTGATCCCCAATAAGAGCAGAGCTCCAAGAAAAATTTTCCCCATAATTAAAAATCCTTTTAACATTGAAAGGTCATCTTATTGGGAATTGATAGACCATTCAACGTTTATTTAATCTACTTTTTTAATTATGGTGTTCCAAAAGACAACATTAATGTTGGTAACCAAATTGCAGTAAATACACCGTTCAATGCCATACCAAATGCAGCGTAACGACCTGCAACAGGTCCACGTTGCCAAGCTTGAGCTGTTCCGATGGCATGTGCAGCTAAACCTAAGGCTAAACCTGATGCTCTCTCATCATGAATATGTTTAAGTAAGAATGGCGAGAATGCTGCGCCAATTACCCCAGACAAAATAACAATAAGGGTCACAAGTGTTTCAGGAGCATGTAATAAAGTTGCGATGTTCAAAGCAATTGGAGTAGTTACTGCACGGGTAGCAAATGCAAGAATGGTGGGTTCAGACATATGTAACAAATAAGCCAGCCCCATAGGTAGGGCAACGGCGCTAATACTTGCAAAAAGTAAAATACCAATGACCGATTTAATTGGAAGATCATCGTAACGCATTGCAGCTAAAGGAATGGCTAAGGCCACAGTGACATAACCTAATAGATGACCAAATAAGTCATTCACATAAAGACGATATTGCTCATATGGCACATGTAGAACTGCAAGTAAGCCAATTACAATAAACATGCCGAAAACTAAAAGTGGAACTTGCGGGAAACGTCGGTTTAAAGGCTTTGCACACAGATAACCAATGAGTGTGATCAAAAATCCGTAGAAAATCGTAAACATTTTATTCTCCTTATAACCAACGTTTTGCCATTTTTGCATAGACCCACAAAGGTATAAGGGTGCTGAACACTAAAACAAAAAGAAATAACGGAATTTCCTTACCCATATGTACAAGCATAATTAATGATCCTGCACAAATGGGCAAAAAAGCGAATCCACTTTCTTTCATGATTTTATTATTGGTATCCACTATTCGAAGTGGAATTTTTTTAAACTTTCTCCATATCAGTAAAATAATAAGTAAGCTGATTAGACCGACCAGATTACCTAATTCTGGATGACCAAAAGCACGCATAACGACGACAGAGCCTTCACGAAAACCAATAATGAGTAGTAATGTGATTACCCATGCTGTCCAGTCTATACTTTTGATCTTATCCATATTTTTTATCTCTAAAAGTTTACTTATCAAGTTTTAACTGATCTTGCCCTTGATTTCAAACTCTTCCAAGGGACGTTTAAATTGACTTGCGTGTTCTCCCAATATTTCATCTAAGGGTAATTTTGCTTGGCGAATCAGCTTTTCTAACTTATGTGGTGCAATCTTCACATCAATATGTAATAAGCCTGCATCATCATAATGTTCAGACTCAATCACATTTAAGGCATAAAGTTGAGTACGTAATTTGCCATAAGCAGGCTTAAGCACGAGTGAAAACTTTTGAATTTGGCCCATTAAGCATTCTTGTACTGCTTTTTGGAGTAAATCTAGACCTTGACCAGAATGAGCTGAAACATACACTCGATCTGGGACGTGTGGCTCAGCATAAATGATTTTGGCTTCTTCACCGCTCAGGTCAATTTTGTTGTACACCCGAAGTACAGGAGCATCAGCACCAATGTCTTTTAATACACTTTCAACTGCTTCAATTTGATCAAGCATGTCATGGCTATTACTATCAATAACATGCAGTAGAAGGGTCGCTTCGAGTGTTTCTTCAAGTGTTGCTTTAAATGATTCAACCAAATCATGCTGTAAGTTTCGTACAAAACCTACCGTATCTGCTAGCACAACAGTACCGATACCATCCCAGTCTAAACGGCGTAGTGTTGGATCGAGTGTTGCAAACAGTTGATCGGCTGCGTAGACATCACTATTTGCTAAAATATTAAATAATGTCGATTTACCAGCGTTGGTATAACCTACTAATGAAACTGTTGGAATAGCTGCTTTTTGTCTTGCAGCACGACCTTGCATACGAGTTTGATGTACTTTGTCTAATTTATCTTTTAATTGGGTAATACGAACACGAATAAGACGGCGATCTGTCTCTAGTTGTGTTTCACCGGGACCACGTAGGCCAATACCACCTTTTTGTTGTTCAAAGTCGGCAGACCAACCACGAATAAGACGAGTAGATAAATGTTTAAGCTGAGCAAGTTCGACTTGTAGCTTACCTTCATGTGTACGGGCACGTAGCGCAAAAATATCTAAGATTAAGCCTGTGCGGTCAATAACTCGGCATTTTAATATTCTTTCTAAATTTCGTTCTTGAGCAGGTGATAAGGCATGGTCAAAAATAACCAGACTCGCCTCTAGCTCCTGAACTTGCTCTGCAATCTCTTCAACTTTGCCTGAGCCAATGAAAAATTTAGGATTAGGCTTATTACGCTGAACCTTAATATGTTCAAGGATATCTGCACCAGCAGACTGTGCAAGTAGAGCAAACTCTTCGGCATCCAGATCATCTAATAATTGTACAGAAACACTCACTAAGATTGTGCGTTCACCGCCTTGATGCCGATCAACATATTCCACGTGGCTATAAATCCTGAAAATGGGAAAACTTTATTCTAGAGGAAACTTAAGCAAAAGGGGAAAGCGTTTGTTCTTATCCTTTAGATTAGTTATATGAGATTAGTCTAGTGTTCAGATTTATTTTATTTGCCGTTCTCTATCGTCAATGCAAGTTTATTACGAAACGTATAGAATGACTCGAGATGGGTATAACAATGATTAATCGTTAGTGAAATTTTATGGCTCAAACGCAAAGTATAGTTAATTCAACGTTAAAGAAATTATCAAAAATAGGTTTATACGGAAAAAAGGTCACTTCTGCCACGGCCGCAATTAGTGAAGGTTTTTATCTAGTTTATCGACATGGGCTTTATAAAGATCCTAATAATCCTGTAAATACACGTTATGTCCAATACTTTTGCCGCCGTTTATGTCAGGTTTTCAATTTAGATATAGAAGTACATGGCACAATTCCTAGAGAACCAGCTTTATGGGTAAGTAATCATATTTCTTGGTTAGATGTTGCCGTTCTAGGCTCAGGTGCACGAGTTTTCTTTCTGGCTAAAGCTGAAATTGAAAATTGGCCTATTCTTGGAAACTTAGCCAAAAGTGGTGGAACGTTATTTATTAAGCGTGGATCTGGGGATTCAGTCAGAATTCGTGAGCAAATTGCTGAATTTTTAAAACAAAATATTCCAGTATTATTTTTCCCTGAAGCGACAACTACAGATGGACATTCTGTTAAAAAAGTTCATGGACGATTACTGGGTGCAGCGATTGAAGCACAACGTCCAGTACAGGTATGTTTAATTTGTTATGTAAACCGAGATGGGCAATTAGATACGGTTGCACCATTTATTGGGGACATGACATTTGCTGAACATATTCAACGTGTACTAGAAATGCCGAAAGTAACTGCTCATTTATTAACTTTGCCTCCAATTTCAGTGGAAGGGCATGACGTCAAAAGTTTAACGCGCGAAGTTCAAGAAAAAATGGTAGAAGGTTTGGCTCAATTACATCGAAAAGTACTTAAGCCAAAAACTTAATTACATAAAACCTTCAATTGGCAGCCATGAAAGAAACTTCATGCCTGCTTTTTGCCACCATTTCATCTCAGGTTCCTGTCTATAAATTACAGGACCATTGGGAGTTTCTTGATGCCAATAAATATGATTGTTAGCGTCGAGCTTTAATTTATAAGCATATTTATTTAAATTTTCATCCATTGTATGGTGAATGGTTTTAGCCAACGATGGGCTGTCTAAAATTACGCCAATTTCAGTATTTAAATAAGCTGAGCGTGGATCAAAGTTAAATGAACCGATAAAAACCTGCTCATCTAATGCCATAAGTTTAGTATGCAAACTTGAACGGCTTAAACCTTTCATATTTACTTTAGCTTTAGTTGCAAGCTCATCTGTATTTTTATTTAAATCTCTTTTATCGGGTGTTGGTAAAAATTCATAAAGTTGTACGCCGTTTTTAAGCAGTTCTTTACGGTATTTTCCATAAAAGGCATGTACAACAGCAACGTCATTCGCTTTGAAAGAGTTCGTTAAAACTCGAACTTCAACACCTTCTTTGGCAAGGGTGCTTAAAATCTTAGCACCTTGTTTTTCAGGAATAAAATAAGCAGAGATTAAATCAACGTTGCTTTCTGGCTTTTCCAAGTGATTAATTAGCTGGAAATTGAGGTGTTCTTCTTTTTTAGCTTTCGATTTGATTTTATCAGGTGAGTCTTTTACGACTTCTGCTTTGACCCAATCGAATTGAATATTGTGATTTAACCATTGATCAAATGCGTGGGATTTGGCGGTTAAGTTTAAAAAGTTTTGAACGGTAGCTTGTTGATAGTGGGCTTCGAGTTGTTCTTTTAATCCTTCATAGCGTAAACGGTGCTGCTCAGGACTTACGATACTTTGAACTGAATATGCATATTCATGATTCCAGTAATCATCAAATGAATTCACAATATCATCAACAGCAGCACCTACCAACATTACATCGACATCAGAAAACTGATAGCTATCGCTTACATTGTAATATTGATTGGTCATGTTGCGCCCGCCAATAAGGGCAACCTCATTGTCGGCAATAAAACTTTTATTGTGCATACGACGATTGATACGTTTTAAATCCAGCACCATATCCATTGCACGATATTTGCGGAAACGGTAGGGATTAAAAAGCTTAACTTCAATATTTTTATGCTGAGAAAGGGCAAGTAAAATCCCTTCCATTTTTTTTGCATTATTGTCATCAATAAGAAGTCGGACTTTTACACCTCGATCAGCTGCACGAATAATGGCGTGCAAGGCTAAAGCACCAACTTTGTCATTATCCCAGATGTAATATTGTAAATCTAAAGTCTTTTCGGCTTTATCAATTAATCTAAGTCGAGCCGCTAAAGCCTCCAGCGGATCATTTAGAACATGGAAGCCAGTTAACTTTGGATTTTGCTGACGTAAAGGTGTGATAATTTTGGCAAGTGAAGTCTCAGAGGTATCAATATCTTTTGCATATTGTACTGGTTCAACACCATGTTTTGGCAGAGTACTACATCCTGTCAAACCCACAGCAAAACTTGAACATAGGACTATAGAGGCTTTTATCAAAAAGCCTTTAGCTTGTTGATTCGTTTGAAGCTGTTTGGAATGAAAGGATTGTGCCATAATCAGTACATACGATAAGGTGAGCTAGAGTATAATTCGTGCATATTGAAAGATAAATATTGAATTTGATTACTAGCAATCAATATTAGATAAGTCGAGAGTCGTAATGTGGAATCCAAATTCAATCATTTTTTGTTTTTACTTTATTTTTTCAATACTTGCTCTATGGGGAATTTCTGAGGCTTGGATTCATCAATCACGAACCGAGACGATTCATCCATTTAAAGCTTTTGTACATCTACTCGCATTTTATCTCTCTTATCTACTTATTCCTCTCTGGTTTTTTAATTTATATGCTGCTTGGATCGGTTACTACTCAATTCATCAAGGTATTTTCATCTTTTTCTTAAGTGGGGTATTAATTTATGCCCGATTTATCGAACCTCATTTAGTCCGTGTTGATACTCATCAATATCGTTTAAACCCAGATCGTAGTTTTGATAAGCCAGTAAAAGTAGCTTTAATCGCAGATTTACATATTGGTTTGTTTTCAGGACATGAACGTCAACTCAAAACCATAGTTAGAAAATTAAATGAACAGCAACCTGATTTAGTCGTAGTCGCTGGTGACTGGACATATGAACCAGAAGATAGACTAATTGAAGAGTTAAGTGTTTTAAAAGAAATTCAGGCGCCTGTATATTCAGTTCCTGGAAATCATGACGAGCAATATCCTGGCCCGCCGATTCAACAATTATTAAAAGATGCATTATTTTATAATGAAGTTGTGGATATCGAAGGCAAGATTGTTGATTTTGAAGAGTTTCGTTTGATTGGTATTGGTGATCTTTGGGCAGGAAAAACTGATATGCGTTCCATGCCAGATTTACCGCAGGACAAACCTTGGTTAATTTTGTCTCATAATCCAGATACGGTAGATATGGTACCTAAATTACCGAATCGACCATTAATGTTATCTGGACATACTCATGGAGGGCAGGTGGAGCTTCCATGGTTGACTAACTATATTATGAAAAAAGTATCAATTTTAGGCCATAAACGTGGGTTTTATTCTCATGAGCATGCGGATGTCTTTGTTACCGTCGGCACAGGAATGGTTGGAATCCCTTTACGCTTTAGAGTGCCACCAACCATTGATATTATTGAGCTAGTTTAAAATAAAAAAGCCAATCACAAAGGATTGGCTTTTTTATAAATTGAAAATTATGGGATAACGACAATTGCAACGCGTCGGTTAATCGCACGATTTTCATTAGTTGTATTTGGCACATAAGGTTGCGTTGAACCGCGACCGATCACATAGATATTTTCTTTTTTAAATCCGCGAGCTAAGAAAAGATTTGCCACACTTTGTGCTCGCTCTTCAGATAACTTTTGGTTATATGTAGCATCACCAACATCATCAGTGTGACCCACAATTTTCAATTTATTTAGGTCATATTTATTTAATTGGTTTGCTAGACGTGTTAATTCAGCTTCATGGCTTTGTTTTAACTCTGCATTATTAAAGTCAAATAACAAACGTTCTGGTAAACCTAAAGTCCATCCTTCATCAGTAAGAACGAACCCTTCTTTTTTGAGCAACTTTACTTGACGATATTTTAATGGACCAAAACTCAGGCACCCTGCAAGAGTAATGCATATCAATGCAATAAAGGAGAGTTTCAAAGATCTTGTATTCATAGATTAGCCTAAATTTAATTTTCAGGTTTATAGATAAACCAGTGTTCATCCGAATTTTTAGCCTTATACATTGCCTGATCTGCTTGCATAATGAAATCTTCGGGGCTAGATGCAAATTGTGATAAAGCAATACCTACACTAAAACTGAAATAAATAGTTTGACCATTTAGATGCAAAGGTTCTTTACAGCTTTCGAGTAAATTTTCAGCAATAGATATTAAATGATCAGCATGGCTAATGGAATGCAAAATAACAGCAAATTCGTCACCACCTAACCGAGCGATAAAATCTTGATGGCGTAGACGAGTTTGTAAGCGATTAGCCATTTCTTTTAAAACTTCATCTCCAGCTAAATGACCAAACTGATCATTAATTGCTTTGAAGTTATTGTTATCTATAAATAATAATGCAGACTTATTGTCGAAATCCTTATCCTCAAACATGTCTAAAAGAATTTGGTAAAAATAATGTCTATTAGGCAACAAGGTGAGCTGATCGTGATGAGCTTGAAAGGATAATTTACGATTTTCCTTTTGTAACTGATTATCCCATATCTGAATTTCTTCAAGTAACTCGTTAAATACAGTATTTAAATCTTGAAATTCTTTAATACGATTATAAGGAAAACGAAGATTGTAGGCTTTTTGCTCACTTACAATTTGAGCAATATTAGTAAGTGGATAAATAGCCTGCATAATTTGGCGATAAGTTAGGTTCACTGACCACCATAAAGCGCAAACAATAAACAACATCGCAATTGCAAGCCCTACCATAATCATTTTGAGGAACTGCAATATTTTTTCAGAACTACCAAAAAGTGTTAGCTCACCTACATTTTGTTCATGATGATAAATTGTAAGATGAACGGGTTCGTTTAAAAACCAATGATCAAACCAACCTTCTAAAATTGAAGTTTGACTAGATAATTTAAAGCTTTGAGCAATTAAATGATGTTCCGAGTCATAAATATGAATAGTACGAATTGAATGATCCTTCGTATACTCATTTAAAATTTGTTCTATTGTAATTTTATCATTAAATACCACAGCGGGTTGAATACGCTCTAATAGAGTGTGACTAAGCAATTGCAAATTTTGTTTGGCATAAGTTTCCATTGTAAAAACAGAAATTGATACAAATGTAAAAGAGCAAATAAAAAAAGTAATAGCAAAAATAGTAAATTGAGATTTTCTAAATAATGCATGTAGTGAAGTGGATTGATACAACTTTGATATCATAACCCTTACTCCGCATTCTTAGCCAAGAGTAATACTCTCGGATCAATATGAACTTTGGAGTGACTTAAAGCATCTAAGTTAACTTTAAATGTTGTGTAATTATTCTGGTTATATAAACAAAAGATACTTCCTATTTCGCACTCGGAATTATTAATGCTTAAAGAAAGTAAAGAGCGATAAGGATAGTTTTGAATAAGATTTTGTTGTTGCTGTGGAGAGGTAGTAGAAAAGTAGACAGCTTGACAATGTGACCGAGCAAAATCTTTCGCATTTACAGTTTGAACACGATAATTATAAGACATTTGCTGGATGTAAGATTGAAATGTAGATGTAATAGAAGGGTTATCAATAATACACAGCGTAGGAGTGTTTACATTCTCCCATTTGCTATAGCTTAGAATAGATAAAGTAAGTACATAGAAGTTATGTTTTGAATTGGCATAACAAGGCCCACTCGTAGCAAACACTACAAGTATGCAAACAAATACTTTTTTAGCGAACTGCCACATGATGAGTTAATGCCAAACTATTGCACGAATAATCTATTCTACATGAAGTTGGTAACGTAAAAAAAGTTTAATATCTCATCTAAAATTGACTAAAAAGCTTAAAAAGTATTCAGTTGGAGGTGTTGAGTTAAAAAAAGGGTTGCAAAGGGAATGTAATGGTCTATAA
>NZ_JAHPVG010000023.1:0-22243 GCF_025514755.1 Acinetobacter sp. WU_MDCI_Abxc222
CCACCAGTTACGCCACCAATAATGTCAGTAATTACTTCAAGTGGATTACCATCAACACCGCCAGTTACACCGCCAATGATGTCAGTAATTACTTCAAGTGGGTTACCGTCAACACCACCAGTTACACCGCCGATAATGTCAGTAATTACTTCAAGTGGGTTGCCGTCAACACCGCCAGTTACGCCACCGATGATGTCAGTAATTACTTCAAGTGGGTTGCCACCAACACCACCAGTTACACCACCAATAATGTCGGTTACCACGCCAAGTGGGCTATCACCACTTGTTGCGCCGCCGATAATGTTATTAATAATTCCTGTTGCAGTTGAACCATTAGTGACGAGTGTACCAAGGATGCCAGTTGCAGACTCAGTAGCACCTTGGATATCACCACCGACTAAATCAGAAACAACTTCAAGTGCACCGTTTACTGTGTCGCGAGAAGTTTCGAAAGTTAAAGTGCCAAGATCAGCTAGGTCTGAAACAGGATATTCAGTTTGTGGAAGAATACCAATAATAGTATCAGCAACAGTGTCGATACCAGTATTGATGATCTCAGTTTTTAGGCTCTCTACACCTTGTAGAATATCAATACCGCCTTGAACGACATCAATGACTGGAGCGATTGGAGATGTGCCATCACCGATACCACCAGTTACACCGCCGATAATGTCAGTAATTACTTCAAGTGGGTTACCATCAACACCACCAGTTACACCGCCAATAATGTCAGTGATTATTTCAAGTGGATTACCATCAATACCACCGGTTACACCACCAACGACATCTGTAATGCTTCCGACAACTTCAGTAACAATACCTGTCGCAGTTGTACCATTAGTGATTAATGTTTCAATGACACCAGTAGCAGACTCAGTTGCGCCTTGAATGTCTCCACCCACTAGATCAGAAATGACTTCAAGCGTGCCATTTACTGTGTCACGAGAGGTTTCGAAAGTTAGAGTACCAAGATCGGCAATTTCAGAAACAGGGTGTTCAGTTTGAGGAAGGGCACCAATGATAGTGTCAGCAACAGTGTCGATACCAGTATTGATGATTTCAGTTTTTAGGCTTTCAACACCTTGAAGAATGTCAATGCCTCCTTGAACCACCTCGACGACTGGAGAAATTGGAGAGGTTCCACCACCAATTCCACCTGTAACACCGCCGATAATATTGGTTACAGTGTCAACAGGGCTTGTAGAGCCGACAGAGCCTGTTACAGTGCCCACTACATCAGAAAGTAAGCCTGTTGTTGTATGCGTAACCGTATTAGTTACTGTTGAAATTACATTAGAGAGTAAGCCTGATGTAGAAACATTTACATTAGAAATGTTTATATCAGAAACGTTTACATTAACAGCGGAACCTGTATTTACATTTGTATTTACCGATACAACATTACCCAAGTCTTGAGTAACTTTTGATATCGAAGATACGAGATTTTTTAGTAAGAACATTTCAGTCTATTTCCTATATAATTATGTATTTTTAAGTAAGTATTATTTATTGCGCGAGTTAATTATTGAGATATATTTCTCAATAATTGCGATTTAGTATTGGTGAGATATCAAAAGCTGTCAATGTGTATTTTTAGTCACATTTTTTGATAATAAATAATATTTAAAGCAATAATAACTTCTCTAATTTAGACGTAAAAATAATAATGTTTTTTATATAATATTTTTTTCACTAATTATTTTTTGATCATATTTTCACTCGTTTGAAGCATTATCCTCGATAAATTTTACTTAAGCTTATAATGTTAAAGCTTAACCAGAAATATATTATTTCTATAATGTTGACTAAAACAGTAGCCTTTATCTTCTACGTATATGGCCAAATGCCTCAAAAAGACGGTAAAAATTATTTGAAAAAAAATATTTCAAATAGATGTTAGATGGGAAAAAACTAATAATTTTAGTCAATATCTGAGGTAAATTGAATTGATGGCTAAGAACTAGACGTTTGATGACAGAAAGATGAAAAAAGGCTTCCTAAGCTTGCAAAAATGCGTATAATGCGCAACATCAAGTACGCGCTCATAGCTCAGCTGGATAGAGCACTTGGCTACGAACTAAGGGGTCGGGAGTTCGAATCTCTCTGAGCGCACCACTTGAAGAATTAACCGCTATATAGCGGTTTTTTTGTGCCTGTTTTTTATTATTTCAATTTAAAAGCTAGTGCTCATGGCAACCAGCTCTTAAGTGTTTTAAAGTTGAAAAAAATTAGCCAAATGTTTTAAAACGGCTGTCGTCTTCAATAAAAGCTTTTTCACCTGCTTCGTCTTCAATTGACCCAAATACTAATTGGGCTCTTAATGTCCATTGTGCAGGAATATCAAAAGCAGCATTAATTTTCTCATCGATAATTGGATTGTAATGTTGTAATGAAGCTCCGATACCTTGTTCAGCCAATACGTTCCACACAGCAAATTGTGCAATTGCTGTTGAGTGTTCAGACCAGACTGGGAAATTATCAGCATACAATTCAAATTGCTCTTGTAGACCTTTAATCACATCTTGGTCTTCAAAAAATAAAACTGTACCAGCACCCGCTGCAAAACTTTGAATTTTTTGTTCAGTTCCTACTAGTGCTCCGGCAGGAACAATAGTTTTTAATACATCTAAAACAATATTCCAGAAGTTTTGATGAGATTGATTAAATAAAATGACGACACGAGATGATTGAGAGTTAAACGCTGAAGGGCTATGTTTGACCGCCTCTTGAATTAACCCTTCAAGTTCCGAAGGAGTATGTTTTAAGTTTTTCCCGATCGAATAAATAGAACGACGTTTTTTAATTAATTCTAAAAAGCTTGGCTGATTGAAAAGAGGGAGCTCTTGAGTGGTGTGGGTAACCACATCTTTTGAGATTGTTGCTTTTTGCTTTAAGCCAAATAATTTTGCAAAAAAAGACATGAGACATTCCACTAAGAAGGTGATGCTCTTATTGTAGAAATTTTAAAAACTGAAATAAGCTCAAAAAATATGAATCTACGTTCTATATATGCAACGTAGACTGATCCTCCAATTGCATAATAAGCTCCACTTTTAAACAAAATAAAAAATAGCCTATGATTCATTTTAAAGCTGAAATGAATATGCTCTAATAGTTTCGATTTATTGAGTATTGATGCAGTGCAATGACCGAGCAAAAAACAGCTTTATCTTTACGTTACTATTTGAATTTAGAAGAGTCACAAGATGGATTTTCATTAGTGACATTTGGGAAAAAGCAATTTACCCGTTTTCTTACACCTGCGATTAGTATCGCAATTATTATTTGGGGATTTTATTTAGGTCTCTCTGGTGTTGGACGATATTATGTCGGGTTAGGCGTGTTTTTTCTGGTGATGCAAGGTCTGATGCGTTACTGGCTTTTACCCATGTTATTTAAGCGTCAATTTGTCCGTTACCAGTTTGGAAAGAGTGAGCAGGGAATCGATCTATATCAAGATTATTTTGAACTATATGCTAATGGCCGTAAGCAAGTAGTGCAGTATGCGGATGTACAAACTTTTGCTAAAGGTAAGTTGACCTACATGCTTGAGCTAAAGAATAAAACTGTAATTATTGTACCAAAGCGTGCCTTTGTACAGGTTTCAGATCAAACCATATTTGAAAATACATTTAAGAAATAAATTTTTAGAATTATTAGCCTCAACAACAAAGGAAGCCTCATGAATACACGTCCTTCAAAAATCGTTTGCGTGGGCAGAAGTTACGCCGATCATGTCAAAGAATTAAATAATGCTATGCCTGAAAGGCCTATATTATTTATTAAACCGCCTAGTAGCTTGATTGGTTTAAATGACGGTATTTCTTGGAATCCGGCTTGGGGCAGTTGTCATTTTGAGTGTGAATTGGTTTTACGTATTGACCAACCTTTGAAAGGTGAAACTGACCCTGAAAAAGCTTTAAAAGTGGTTGGGGCAGTGACTTTAGGCCTTGATTTAACAATGCGTGATTTACAGAATGATCTGAAAAGTAAAGGCCACCCATGGGAGCGTGCTAAAGCTTTTGATGGTGCTTGTGTTTTGGCAGACTGGATCGATTTGAGCGAAATTACAGATTGGCAAAAGACCAAATTCACTTTCCATATTAATGATGAATTACGTCAAGATGGAAATACTGCACTATTAATGTTTACTATTGGTGATCTGTTAACTGACATTAATCAGGTATTTTCACTAGAACCGGGTGATGTGATTATGACAGGTTCACCTGCTGGTGTTGGACCATTACATGCAGGTGATCAGTTGAAAATGACATTAAAAGGGGCAACGCAAGATTTTTCATGGGAAACTTTTGTAAAAGCATAACTTATTCTAAGTTGCTAATAAAAAACCCTATTATTTTTCAATAATAGGGTTTTTTATTGGTTAGGAATGAATGTTTATATTATTGAATGGCTCTGTTGTTTTATTTCTCTTCAAAAATTGTTGAAAGTGGAATAGAAAGTTTGGCAGCTAAATAATCATTAGACTCGACAAGAGCTGGTCCAATTTTTTCCATCCACTCATCGTCATCGTGTATATTTTGAACATCTTGACGTAAAGGTAATGGGTATGGAAGTGCTGTAAAAAAACTCCAGAAATCAACTTGGGACAAATTGCGTGCTAGAACATATTCATCTTTATCGGTGCGTTTAACCAAATTTTGTTCTTCAAGTAAAAGTACATAAGCTGGCCAACGGCCAATTTCTCCACGCCCTAAAATTTCTAAAGCTTCTTTGTCACTTACGCTTTCACCGAGTTTTTGCTTTTTATAAAATAACTCAAGAACATCTAATAACATTAGAACAGGGTGCCGTTTTTGCTCTTTACCTGAATGAAATGCAGTTAAAGCAAAACTTACTTCTACTCCTAATAAAATAATATTCCAAGAAAGAAAGATCCATAGAAGGAAAATGGGTACTGCTGCAAATGCACCATAGATAAGTTCATAGCTAGTAAAATTTGACATTACAAAGCTAAAAAAGTTTTTGAGTATTTCAAAAAGTACAGCACTTAAGCAGGCAGCTATACCTGCTGAATATATAGGCACTGTTCGATTTGGAATCGTCCAGTACAAAATGAAAAAACCAACAATAGTTAATAGAAAAGAAATAAACCAGAGTATGAACGCTCCATCAAGTTGATAGCCAGCAAAGTTATTGCTAAGAACATTCATTGAGGCAACTGTAGATGAAATGACGAATGCGCTTCCTAAAATAATGGGACCTAAGGAGATGATCGTCCAGTAACGCATAAAGCCCATAATGCCACTACGGGTTTCTTTAACGCGCCAAATACGGTTAAAGACAGTTTCAATCGAGGTGAGCATTAAAACTGTAGTGACGAATAAAAACAGCACACCAATAACGGTTAAGTTGCTAGATTTTTCTGTAAAAGCATTTAGCGCTTTATCAAATGCGATCGTGCTCTTTGGTAAAAAATTACTATAAATTAAATGTTGGAGCTGTTGTCTTGCAGGTTCTAACGCTTTAATGGAAGAAATAATTACTAAAAAGACAGTTAACATCGGCACAACGGCGAATAGCGTTGTGTAAGTGAGAGACCCAGCTTGTTCGCGGCACCGATCAGCTTCAAAACGCTTAAATACATATAAAACGAACTGAAACCAGGTCTTATTATAAAAAGGAAGCTTACTTAAAAAACGTTGTAACATGCGTTGTCTATCCCGATTTTTTTAATCATCATGTTGGGCGATTGATAACTTATCAAAGTATGAGCTTAAATACTCAAATAGTAGATTAGAGCAAAACAATAACTTATAGAATGAAAGACATTCTGTAAGTTTACTATGCGCTATATAAAGAATTGTAGCCATAAACTTTTTTCAAAAAAGTAGGCTTTCTGTTGTCTGGGCAAGGGTTTACCAAAAGTAGATAAACCTTTTACCCGACGAGTTCAAGAAATTTGCTCGCGTTATCTTTTGTGCTACAGCATCAATCACCGCTAGAATTTCATAAAATTGGTTTCGCCAAAAAAATAAAAAATCCCGTATAGTGTTCTTTTTAACAAAATTTATGAAACCGATGCAACCTTACATTCTTGTACTCTATTACAGCAAATATGGTTCTACTAAAGAAATGGCTCATTTAATTGCCAATGGTGTTGAGTCTGCGGGTATGTCAGTGAAAATTCGGACAGTACCAAATATTGCTCCAGTCGTCACAATCGCTGAGCCAAGCATTCCAGAAGAAGGGGATATTTACTGTACCTTAGATGATCTAGCGAATTGTGCAGGTTTGGCGTTAGGTTCGCCTACCCGTTTTGGCAATATGGCAAGTGAAATGAAATATTTTTGGGATCAAACGACGAGTCTTTGGCTCAACGGGGCATTACATAATAAACCTGCTTGTGTTTTTACTTCTTCTGGTTCAATGCATGGTGGGCAAGAAAGTACTTTACTCACTATGTTACCGCCGTTATTTCATCATGGGATGATGATTATGGGATTACCAAATGCAATTCCAACATTATCTAACACTAAAACAGGTGGAACACCTTATGGCGCAAGCCATGTAAGTGGACCGCGTCATGACCAAAACTTAAGTCAGGATGAAAAGATTTTGTGTGAAGCTCAAGGCAAACGTTTAGGAGAGGTTGCCAAAAAGCTTTTAGATTAATTTTGAGCAAATAAAAAAGAGCGGATATCCGCTCTTTTTTAGATGTACATCTTATTCTTTTACAAAAGTAACTTTGCCATCTGTAAGAGAATGAACACGTGCTAATGATTCAACTCTATAGCCTTTTTCTAGCAATAAATCACGACCCGGTTGGAATGATTTTTCAATCACAATACCTACACCAACAACTTCTGCATTTGCTTGGTGAATTAAATCAATCAATCCTAATGCTGCTTGACCATTCGCCAAGAAGTCATCAATAACTAATGCTTTATCAGTTGAATGAAGGTGCTTATTTGAAATCGCAATAGTACTTTCAGTTTGTTTAGTAAAAGAAAATACTTTTGAACGATATAAATCATCTTTTAACGTCAATGATTGATATTTGCGAGCAAAAATTACAGGTACACCAAGTTCTAAACCTGCCATGATTGCAGGTGCAATACCTGATGCTTCAATGGTAATAATCTTGGTAATCCCTGCATCTTTAAAGCGAGCGGCAAATTCTTTACCAATCTGCTGCATTAATACAGGATCAATTTGGTGGTTTAAGAAAGCGTCGACTTTCAAGACTTGATCAGATAGAACGATACCTTCTGTTAAGATTTTCTGTTCTAGTGCGTGCACGGGAGAATCCTCTAGACGGATGCTTTTTAAAGCAAATGCGTATTTTAAAAAGCATCCAAAAAAATGCAAGCTTTAATTCGTCTTACCTGTATAACTTGTTAATAACAACCCATAAGAAGTTTTACCATCAATATGGCTTACTTTAACAGGTAAATAGTCTAATTTTGGTGCTAGCCAAAAGATTGTGCTGCGTTCAGGCTTTTTGTGTTGTAAAACGACTTTAATGGTATCGAATGTTCCATAAGAGGTTTTAATTTTCTCATTACCTTGTTTTACAAATCGACGATTTTCAACTTCTTTTGCATCTGCAAGTGGGTAAGATGCTTTAAGAGAACCATTTTTTAAGTCTTCACGAAGCTGTAACTCTGCATTTAGCTCATCAAGAACACCTGCCTGCCAAGCGAATGAACGGGCTTTATCATCTTTCTTTGTAGAAATGATTTTGCTATTGGGATTGAAGTTAATACTCATGGTGTTGTTATGAATCAAAATTTTGCTGGTGCGGCTAAAACTTTGAGACCCGATTTTGCCATTAGTGAAACTAAATTTACTTGTTTCACTTGCAGAAGCAATTCCACCTGCTTTTGCAGTGAAATTATAAGTCCAGTTATTACCTTGCTGGCTTAAGGCACGTGTAGCCGTACCCATACCCTTGTTATTATAAGTAAACTGATAATTTGCCTGAAATGGGCTCATGGCAAGAGCATGACTTGAGAAGCCTGCAAAAAGCAAAGTTGTTGAAATACCTGTTGCGATGCCAAATGATTTCAGAAATTTTGTTGCCATAAGTAAGTATCCTTGTACAGACTAAAAAGTCAGTGCTGATGCATCTGTAACTTAAACATATTATGCCTGTTGATCATGGAGAAAAAATCAGGATTTATGCTAAATGTGTAATCTATTTGTGTTTTTTGGCAGCCAATTAATTTTCATTTATAACGATTTATTCATCTTTTTGCTGGATTGGCGTTATTTCTGAATCTTCTAATTCATCTTCAAAATCGTCATCCTGATCACGAGAAAGTAAGGCTGCTAAATTCACATTTCCAAACACGACTAACTCAGCTTCACGAACTCTTGCATAATTTACATGTACTTTGCCTAAAGTCTCGATGATGCTGGCTTTTTTACCAAACCAACGATTGAGATCAAGGAATATAAGTTCGTCGCGTTCTTCTGCTACATTAAAACGTTCAAGAATCATCCCTAATGGATCTTTTTTCAAAATTTTATGGTAGTAAAAAACTGCGGCTTTTACGGCGATTTTTTGCCAAAAGTTTTTATATTTCGCCTCGATAATTTGTGTATTGCTAATTTGTTCAAAAACTAAAAGTTGTTGTTCTTTATTAAATTCCATCTGGATCAGTTTTAAATCAACCGATAATGTGGTTTCTAAACCTTTTACGTGCATGGTTGCATATAATCTTAACCAGTCATGATAAAGATCAGCATGTAGGTCATCTAAAAATTCAACATTATTGGTGACATAACGTTGCAAAGTGGCATTCAGAAAGGTTTGCGATAATGTAAAATCTCTTTCTTCCTCAATGAATGCTTCTGCTTTTTTATAGACTTTTTGAAGACGTCTGACTAATGAGGAAAATAGCGTTTGCATAAAAGAACTTCCAGAAGATAATTTACTAAAGAGCCCACACAATCTTTATTATGATAAAAAACGGGTTTTGATCTTGCAGTGTAACAAATTTAATTGATACATTTTGACAAAATGAAAATGGATAAAATCCTATATTTGAAGTGAATCACACTTTTATCCAGATTTGAATATCAGTTTATGTTTTATTCGGTATTAAACCGTGGGGAAAAGGCATTTATATGCTTTTAAGATTATGTTGAACAAAAGAAGTCTATCTATAGAGTCTTTTCATTATTGGTGGAAAGACCGAGTCTTTATTGCTGCAACAATATTAGCAATCTTACTGCATATTCTTGTATTGCTCATTAACTTTGCTATGCCTAGCCCATCAGAGCAGTCTACTAAAGAAATTGCAATTTCAATTCGACCAACCAATGAGCCAGTTGTTCAGGCAGATTTTTTGGCACAAGCAGACCAGCAGGGTTCAGGTGCATTTCGTGAGGCTCACCGGACTTCTAGTGATACTCCCAATCCGATGCTTAATGATGCTTCAACGGGGAATGCAGAGTTAGAAACTTTGCAAAAGATTCAGCAACAACGAGAGCTTAAATTTGAAGAAAAAGTTCTAATGACGGTTTTAAGTTGGCAGAAACAAGCGGATGCAAGCCAAAGAAAAAAAGAATTAGAACAATTACAAAGTCAATTTCAAGCAAAAGCTGCGTTGGTTGCGAGCCTTGAAGCACAATATTTACAACGTAGACAAGATTTTAGTCGCCAGCAAAAAATAAAAACAGTAGATGGAATTCAAGCGAAGAAAGATGCCTCGGCTGCTTATTTAGATAAGTTTCGTGAAAAAGTAGAGCTTTACGGTAATCGCTATTATCCCGAAGAAGCGAAACAGCAGCAGCTCAAAGGTGAAGTTCGTTTAATGGTGATTTTGAACGCTCAAGGCGGAATTCGTGCAATTCGTTTGCTTGAAAGCTCAGGGCATTCAATACTTGATGAGGCTGCAAAGTCTTCAGTACGTCGCGGTGCGCCATTTGGGCATTTTGATGCAAATATGAAAGATATTTCGGAGTTACGTATTGTTCGTACTTGGCGTTTTGATCCAGCGGAAGCTGAATTTGAGGTTCACTAATTAAAAAATGTGGATAACTTTTAGGATACCCACATTTTAAGAATCATCGTATTATTCCTGATAAGGATTTGAAATATTAAGTTTTGCTAAAATTTCAATTTCTAAGCCTTCCATCTCTTCAGCATCTTCATCACTAGTTTCGTGGTCATAACCGAGTAAATGTAAAACACCATGAACTAATAGATGTGCAAAATGATTTTGGGCAGTTTTTTTCTGCTCTAATGCTTCTTGTAATACCACCGGAATACAAATAACTAAATCACCTAGAGGTAAGGCATCTAGCATTGGTAAAACTTCTTCGGGAATATCACTTGGAAAAGATAAAACATTAGTCGGTTTATCTTTTTCTCGGTACTGCAAGTTGAGTTGCTGACTTTCGTCCAGATCAACGCAAGCAACCCCAATTTCACAATCTTCTTTATAACCAACGTGGCGTAAAGTTGTCTCAATAATTTTTTTGAGTTGAGCTCGTTTGAGCTCTAACTCAGGTGATTGAAAGTCTTGTTGTAAACTTAAACTGATTTTCAAAATGAATCCTTACGCATCCTGATGTTGCAAGTCTGCTGCTGTATCGTTTTCAGCAACTAATGCTTCTTGACGTGCTTTGCGTTCAGCACGTGCTTCAGCATTAAGACGCTGTTGTTCACCATCCCATCCTTCATACGCTTCAACAATTTTTTGAACAAGTTGATGACGTACAACATCACGGGAATGGAAACGGGTAATATGAATTTCTTTAATATTCTCGAGTACACGTAGTGCATGTGCTAAACCAGATTGTTGGCCTCGAGGTAAATCTACTTGGGTAATGTCACCTGTAATCACTGCACGAGAGCCAAAACCTAAACGGGTCAAGAACATTTTCATTTGTTCAGGCGTTGTGTTTTGAGCCTCATCCAAAATTACAAATGAATGGTTAAGTGTGCGACCACGCATATATGCAAGAGGTGCAACTTCAATCACTTGACGCTCGATTAACTTGGCAACTTTTTCAAAGCCGAGCATTTCGTAAAGAGCATCGTAAAGAGGGCGTAGGTATGGGTCGATTTTCTGAGTTAAATCACCCGGTAGAAAACCTAACTTTTCCCCAGCTTCTACAGCAGGACGTACAAGTAAAATCCGTTGGATTTCATTACGTTCCAGCATATCTACTGCGGCGGCAACTGCTAAATAGGTTTTACCTGTACCCGCGGGGCCAACACCAAAAGAAATATCACTTTGCAAAATACGCTGTACGTAGCGTTTTTGATTGGCACCACGTGGGTTAATACGCCCTTTTCGAGTCTGGAAGTAGACATCCATTGGTGCATCATGTTCATCCATCTCTTCTCCAACTAACTCGAAATTACGTTCAGTTTGAGAGGATTGAATTAACAGATGTAATAGATCGGCACTAATTTGCTGGGATGCTTCAGACTCTTCATAGAGTCGTTGCAATAATGCTTCGGCTCTCCCAACAGCATCAATCTCACCATCGATATGAAAAACATCTCCACGATGAGTAATTTTGACATCTAAACGCTGTTCAATTTGCTTAAGGTGCCCATTATAGGCACCCAAGATGCTCTTTAAACGTTCCATTGAAACTTCAGGAAATGTTACGGTACGTCGAATCGCTGCAGTCAAGAGAAAACCTTTCAGTAGACTTTAGAATACCTCTACATTACGCCACGTCAGGCTCAAGATTCAAGAGTTCACCGTAAACTAAATTTAAAGTTTTAATTTCAGTAATCTCGATCTCTGCAAAACGTCCAACCCAAGCAGCATCACCTACAAAAGTGACTAGACGGGTATTATCAGCTGTGCCTAGTAAAATATTAGGGTCTTGATCAGAGACTTTTTCAATAAGAACACGTTCAATATTGCCAAGCATTGCGTCAGTTTTTTCAATGCTAGATTGTTTAATCACTTTTTGAACTTGAGCTAAACGCTCTTTTTTAACGTGTTCAGGCGTAGTATCAGGTAAGTCTGATGCAGGTGTACCCGGACGTTTTGAATAAACAAAGCTATATGAGTGATCAAAATCTAAGTCTTTGATAAATTGAAGTGTTTCGGCGAAGTTTTCATCGGTTTCACCAGGGAAACCAATAATAAAGTCACTCGATAAGTGCATATCAGGGCGTATTTTTCTTAATTTGGCAATCTTGTCGATATAAACATCAATCGTATGATTTCGTTTCATTGCCTGTAAAACATCATTAGATCCACTTTGAACAGGCAAGTGTAAATGTGACACCATTTGAGGTAAATCTTCATAGCACTGAATAAGCTCGTCAGAGAACTCAAGTGGATGCGATGTTGTATAACGTAAACGCCCAATACCTGGAATTTCTGCAACGAGTCGTAACAATTCAGGGAAAGTACAGATGCCACCTTCGAAGGTTTCTCCGCGGTAACCATTTACATTTTGACCAAGAAGTGAAATTTCACGGACACCTTTTTCAGCAAGACCTGCAATTTCTGCAAGTACATCATCTAATGGGCGAGAAACCTCTTCACCGCGTGTATAGGGAACTACACAGAAAGAACAGTATTTAGAGCAGCCTTCCATAATAGAAACGAATGCTTTAAAACCTTCTACACGTGGTTCAGGTAAAAAGTCGAATTTTTCAATGTCTGGGAAAGAAATATCGACCAGTTTGATTTTATCTTTTTTAGGTTTTTCTACTTGAGCATTATGTTGATCAAGCATTTGCGGTAAACGGTGTAATGTTTGTGGACCAAAAATCATGTCTACATAGGGTGCACGTTTTTGAATGTTGTCACCTTCTTGAGAGGCAACACATCCACCGACACCAATCACAAGATCAGGATTTTTATCTTTTAGTTTGCGCCAGCGGCCTAATTCACTAAATACTTTTTCCTGCGCTTTTTCGCGAATAGAACATGTATTCATGAGCAGAATGTCTGCTTCATTAGGGTTGGTCGTTAAAACATAGCCGTGAGAATCCCCTAAAAGGTCTGCCATACGGTGACTGTCATACTCATTCATCTGACACCCTTGCGTTTCAATATAAAGTTTTTTTATTGAAACATCAGTGGTGTGCGTTGGCTGGGTAACAGTGTTTTCTGAGGCAGCTTTGGCACCATTGGGAATGAAGGTTTGAACCGTCATGCAGGCTCCTAACAGATCGATCTAAAAAAGAATAAATTGGCCCAAAGTGGGTCAAACCATTTATTATAGCAGTATTTGAGCTGAACCGATAACAGTAAACTTTCAGAACATGACAAGGTTTTTATGAAGTAAATTAGGTGGATTTTAATGATGTTGAATCATAGAGTTACATAACACAACAAAAGAAAGCACGAAGAATAATTAAACTATATGTTGAAGGTGAATAGTCAGGGTTTAGCACATATATGAGACCAAGTAGAAAGAGCTCATCAATCCATAGTCGTGTAATGAAAAATAAATATATGCATCGTAGCTGGTTAGGAGCTATGTGTTTACTTGGTTGTTCATTTACTTATGCTGCTGAAGAGCAGTTCAATGATGCATTAAATGCTGCAAATAGTGGTAATACCGCATTATTAGACCAATATCAGCTTGCAATGCAAAATGATGTATTGGGATATTATCCAGAATACTGGAAACTCAATACGAATCTTGGCTTTCAGCCTACAGCCTCTATCGTAAGCTTTGCTCAACGCTACCCACAATCAGCGATGGCTGAAAAATTAGCGGCCGACTATGTTGAAGAAAAAGTTAAACAAGCTGACTTTGCATCTGCACAACCGGTTTTATCTTATGTTACCAATCCTGACCAAGCCGAAAATTGTGCTTTAGCACAAGTGCGGGCGAAAAGCGGCGATGCGTTAGTTTTTGCTGAATATAAAGATGTATGGTTAGCAACTGAATCCCAACCAGAATCATGTATCGGTTTAGGGCGCATGATGTTATCTAGTCCTTTAATGAGCGCACAAGATAAGCAACAGCGTCTCTGGGTACAGTTACGTTCAGGTCTGTCTGGACAGGCACTTGCGACAGCACAGACTCTGGGTTTGAATTTGTCTTTGGCTCAGCTTAACCAAATTCAGGCCAACCCACTTAATTATTTGTGGAGTGCACCTAAGACAAATGATGCAGATTATGCTTATTTGATTTTTGCTTTAGGGCGTTTAGCTAATAATGACTTAAGTAATGCTTTTTCAAATGTGCAGCGTGTCGCCCAAGGTACGCCACAAAATGTACAAAAATATTTATATCGTACGGTAGCCTATATTGGTGGTACTACGGTAATGAAAAATAATTTTAATCGTGAAGTTCTACAATACTTTGATGCAAGTTATGGCTACCCATTAAGTCCGGAAGAAGCCGAAATTTATGCGCGTCAGGCGATTAGATTTGGTGCGTGGGAAAGTTTAATTCGTGCTATTGATAGTATGACGGTAACCCAAAAACAAGAAGACCGTTGGCAATATTGGCTTGCTCGCGCGTCAGAACAGCGTGGCGATAGTGCTTCTAAAGCAACCGCACAACAAATTTATAGAAAACTGGCTCAGGCTGGTGATGACTATCATAATCTTTTAGCAAAAGATCGTTTAGGTGAGCGTTATAACCATCAACCTTATGATGATCAGCCGACAGCAAGTGATTTAAGACGTTTAGATCAGAATATTCACTTTAATCGTGCTTTTACTTTAAGACGTATTAATGCAAATCCAACTTATACGAATCGAGAGTGGAATTGGGCAGTTCGCCAAGCTTATCTTCAGCATGATGACGGTTTACTTTTAGCTGCAGCAAAGCGTGCCCATGACATGGGATGGTATGACCGTGCAATCTATGCAGCAGATCGTACAACAAATAAGCATAATGATACTTACCGCTTTGTGACTCCCCATAAGACTAATGTCGTAAGTCATAGTTACAATGCAGGAATTGATCCGGCATGGGCTTATGGTTTAATGCGTCAAGAAAGTCGGTTTGTTACTTCTGCACGTTCTCACGTTGGAGCGGGTGGTCTTATGCAAATTATGCCTGATACAGCGAAGTTGATTGCACGTCAAATGGGTGAAACTTATAATCCCGCTGCATTGAGTGAAATGAATACCAATATTCGATATGGAACATTTTATTTGTCGATGATTCAGGGACAATTAAGCAATAACCCTGTTTTGGCAACAGCAGGTTATAATGCGGGGCCTAATCGGGCTAGACGTTGGCAACCGGACTATCAATCAATTTCGGCTGACCAATATACTGAGACAATTCCATTGTTAGAAACCAGAGACTATGTCAAGCATGTTATGACGAATGCAACACATTACGGCGTAATATTGGGTCAAGGAGCCCAGTCCTTATCGCAACGTATGAAAGTCATTCCAATGCGTACGTCGCCTTAACGTTAAGGTGGTTGATGATGGATCTTCTTTTAATTGGCATATTCAAGTTTTAATTAAATGAAATATAGATATTTGGAACTTCGTTCAATTTTACAACTTGCATGGTGGATAATCTGTGCAGGGGGAGGATTGATGAGTTCCGTTTTACATGCCGAAACTGTTAATTTACAGGGATATGTTATGCATGTACAAATGACACCAGCTGCATGTGCATTAGATCCCTCTAAACAAAAACAACGTAAATGTCTTGAAGGATATTCACTGACAATTACAGGTCTTATGCCTGAAACAACTAAAACTGATTGTTCCACAGAAAGTTCGGCCACTCTCTCTCCATTACAAGCTAAAGTCGTTGCTCGGGTTATGCCCGATAATAATGCTCGTGTGCAGTTATGGAAAAATGTAGGGGGGTGTGTTCCTATGAATGCGAGCCAATATTTTCGTACGGTTATTAACTTTGCTGAACGTTTAAAAATTCCGGCTAGTCTCACAAGTTCAACAAATGTTGAAATACAACAATCCGCATTAAGACAACAATTTGTTCGCCTTAATCCTAGCTTGCCCCAAAATGGTATCCGTTTTAGTTGTCAACTATCGCGTTCGGATGTGGTCTTAACAGAAGTGAAAGTTTGTTACACGGTAAAGGGGCAATATAAACAATGTGCAAATCATGTCGTATCGAATTGCCCTGGTGAAATCATGATTAAAGGTAGTTATTAAAGATTACGAACATTTCGTAAGGAAATGCTCATCATACATTGAATCTATTAGTGGAGATTAATTTGTATTTTCTATCAGACTTTTGGTGAAAACGGGTCGCTTTTACATGCATCTGCCAAATCTTTAGAGTACAATCTTTGCCGTTTATGATGATTTGGTTAGATGGAATTCCTATTTAGCCCGATTAAGGACACTCATTGGAGACAATTACATGAAGCAACCCGTTCGTGTTGCCGTGACTGGCGCTGCAGGTCAAATTGGTTACAGCTTATTATTCCGTATCGCAAGCGGTGAAATGTTAGGTAAAGATCAACCTGTTATTTTACAATTGCTTGAAGTTCCAGTTGAAAAAGCACAACAAGCGCTTAAAGGCGTAATGATGGAACTTGATGACTGTGCTTTCCCTTTATTGGCTGGCATGATCGGGACTGATGATCCGAAAGTTGCATTTAAAGATGCTGACTACGCTTTATTGGTAGGTTCTCGTCCACGTGGTCCTGGTATGGAACGTGCTGACTTGTTGAAAGTTAACGGTGAAATTTTCATCGGCCAAGGTCAAGCATTAAACGAAGTTGCTAGCCGTGACGTTAAAGTGTTAGTTGTAGGTAACCCTGCAAACACTAACGCTTACATCGCAATGAAATCTGCTCCAGATCTTCCTGCGAAAAATTTCACAGCAATGTTGCGTCTTGACCACAACCGTGCGTTAACTCAACTTGCTCAAAAAGCTGGCGTTGCAGTTTCTGATATCGAAACAATGACAGTTTGGGGTAACCACTCTCCAACAATGTATGCTGACTACCGTTTTGCAACTGCAAATGGCGAAAGCTTAAAAGACAAAATCAACGATGCTGCTTGGAATAAAGATGTGTTCCTTCCAACTGTTGGTAAACGTGGTGCTGCGATCATCGAAGCACGTGGTTTGTCTTCTGCTGCTTCTGCTGCTAACGCTGCAATTGATCATATGCGTGATTGGGCACTTGGCACAAACGGCAAATGGGTAACTATGGGTATTCCATCTGATGGTTCTTATGGTATTCCTGAAGGCGTAATGTTTGGTTTCCCTGTAACGACTGAAAACGGTGAATATAAAATCGTTCAAGGTTTAGAAATTGACGAATTCAGCCGTGAACGTATTAACGTTACGTTGAATGAACTTGAAGAAGAACGTGCTGCAATTGCTGACATGTTGAAATAATTTATCTGATATATAAATGTAAAAAAGCACTCTTTTATAGAGTGCTTTTTTATTAAATCATTAGAAGGGAAACACAAAAAGCAACAAGAAAATATAGACACTATCATGCAAGTAAAAACGTTTTATTGATAGATTAGTTAATAGATGATTTAAAAGAAGTTATAGGAGAATAACAATGTTTGAGCAGCAACCTACTTTAGAGCTTTTATTTGATCAGTTGGGTTTAGATTCTGATGAAGCAAGTATCGAAAATTTTATTAAGACACATCAAATACCAGCCGAACAGAAATTACATGAAGCTTCTTTTTGGTCAAAGGGCCAAAGTGATTTTTTAAAAAGTCATTGGGAAAAAGATGATGAGTGGATTGTGGTTATTGATGAGCTTAATGAGCAACTGCATGAAGACAGTGTAAAAAAATAATTTCATAAAAATAAAGCCTGTTTTACACGTAATGCGTAAAACAGGCTTTATTACATTAAGAGTTTAATGTGTCTTTACTTTTAATTGATCTTTATACCATGGCTCATGACGTACAAGGTCAAATACAGGTTGGCCATGAAGTAACTCAAGATCACATGTAGACGTTGATAAATATTTAGTTAACCAATGTCGTGTCAATGCTGACTCTTGTCGTGCTGCTGATGCATATGCTAAGAAGAAATAGATATCAGCATGTTCATGATGTGCTAATGGCTTCAAAATTTGTTGAGTAATCAACGCAAAACGTTTTTCTTTATTTAGTTCAAAATAAAGCATATACGCTTTGGCTAAGTGTAAAGACAAATTAAGATATAAGCTCAATGGCATTTCTTCATATTCCATCCGAGCTTGTTCAAGCAAAACAATAGCTTCTTGTAGAAAATGTAGCTGTTCTTGGCGAACACGACTTAATATTACAAGTTGCATGCGTAACTCAGCACGCTCTAAAGCAAGCTCAGGCGTATTTTCAGTCAAATAAAGTTGGTCTGTTTCACCAATTCGGTTCACAATTGTTTTACTTTCAATAGACATCGCCATCACCTTTTTTAATCAATAGCTTTTATATCGGGTTCATTTATCAAATTTAAAGAGTAACCTTTAAACCCAAATAGAATTTCCACTACGAAGCCAAGCCGTAATAGATAGCCTTTGTTGTTTTGAAATTAATACTTCATGTAATAAATCACTTTGAAATATTACCAGTCGATTGGGTTCGGGATTAACAACATGCCATTTCTCATTTTTATCTTGTAGTCGCAATTGTCCCCCCCAATCTTCTTGCCATTCTGAATGTAGATAATAGACAGTTGAGATAATACGATCATTTTTTTGTTGAGGATTGTCTCGATGTAAAGCATAAAATTCACCCAAATTATAACGAGCAAAATGAGCTTCAACCTCTTTAATCCCTAAATAGAATGCTTGATTTAGACTTTGTGAAAATAAAGTTAAGGTTTCAATATGTTGCTGAGCAATAGGGAGTTGATCATTAATCCAGAGAATATGGTCACTACGAATATTACTTACAACGCCGTTTTGAATGCCTGCTTCTCTAAACTCATCCATATGATGGCTACATTCTTGAGAAACCTGTGCGCGATATTGATCTGGATATGCTTGATTTATAATGGCAAAGCCATGCGCATTTAAATCATCTAAAATTTGATCCAAATTCCATGAATCAGGAAGTGAATGAGAGTGCATATAACCTCGAGTAGATCGTAAAAATATCAAGCAGCTCTATTTTAGATGATCACAACCTTACGAAAGAATATTTTTTTCATGTTAAACTATTTGTTGAATTGAGGAATTAAAGTCAACATGAATTACCGTCACCATTTCCATGCGGGCAACTTTGCAGATGTTATGAAGCATGTGCTTTTGCTACAGCTGCTCAACCGTTTAAATGCTAAAGATAAACCTTATCGTTATATCGATACGCATGGAGGGGCAGGCAAATATGATTTATCTCTGGCACCTGCACAAAAGTCTGGAGAGTTTCTCACAGGCATTCATCGTCTAGTTCAACTATCTGATATGGAAAAGCGTCAGGCACCTGAAGCAATCCAGCAATATTTGAAGTTAGTAGAACAATTGCGTTCTGAAGAAGGTAAGGGGAGTTATCCAGGTTCTCCTTGGTTTGCTTTGCAAGGCATGCGTGAAATTGACAAGGCGACTATATTTGAAATGCAGCGCGATGTATTTCAGGAATTACGCCATAACATTCGTGATAAACGTGCAGGTTTACATGAGCGTGATGCATATGAAGGCTTGCTCGGTGTAATTCCGCCAAAAGAAAAGCGCGGTCTGGTTATGATCGACCCTCCTTACGAATTAGAACGTAAAGACTTTCCGCAATTAGTTGAACTTTTACAACAAGCTTATAAAAAATGGCCAACGGGCGTTTTTGCAGTTTGGTATCCAATCAAAGACCGAGCGATGATTGAACGTTTTGAAAAGAAAATGTTTAAAACGGGTATTCGCCGTCAGTTAGTTTGTGAAATTTGTGTATGGCCAGATGACACCCCTGTAGGTCTAAATGGTTGTGGCTTATTAGTGATTAACCCGCCTTGGCAGTTTTCTGAACAAGCAGACCAAGCACTACAGTGGTTATTCCCGCATCTTCGTATGCAAGAAACGGGTGGTCATGCTGCTGTTCGCTGGTTGGTAGGTGAGTAACAGTTAACTTAAATCAATGCACATGTTTGGAATAGAAAATAATGACAAATGCGCCTAAACCAGAGCAAGATTTAACTCACAATGAACATTCATTTGATGGGATTACATTTGAAGTGGTTGAAGAAGAAGATAATCCGGAAGGACAAAAAGTGAAGCGCCGAGGTATTTATCTTTGGCCTAACTTAATTACAACCGCTGCTCTGTTGTCCGGTTTCTATTCCATCATTGCAAGTATGAATGGGGATTTTAATCAAGCGATCTATGCTATTTTTATTGCAGCGCTATTAGATGGCTTAGATGGTCGAGTTGCTCGAGCAATTGGCGCACAAAGCGCTTTTGGCGAACAATATGATTCTCTTTCAGACTTGTTAGCTTTTGGTGTGGCCCCAGCAATGCTGATGTATAGCTGGAGTTTGCATGATTTAGGCCGTATTGGTTTGGCTTGTTGTTTTGTTTATACAGCCTGCGCAGCCTTCCGACTAGCGCGTTTTAATGTGCAAATTGGCGTTGTTGATAAGCGTTATTTTATCGGCATTGCAAGTCCACTCGCTGCTATTATCATTATTTCACTCGTCTGGGTTGCTCGCGATTATCCTTTCATTTTTGATTTACGTGATATTGCGATTCAAACTATTAATGCTGTTCTTATGGTAATTGTGGGATTACTCATGATTTCCAATATTAAATATTATTCTTTCAAGCAGATGGATCGTAAACGCGTTCCTTTTGTAGTTATGTTGCCAGTAGTACTGATTTTTGCTGCAATCACTTATAATATTCCAATGGGCATTTTGACAGTTTCAATTATCTATGCTCTATCTGGTTTTGTTACGACTTTATTTGCACGCAAGAGTAATGAAACACTAAAAACATAAAATAGAAGAGGTTCAGTATGCCTAAGTTGATAAGTGAAATTAATCAATTACAGCAGCTGGGCCCTAATGGTAAAGAGGGGGTTGTTTATCAACCTTCTCGTGGCTTTTTTAAAATTGTTTATCAAGGCTTGATCCTTCCAAATTTACCAACCCCACTTCGTTATTTTAATTACATTAGTTTAGTGGGACAGCCACGTATTCCTCTGTGTTATAACGCTCACAGCATTACAACTTCAGCTATCGACACTGCAACAGTGCTTGTAAGTAATAGCCAACATAGTGTGGGACATTTAAAAACATATTCTATTCGACGCCAATGTCAGTTTGATTCGACGCTATATCAATTTGATAAAACTGATCTGATTCAATGGCAAATTCCCATGATTCGCCTTCAGCGATTAGATCCAGAAATGGGATGTGATCTTACGATTCAGATTTCAGAAAATATATCTAATGCCTCTGCTTTGCAGTGGGGTGTTTCTGACTATTGGTCAACACTATGCGTATGTGAAGGTGAAATTTTTTATAAAGGACAGAAATATCAAATTGAAGGGTTGGGGCGATTTAAACACGCGCGAGCTTTGCATTTGCCGTTCTTATCTTTATGTTTCTATACGTGCCAAATTATTAACTTAAATGAAACTACGCAGCTTACATTCTTACAAATAAGAAATCAGTGGAATATCATCCTATGTTCAAGATTAGATATTCAAGAATTTGGAAAGCCTGTTGAAAGTTTTACAGAAGACGTAAATTTACATATCCACAGAGTTTATCCAAAGGTTAAAACACCAAATGGTAAAGAGATGTACTTGCCTAGGGAGTTTTCTTGGCAATGTGAGAAAAATGGAAAAATAATCTTTGAACTTTATGCACAAAGTCGTGGTGATTATAAGTTTGGGTTGGCGGCTGGATATGTGGGAAGCTTTCAATATCAATTAAGCTGGAATGAACAGTGTCTGCAAGGAGAGGGTGGATACTGTGAATATATTGATTGTCGTCCACTTAGATGGCAAGAAAAGAATCAAGACGAGAAAATTTTAGATAAATTGATGCTTTTACAACCATGTTTATATAAAAAATGACTATTTTTACCACTTTTGATTAGAAAGTAACCTGTTGTTGCACTAATATTAAAAAAGGTATTGCAAAGGGAATGTAATGGTCTATAATGCACATCCATCGGCGGTGATGCAGATAGAAACTTGTTGAAAAACAGTTACTTGTGATTAAGTTGATTACTTTAAGTGATGAATTTGATGTTAAGTTGGTTTTGAGAATGAGTTTTAAAAATATCGAAATTACCTGTTGACTTTTAAGAGATTAAGAGTAATATAGCCGACCTAGCTTGCTGGTGACGAACCAGGAAGAAGATCATTAAGAGAATTGAAGAACAACTTGTGTGGATTTTTACTGATTGATTAATCGAAATAATTTTCATTGATTGATT
>NZ_JAHPVG010000024.1:0-3039 GCF_025514755.1 Acinetobacter sp. WU_MDCI_Abxc222
TTGTTCATTTTAACTAAGCATTCAACTAAATCAAGTTGCTTTGCATGTTTATGAATCGATTGATGCTTCATATACAACTGCTTGGGTGTTGTATAGTCAAGCCTCACGAGCAATTAGTATTGGTCAGCTTCACATATCACTATGCTTCCACATCCAACCTATCAACGTCCTAGTCTCGAACGGCTCTTTAGAGGAATAAATTCCTAGGGAAATCTTATCTTGAGGTAGGCTTCCCGCTTAGATGCTTTCAGCGGTTATCCCTTCCGAACATAGCTACCCGGCGATGCGACTGGCGTCACAACCGGTACACCAGAGGTTCGTCCACTCTGGTCCTCTCGTACTAGGAGCAGATCCTCTCAAATTTCCAGCGCCCACGGTAGATAGGGACCGAACTGTCTCACGACGTTCTAAACCCAGCTCGCGTACCTCTTTAAATGGCGAACAGCCATACCCTTGGGACCTGCTTCAGCCCCAGGATGAGATGAGCCGACATCGAGGTGCCAAACACCGCCGTCGATATGAACTCTTGGGCGGTATCAGCCTGTTATCCCCAGAGTACCTTTTATCCGTTGAGCGATGGCCCTTCCATACAGAACCACCGGATCACTAAGACCTACTTTCGTACCTGCTCGACTTGTGGGTCTCGCAGTTAAGCGCGCTTTTGCCTTTATACTCTACGCGTGATTTCCGACCACGCTGAGCGCACCTTCGTACTCCTCCGTTACTCTTTAGGAGGAGACCGCCCCAGTCAAACTACCCACCAGACACGGTCCTCGTCCCGGATAACGGGACAGAGTTAGAACCTCAACATTACCAGGGTGGTATTTCAAGGACGGCTCCATTGGAACTAGCGTTCCAACTTCAAAGCCTCCCACCTATCCTACACAAGTAAGGTCAAAGTTCAGTGTCAAGCTGCAGTAAAGGTTCACGGGGTCTTTCCGTCTAGCCGCGGGTACACTGCATCTTCACAGCGATTTCGATTTCACTGAGCCTCTGCTGGAGACAGCGCCGCCATCATTATGCCATTCGTGCAGGTCGGAACTTACCCGACAAGGAATTTCGCTACCTTAGGACCGTTATAGTTACGGCCGCCGTTTACTGGGGCTTCGATCAAGAGCTTCGCTTACGCTAACCCCATCAATTAACCTTCCAGCACCGGGCAGGCATCACACCCTATACGTCCACTTTCGTGTTTGCAGAGTGCTATGTTTTTAATAAACAGTTGCAGCGGCCTGGTTTCTGCGGCTGTCGTCAGCTCAGGAAGCAAGTTCCATCACCAACAACAGCGTACCTTCTCCCGAAGTTACGGTACCATTTTGCCTAGTTCCTTCAGCAGAGTTCTCTCAAGCGCCTTGGTCTACTCGACCTGACCACCTGTGTCGGTTTCGGGTACGATTCCTGTGTAACTGAAGCTTAGAGACTTTTCCTGGAAGCATGGTATCAGCCACTTCACTGTACAAGTACAGCTTGCTATCGGATCTCAGTATAGAGTACCCCGGATTTGCCTAAGATACATACCTACATCCTTCCACCTGGACAACCAACGCCAGGCTGACTTAACCTTCTCCGTCCTCTCATCGCATTACACAGAAGTATTGGAATATTAACCAATTTCCCATCGACTACGCCTTTCGGCCTCGCCTTAGGGGTCGACTCACCCAGCCCCGATTAACGTTGGACTGGAACCCTTGGTCTTTCGGCGAACGGGTTTTTCACCCGTTTTGTCGTTACTCACGTCAGCATTCGCACTTCTGATACCTCCAGCATACTTCTCAATACACCTTCATCGGCTTACAGAACGCTCCCCTACCACTTGACTAATGTCAAATCCGCAGCTTCGGCACATAGTTTTAGCCCCGTTACATCTTCCGCGCAGGCCGACTCGACTAGTGAGCTATTACGCTTTCTTTAAAGGGTGGCTGCTTCTAAGCCAACCTCCTAGCTGTCTATGCCTTCCCACATCGTTTCCCACTTAACTATGATTTTGGGGCCTTAGCTGGCGGTCTGGATTGTTTTCCTCTTGACTACGGACGTTAGCACCCGCAGTCTGTCTCCCGGATAGTACTCATAGGTATTCGGAGTTTGCATCGGTTTGGTAAGTCGGGATGACCCCCTAGCCGAAACAGTGCTCTACCCCCTATGGTATTCGTCCGAGGCGCTACCTAAATAGCTTTCGGGGAGAACCAGCTATCACCAGGCTTGATTAGCCTTTCACCCCTATCCACAAGTCATCCCCTGGCTTTTCAACGACAGTGGGTTCGGTCCTCCAGTTAGTGTTACCCAACCTTCAACCTGCTCATGGATAGATCGCCTGGTTTCGGGTCTATACCCAGCAACTAAACGCCCTATTAAGACTCGATTTCTCTACGGCTCCCCTATACGGTTAACCTCGCTACTGAATATAAGTCGCTGACCCATTATACAAAAGGTACGCAGTCACACCACGAAGGTGCTCCCACTGCTTGTATGCATGCGGTTTCAGGATCTATTTCACTCCCCTCACAGGGGTTCTTTTCGCCTTTCCCTCACGGTACTGGTTCACTATCGGTCAGTCAGGAGTATTTAGCCTTGGAGGATGGTCCCCCCATATTCAGACAAGGTTTCACGTGCCTCGCCCTACTCGTCATCATTATGTGTGCCCTTTCGTGTACGGGAATATCACCCTCTACGTTCGCACTTCCCAGAGCGTTCCACTAAAACACACATAACTTAATGGGCTGATCCCCGTTCGCTCGCCGCTACTGAGGGAATCTCAATTGATTTCTTTTCCTAAGGGTACTGAGATGTTTCACTTCCCCTCGTTCGCCTTGCAACACTATGTATTCATGTTGCAATACCTACCTTAAAGTAGGTGGGTTCCCCCATTCAGAAATCTCCGGATCAAAGGATATTTGCCGCCTCCCCGGAGCTTTTCGCAGGCTATCACGTCTTTCATCGCCTCTGACTGCCAAGGCATCCACCACATGCACTTAATTACTTGACTATACAACCCCAAACAGTCGATGTTACCTACAAGTTAGTAACTTCAACATTTCAGTT
>NZ_JAHPVG010000025.1:0-2081 GCF_025514755.1 Acinetobacter sp. WU_MDCI_Abxc222
TTAGAACTTAGTGCTGAACTACGTGCCAAAAATGATATTCAGGTGATTGCCGGGGCAAATAATGTCAGTGCAGATTTACAGGATGTTACTGCTAAAACTGGTACTGGAACCGCACCGACATTGGCTGTGGATGTTAAAGCGCTGGGTGGCATGTATGCCAACAACATCTATTTGATGGGAACTGAAAAAGGTTTGGGCGTGACTAACGCAGGGACTATTCAGGCAGTCAACAATCTGGTGATTACCAGTGCCGGAAAAATTGAACACAGTGGCACAATCAGTTCGACCAGTAAAACCCAAGGTTTAGTGAATATACAAACAACGGGTACTGGTGCAACTGCCGATATCAACTCATCAGGCAGTATTAACAGTAATAGCATGCTAAATATCGATTCGGGTAATAACCTGAATGTAAATGCTAAAGAAATTATTATTAATAACGGCAGCCTGGCTTCATCACCTTTGATCGTTAATGCCAAAGGTAATATCAATCTGGCTGCTGATACCCGCATTATGGATGACTCACAAGGTGGAGATGTCTATATTGATGCAGCGAATATCAATCTTGCCGCTGGGTCAGAACTCAAAAGTAACCGTGGTACAGCAACCATACAAGTACAAAAAGACTTGGTTGCAGCCAAAGGCGCAAAACTGATTGCTGCCAAAGATTTAAATGTTTTAAGTAATGGTAAGTTATCACTTACAGAGAACCATATACAGGCATCATTAGGTACAATCAACTTACAAGCAAATTCGGCTAATACCCAAAATATCATTGATCTCCAAGGTGGAACGATTTATGCGGGTAAAGATCTCAACCTCTATAGTTCAGGAGATCTAAACCTAAAGAATCTTGGATTTTCACTTGAAAATGCTGCAACACGCGTCAAAAACATTAAAGCCTACAGTGGACGTGATCTGGTCTGGAATAATGCTGACAAGGCACTTCCACTTATTACGGGCATGGTTCAGCTGGATGCAGCCAATAATTTAACCGTTACGGCAAAAGAAATCTCGAATAAAGACAGCATTCAACTTCATGCCAATCAAATAACACTCAATAGTGCACTGACTTCACAAAAGAATATTGATGTGAGTTCTGAAATTGCTGATCTTGTTTTAAATCAGGCACTCAAGGCTCAAGGTGATATTAATTTAACCGCACTTGCTGGAGGAGTTACTGCAAATAGCTTAAAGGCCACATCTTCGGCTGGAAAGATTTCTATACTCGCGAAAAAAAATATAAATTTAAACTCGACCCAGACAAGCAAGGCGATGCCTTCAGCTGATAAAGGTGAATTAACAACTGATCAGTCCGTTATTAGTGGTTTAAAAGGGGTGACACTTGGCTCGATTGGTGATGGCACCGTTAACTTGCAATCGGTACAAGTTAATGCGAGTCAGGGCGATATATTAGTTTCGAGTAATAATGGAATCAATCTAAAGGCGAATACAGATGTAGTTGTTACTGGGGATACGGGCCGATTTAAAACGATAAATAATGTTCTAAATGGACAAACCGTTTCGATAGAAAATAGCAAATCTGATATTAAAATCCAAAATACAGACCTCAGCTCTACGGTTGGTAAACTTGCGATCAATAGTAGAGCAGGCATGAGTACAATTATCGACAGCGTATTAACATCAAAAGGTAATACCGAACTTTATGCAAAAGATTTACTGACTTTACAGGGTGTGAATGCTACTTCAGACCAGCATCTGGCAGTAAGCTCTGGTCGTACGGTTTATAGCAATGCTGAGTATACGCCAGCGACCAAATGGATTGCGGATAAAGTCACTAACTTAACATCTAAGGGCGTGACCTCTGTAACGGCTACAGGAAACCAAGTATTACAAAATACAAATTTAACAGGTGGAGCTGTTCTATTAGAGGCGGGCGGTTTTATTTTAGGTCAGACTGGATTGAACTTAAATGCGGTCGGAAGTGATTTACTCAAGAATGATACAAAGTTAAATAGTTTAAATGGTGACCTAACTATTCAAACCAATTCTAACTTAACCATTGACCCAAAAGTTTATAGTTTAAAAGCGGTGGGTGATATTGAACTTGTTTCTAAAAC
>NZ_JAHPVG010000026.1:0-2018 GCF_025514755.1 Acinetobacter sp. WU_MDCI_Abxc222
CTATTTACTAATTTCTGTAATCCGAACTTCTCTTAAGTTCTGGTGGAGACTAGGAGAGTCGAACTCCTGACCTCCTGCGTGCAAAGCAGGCGCTCTACCAACTAAGCTAAGTCCCCAGCTTACATCATCAGTCATGTATCTTTTATCTATAACTTCAACCAGTCAAAGTCATGGTGGGTCTGACAAGACTTGAACTTGTGACCCCACGCTTATCAAGCGTGTGCTCTAACCAACTGAGCTACAGACCCTCAGATACATCTATGAAGAACAACTTGTTGTGGATTCTTACCAATCGTCAATCTTTCGTTAAGGAGGTGATCCAGCCGCAGGTTCCCCTACGGCTACCTTGTTACGACTTCACCCCAGTCATCGGCCACACCGTGGTAACCGCCCTCTTTGCAGTTAGGCTAGCTACTTCTGGTGCAACAAACTCCCATGGTGTGACGGGCGGTGTGTACAAGGCCCGGGAACGTATTCACCGCGGCATTCTGATCCGCGATTACTAGCGATTCCGACTTCATGGAGTCGAGTTGCAGACTCCAATCCGGACTACGATCGGCTTTTTGAGATTAGCATCCTATCGCTAGGTAGCAACCCTTTGTACCGACCATTGTAGCACGTGTGTAGCCCTGGCCGTAAGGGCCATGATGACTTGACGTCGTCCCCGCCTTCCTCCAGTTTGTCACTGGCAGTATCCTTAAAGTTCCCGACATTACTCGCTGGCAAATAAGGAAAAGGGTTGCGCTCGTTGCGGGACTTAACCCAACATCTCACGACACGAGCTGACGACAGCCATGCAGCACCTGTATGTAAGTTCCCGAAGGCACCAATCCATCTCTGGAAAGTTCTTACTATGTCAAGGCCAGGTAAGGTTCTTCGCGTTGCATCGAATTAAACCACATGCTCCACCGCTTGTGCGGGCCCCCGTCAATTCATTTGAGTTTTAGTCTTGCGACCGTACTCCCCAGGCGGTCTACTTATCGCGTTAGCTGCGCCACTAAAGCCTCAAAGGCCCCAACGGCTAGTAGACATCGTTTACGGCATGGACTACCAGGGTATCTAATCCTGTTTGCTCCCCATGCTTTCGCACCTCAGCGTCAGTGTTAGGCCAGATGGCTGCCTTCGCCATCGGTATTCCTCCAGATCTCTACGCATTTCACCGCTACACCTGGAATTCTACCATCCTCTCCCACACTCTAGCTAACCAGTATCGAATGCAATTCCCAAGTTAAGCTCGGGGATTTCACATTTGACTTAATTAGCCGCCTACGCGCGCTTTACGCCCAGTAAATCCGATTAACGCTTGCACCCTCTGTATTACCGCGGCTGCTGGCACAGAGTTAGCCGGTGCTTATTCTGCGAGTAACGTCCACTATCTCTAGGTATTATCTAAAGTAGCCTCCTCCTCGCTTAAAGTGCTTTACAACCATAAGGCCTTCTTCACACACGCGGCATGGCTGGATCAGGCTTGCGCCCATTGTCCAATATTCCCCACTGCTGCCTCCCGTAGGAGTCTGGGCCGTGTCTCAGTCCCAGTGTGGCGGATCATCCTCTCAGACCCGCTACAGATCGTCGCCTTGGTAGGCCTTTACCCCACCAACTAGCTAATCCGACTTAGGCTCATCTATTAGCGCAAGGTCCGAAGATCCCCTGCTTTCTCCCGTAGGACGTATGCGGTATTAGCATTCCTTTCGAAATGTTGTCCCCCACTAATAGGCAGATTCCTAAGCATTACTCACCCGTCCGCCGCTAAGATCAGTAGCAAGCTACCTCTCTCCGCTCGACTTGCATGTGTTAAGCCTGCCGCCAGCGTTCAATCTGAGCCATGATCAAACTCTTCAGTTAAAATCATTTTGCACCTTATTATAGACAAGGTGCCAATTCTGGCTCATCAATTACTGACTTAAATTTCGCTCAAATAAACTTCGAGTAATTTAAACCAATCAATCAATGAAAATTATTTCGATTAATCAATCAGTAAAAATCCACACAAGTTGTTCTTCAATTCTCTTAATGAT
>NZ_JAHPVG010000027.1:0-1980 GCF_025514755.1 Acinetobacter sp. WU_MDCI_Abxc222
GCTTTCACTTGCCAGAGTTGATGAAATGCCTGAGATTCAGTGTTATCAATATTGTTCTGGGTACTTGCTTCACTTTGACCAGAAGTCTTGGTTTGGCTTCGTACATTTTCAGCCACGGCCACAAACATTTGACGTGCTTTGCTATAAATAATGCGATAACTATTCTTGTTCATGAATAAAGTCTTTTCTAAAGTAAATTAATAAGAAAGGTTGATACTAAAACCGGTAACCCAGTCTTTTTTTATGCTGTCAGGTGCAATCAGCCCCCGACCAGTAAAGGCATCCAGATAAAAACTATTTTGATAAGTGCGTAGACCTAAAACACTTCCGAGTAAATAACGCTGACCCGGTATGCTATTACGCCCATTAACCCAGCCCTGATCGACTGCCATGTAAAACTGGGTATTTGGAATTGGTGCATTCAAGCTGATTTCTTGCTGTAGATACTGGCCGTTATCTCCGGAAAGCATGAGCTCACCATCAAAACCACGCACGCTATAGCGACCACCAATATAAAAGCGGTCATTCGGTACTAAAATTTTCGGTGCATATTGTCCACGCCAGTTAAGGCGGTATTGGGCAGGTTTTTCGAGCAAAAGGAATGGTGTGCTAAAGCGTAAATCAGCACTTAAAAGCGGAGCACGGGAGTAACCTTCGACAGGAAGATGGTTTCCATTGACATCGATAATCTTTTCTTCTGCCGCAGTTCGGGCTTCCACCCCCATGCCACGACGGTAATCGATGCTGCCATCTAGTACTGCATTTCCTAAATATTGGCGGTGTTGAAAACCTAGATTCCAGCCTGAAGTTTTACGATGTAATACTTCAACCTCAATATCATTCATGAAGCTTTGGCTTTCTTTATGATAAAGCTTGCCATATACGCTGGTTTTATGTTGCCCGCTACGGCTAATAACTCGAGATAGGTTTAGATTGGCTTGTTGGCTATTACCATGATAAATAATAGGATAATCTTTAGATACTATCCTTCTTTGACTATATTGATAATCATTGTAGCTAAGACCTAAATCATAGTAGCCAACAGGTAACTGATAATTAATAAAGTAACTTCGGTTTAAGTCCTCATGGAAGTCATCTAAAGAATGACCCACGTTTAGCGATAAAATATCATTTAAATGAAATGGGTTATTGACACCTAACCCCATATTTCCCATATGGATACCAGTGTCCTGATTACCCGAATCATCTACGCTTAAATTGAAATTAACTTTTTGTAGTGATTGAAGTTTGAGTATTAAATCACTATAGCCCGTTAATTCTTTATCTTGAGCAGTTGCGGGAGTAATTTGCATATCTACCGCATAGACACGTTTTAGATTTTCCAGCCCCTGATCGAGCCTTTTTAGGTTCACAATGTCGCCCGCTTTAAAGGGCAACCCTGTCTTAAGCTGTAATGAGGAGATTTTCCCTTCTTGTATAATAATCTTATCCAAGCGTCCGATTTGTATACTCAGGTTTAGATTCCCCTGATTTAAGTCTTGCGGACTCACGACAATTTGACTGGTAATAAAACCTTTTTTTAGAAGTTCATTTTGGGCATAGTTGACAATGTTATGTAAACTTTGGGTTCCAATACATTTACCCAAAACATTCTGTGGGTGTTTTTTTATAGCTTTAACCACAAAGTTAAATTGCTGTAAGTCAGACTGCGGCTGACCATTTAAAGGGATAAGACTAATTTCTTTAACCGTTACACATGGGCTTTCTTCAACAACTAAATGCTTAAAATCCTGTAATGGTTTTGTATTTTCATAAGGAGTTTGCTGAGCAAGCTGGTCTTGTAATTGCTGGTTAAGCTCTTTTAAACGTTGATCTTGAAGCACCTGGCTGGGCAAAGAAACATCTTCAATCGCATAGACATATTGGTGAAAACCCGCAAAAAGAATAAGGGAAGAAGTTATAAAATTCTTAGTTAACATTTTATAGACAGAATTGTACGTATAATCACACTATTTTACA
>NZ_JAHPVG010000028.1:0-722 GCF_025514755.1 Acinetobacter sp. WU_MDCI_Abxc222
ACCTGAATATCATTTTTGGCACGTAGTTCAGCACTAAGTTCTAATGCACGCGCATAGAGGTCTACATAATTTGCATCGTTATTATTTCCGCCTAGTCCAAATTTAGAATTAGGGTTTGCTGAGACCGTAATTTTTCCTTGGTCAACCGTAAACTGCTTGATACTGCCATCAGCATTTAACTGAGGTTTACCTGTGGTGAAAATTGCCTTGTTGGCATTAATAAAGCCACCACCTTTAATACTAATACCAGACGGGTTGGCAATAATTACATCTGCCATTTGTCCTGCAACTTCCAAGTTCCCTTCAAAGCGTGAAGCGGCTGATGAATTTACTTCATTTAAAATAACTCGTGCTTCACCTGTAGCTAAAAACGGGTTGGCTGCAACGTTTCCTACTGTTTGTGTCGTAGCCCCTTGGCGGCTGTTATTGAGTACTGCACCTTCAGCCAGTACATCAAACTGTTTATAAATATTATGAGATATCCCATTTTTCGGAGTTTGAATATTAACGACAGGAACGACTGTACCAGCTGAGTTCTTACCAGCTCCAATCACAGCTCTATTCGCAGCATTTGCGGCACTATCCGCTACAATACCCGCATAGACAGGTGCTAAAGGCATCCATAAGCTTATACTGGCAACCAACGCTTTCACTTGCCAGAGTTGATGAAATGCCTGAGATTCAGTGTTATCAATATTGTTCTGGGTACTTGCTTCACTTTG
>NZ_JAHPVG010000029.1:0-695 GCF_025514755.1 Acinetobacter sp. WU_MDCI_Abxc222
TCGTAATAAGTATTAAAGAAGCCCTTGATCGTAATCCCGTCACCTTCGTTATAACCAGATAGCTTCAGGTCAGTTCCTTCTTTCTGGAACTTCACTTCCTCAAACTTCACATCTGTAAACTTGATAATGTCATCACCGGCATAACCACCGCTGTAGTCAGTAATGATGTCCTGCCCATGGCCTTTCGAGAAGATATAGGTATCACCATGATATCCGCCTTCCAGATTGTCATTTCCTGTACCACCGATCAGGATATCTACACCAGCTGCCCCATACAGCTTGTCATTGCCACTGCCTCCGTCAAGCACATCGTCATAGCCTGAAGCAGTCACGATATCGTCTCCCGCACCAGCCTTAACAACGCTCTTATAAGACCAGGTTGTAATTGTCTCACCTGCATCCGTACCGTCAAAGGTCAATCCGTTCTGGCGGAAATAGTCCATGGTGATGGTCTGGTCAGAGAAAGTAAACTTCTCAATGTCGTAATAAGTATTAAAGAAGCCCTTGATCGTAATCCCGTCACCTTCGTTATAACCAGATAGCTTCAGGTCAGTTCCTTCTTTCTGGAACTTCACTTCCTCAAACTTCACATCTGTAAACTTGATAATGTCATCACCGGCATAACCACCGCTGTAGTCAGTAATGATGTCCTGCCCATGGCCTTTCGAGAAGATATAGGTATCACCATGATATCC
>NZ_JAHPVG010000002.1:0-419136 GCF_025514755.1 Acinetobacter sp. WU_MDCI_Abxc222
TACCAATATAAAGCAATAGTAACCGACGTTGCAGGCAATACATCAGAAACCGCTATACAAAAAGTCGTTGTGGATACAACAGCGCCGCAAGCAGGTGAACTGACTATATCTGATTTAAGTGATACGGGTGTTTCGGTAACCGATCAGATTACGCAAGATAAAACTTTTGATTTAAAGATTAGCGGACAAGAAGTAAATAGCCAAATCACTTACTGGATATCGAAAGATGATGGAAAGACATGGCAGGAAACGACAGTAAATCAAAAAGATTCGGCTGATGGTGTTTACCAATATAAAGCAATAGTAACCGACGTTGCAGGCAATACATCAGAAACCGCTATACAAAAAGTCGTTGTGGATACTACCGCACCACAAGCAGGTGAACTGATTTTATCTGATTTGACTGATACAGGTGTTTCAGCAACAGATCAAATTACGCAAGATAATAATTTTACTTTGAAGCTAGCTCAACCGATTGTGATCGGAGAGGAAGCTGCTTTATTAGACCACTATGAACTCTCTACCGATGAAGGAAAAACTTGGCAGGAGACAGCAGTTGATCAAAAAGATTTAGCTGATGGAAGTTACCTTTATAAAGCTATAGTGACAGATCTTGCAGGCAACACATCAGAAACTGGTGTGGAAAAGGTAATTATAGATAACTCTTTAAATATTGAATCAACCACAGTAACTATAAAGTCGATTACTGAAGACAATACAATAAGCCTAGTTGAAAAAGATCAGGTTATTTCTATAAGACTGGACGTAGATAATCTACCAACAGATTTAAATAGCTCACTGACATCAGTAAATACGACATTAAACAATGTTGTTTATAACTTTCATTTTGATGAAGTCACCCAAGAATGGGTTAGTAAAATTCCAGCAGAGTTTCTGTGGTCAGATGAATCGCAAACTAATATATCAATTGATATTAGTCTTACTGATCAAGCTGGCAATACAGCCATTATTAAACAGACCCAAAATTATAATGTAGATCATATACCGAATTCGCCAACTCTAGATTCGCTAACTTTCAACAATATAGATGGAGCTATCATTTCAGGTAGTGCATATAAAGGAAGTAAAGTTGATATCTACAATAAAAATGGTGATTGGCTTGCAAGTACCATAACTAATGACGAAGGTAAATTTACTTTACAAGACCTTTCTATTAGTACTAATCAAGAAGTTTATGCTGTCGCTAATTATAATGGCTACAGCAGTGAAAATTCGTCAATTGGTCTAGTTACTGAAGTTCCTGCTATTCGTATTACAAGAATTAGTCCAGAAGGTGTGATCACTGGTTATGCGACCGAAGGCAGTCATTTTATTGTAAAAGATCAGAATGGAAATATTCTACAAGAGTTTAACTCCATTGCATTTGAGGGTTCAGGTATTACGCCTTTTAGTGTAATGGCATTAGGTGAAGTCAGACCATTTACTTTGTCTCTCGACCAACCTTTGGAGGAAGGCACTCAAATTATTATTTCTACAGATAAAGATAATATTTCAGGACATCCACAATATATTACCGCAGACTATACTTCTGCAGTATTTTTAGAAACTCCACAGTTTGATATCAGTGGTGAAACTTTATCAGTACATGTTAATGAACCTAAGAGCTTTATTCGTGCATTTTCTGGAGAAGGTAATTTAATTGCTACAGGTTTTACCGATGAGCAAGGCTTTGCAAGTTTACAAGTGTTCCAATTTTTAAAAGAAGGTGAGTCGGTTACCGTACAAGTAGTAGATAAAAATCAAAATACAAGTGAAACTCTAATTGAAGTTCCAAACTTTGCTTATATTCCACATGTTGAACGTATTACACAAGAAGGCTTAATTTCTGGGTTTGCTGAAGATAATAGTACAGTAATCGTGCGTGATGCTGACGGTAATGAATTAGGAAAGGTTACAATAGGTGATGACAATAGTTGGAATGAATTTAGTCATTTTAGCTTGAGTGTAAACCGCCCTTTAATTGATGGAGAGAAAATTTCCATTCAAATTATTGATAATAAAGGGTTAATGAGTCCTGAGCAAAATATCATTGTAGATCTGACTCCTCCACCTGTTCCAACAGATTTAAATTTCAATGACGCTGGTGATTTAGTTTATGGCCATGCAGAACCTTTCTCTGAAATTTTAGTTAAAGATGGGCAAGGAAACATTCTTAATAAATGGTTCTGGAATAACTGGACTGATGAGAGTGGAAGTTTTTCGATAGAACTTGGTATGTTTTTAACTAATGCTGAGACGGTTTATGTCACGGCTACCGATGTAAATGGAAATGTAAGTTTAGCAGCGCAGATACAGGCGCCTAACTATGCTTTTGCTCCCTATGTAGATAGCTTTACTTCGGACGGAGTGATAAGTGGGCAAGCTGAAAATAATAGTACTCTCATTGTTAAAGATGCCAAAGGTGAAGTCGTAGCTGAAATTAAAGTCGGTGAAGATAATGGCTGGAATGGATCAAGTTATTTTAAACTCCAGCTTGACTGTCCTCTTGTTGATGGTGAGCAGTTTTTCTTATCAATTAAGGATGCTCGTGGGCAAGTAAGCCCCGATACTGTAATTACTGCTGATACAGTTCCTCCTACACCAGCCAGCAATTTGGTTTTCTCAGAAGATGGTTCATATCTTACGGGTGTAGCAGAACTGAATACTACGATTCAGGTTTTTGATCATAATGGTCAGCTAGTGAATATATGGAATAACACCATTAACTCTGACGGTACATTTACTATTTACTTAGGTAGCAACAATTTACATGGAGAAGCATTCACGGTCACAGTTAAAGACCAAGCCGGAAATGTGAGTGAAGCTGTTTCAATAAATGCTCCACTTGATGATATTGCACCAGATCCAATTAAAAATATTTTACTTGATGCAAACGGTCAAAACTTTACAGCGCAAGCAGAAGCAAATAGTCAGATCGAAGTTTTTGATTCATTAGGTAATCAGACGGGTTGGGGCTCTACAGATAGTGCTGGTAATGCTTCTGGTTCTTTCAATCAAACTTATTTACACGGTGAGGAACTCACTTTTGTTGTTATAGATCGAGCAGGTAACCGCAGTATCGAATTTAAGCAAAATGCTTTAATTGATACCATTGCACCAAATCCGATTGAAAATATCATCTTCAACGAAGATGGCCAAAGTTTTACAGCTCAGGCAGAAGCTGGAAGCTCTATTGATGTATTCGATCAGGATGGAAATAAGATTGGTTTTGGTTACACCGATAGCTCAGGTAATGTATCTGGTTATTTTCAACAAGTTTACTTACACGGTGAGGAACTTACTTTTGTCGTAATCGATCGAGCAGGTAACCGTAGTGCAGAGGTCACGCAGAGTGCTTTGAATGATGATGTCGCACCAAATCCGATTGAAAATATTGTATTAGATCTCAATGGTCAGAACTTTACAGCTCAGGCAGAAGCAAATAGCCAAATTGAAATCAAAAATAATAACGGTGACGTCGTAGGTTATGGATCAGCAGATAGCGCAGGTAATGTTTCAGGATATTTGTATCAAGTGCATTTACATGGCGAAGAGCTTACTTTTGTTGTCGTTGACCGAGCGGGTAACCGCAGTACAGAGGTCAAGCAGAATGCCTTGATTGATGATACTGCGCCAAATCCGATTGAAAATATTATATTAGATATCAATGGTCGAAACTTTACAGCGCAAGCAGAAGCAAATACTCAAATTGAAGTTAAAAATGCTGTTGGTGAGATTGTTGGTTCAGGTTATGTGGATGGCGCTGGTAACGTGTCAGGTTATTTTAATCAAGTCTATTTACATGGAGAAGAACTCACTTTTGTTGTCGTTGACCGAGCGGGTAACCGTAGTGCAGAGATCAAGCAAAACGCTTTAACTGATGATATTGCACCAAATCCGATTGAAAATATTGTATTAGATATCAATGGACAGAACTTTACAGCTCAGGCAGAAGCAAACACTCAAATTGAAGTCAAAAATGCTACTGGTGAAGTCATAGGATCTGGTTCAACCGATAGCATGGGTAATGTTTCTGGTTACTTCTATCAGGTCTATTTACATGGTGAAGAACTCACTTTTGTTGTAGTTGATCGAGCTGGTAACCGCAGTACAGAGGTCAAGCAGAATGCGTTGATTGATGACATTGCTCCGAATGTGATTGAAAACATTATCTTTAATGAAAATGGTCAAAACTTTACAGCGCAAGCAGAAGCAAATAGCAAAGTTGAAGTTAAAAATGCTGCGGGTGAGGTTGTAGGTTTTGGTTATGTGGATAGTGCTGGTAATGTCTCGGGTTACTTGAATCAAGTTTATTTAAAAGGTGAGGAGCTCACTTTTGTTGTGATTGATCAAGCTGGTAATCGTAGCATTGAAGTAAAACAAACAACCTTTCTTGATAATACAGCACCGGAAAATGCGACTAATTTAGTATTTAGTGAAGATGGCTCATATCTAAGTGGTATCGCTGAGCCAAATGCGACGATTCAAATATTTGATCAGTATGGTCAATTATTAAATCAGTGGAATAATAATGTTAATTGGGACGGAACATTTAACATCTATTTAAACAGTAACTACATGCATGGAGAAGTATTTAAAGTAGTTGTAGTTGATCAGGCTGGTAATTTGAGTGGTGAGGTTACTGTAAAAGCACCGCTTGATGATATTGCTCCTGTAGCTGCAAGTGATCTGGTCTTTAGTGAAGATGGTTCATCCCTTTCTGGTGTAGCTGAGCCAAATACCTTCATCCAGATTTTTGATCAAAATGGTCAGCAGATGAATACGTGGAGTCAGAGTGTAAATGCTGATGGTACATTTACTATTTTTTTCGGTATTTACAATTTACATGGTGAAGAGTTTACAGTCATTGTTAAAGACCTTGCTGGAAATGTCAGTGAAGCTGTTTCAGTTAAGGCGCCGCTTGATGATATTGCGCCTAATCCGATTAAAAATATTGTACTTGATGCGAACGGTCAAAACTTTACAGCACAAGCGGAAGCAAACAGTCAGATCGAAGTTTTTGACTCATTTGGTAACCAGATAGGTTGGGGCTCTACCGATAGCACTGGTAATGTGACGGGTTACTTCTACCAAGTTTATTTACATGGAGAGGAATTAACTTTCGTTGTCATAGATCGAATGGGTAACCGCAGTGTCGAACTTAAGTTAAATGCTTTGGTGGATACCATTGCGCCAGATCCAATTGAAAACATCATCTTTGACGAAAATGGGCAAAATTTTACGGCACAAGCAGAAGCCAATAGTTTTATTGGTGTCAAAAATGCTGCGGGTGAGTTTGTCGGTTATGGTTATGTCGATAGCACTGGTAATGTGTCCGGTCACTTCAATCAGGTTTATTTAAAAGGTGAGGAACTCACTTTTATCGTTATAGATAAAGCAGGTAATCAAAGTATTGAATTTAAGCAAAATGCTTTGATTGATGATATTGCACCAAATCCGATTGAAAACATTGTCTTAAATGAAAATGGTCAAAACTTCACAGCGCAAGCGGAAGCAGATAGTCGAATCGAAGTTAAAAATGCTGTTGGTGAGGTGGTAGGATCTGGTTCAACCGATAACATGGGTAATGTTTCTGGTTACTTCTATCAAGTGTATTTACATGGAGAGGAGATTACTTTTGTTGTAGTTGATCGAGCTGGTAACCGCAGTACAGAGGTCAAACAGAATGCCTTAATTGATGATATCTCGCCAAATCCGATTGAAAATATTGTGCTCGACTCAAACGGTCAAAACTTTACTGCGCAAGCAGAAGTAAATACTCGGATTGAAGTCAAAAATGCTACGGGTGAGGTTGTAGGCTATGGTTATGTAGATAGTACTGGTAACGTGTCAGGTTATTTTAATCAAGTCTATTTACATGGAGAAGAGCTTATATTTGTTGTAATTGATCAAGCAAGTAACCGAAGTATTGAGGTTAAACATAATGCTTTAATTGATGATGTTGCACCATCAGCTGCTTCAAATATTACATTAACCTCAGACGGATTGCTTTTTGGTGAGGCTGAGCCAAATGCAACGATTGAAATTATTGATCAATATGGTGCAGTTATCGCAACAACTTATGTTTGGTACGATGGCACATTTAATCAATGGATTAATCTGAGTCAATACCAGACACAAAATTTGAGTATTGTTGTCAAAGATATTGCTGGCAACCGAAGCGAAGTTGCTCATGAATTAGTACCAGTATTTACCAACTCACCAATTACTGCAACAGAGCTAAAACTGGATGTAGATGGTCATATTCTAACAGGAAAGGCAACAGCAGGAATGTCGATTGTTGTTACATCTACTGATAGTCAGATCATTAATGGAGGGTGGAATAATGTTGTGAATGAAGATGGTAGTTTTGCTATTCAGTTAATTGATTACTATCTACAGGGACAGACATTACAAGTTCGAGTTTATGACCAGAATACGAATCAATACAGCCTAATCTCTGAAATTATTGCGCCTTTAGACAATATTGCTCCAGTAATTAATGATGTGGTGATTAGTAATGACGGTTATGGTATTACCGGACAAACTGATTCAAAAGCAATCATTCAGGTAATGGATGCGGATGGAGATTTACGAGCAGAATTTCAAACGGATGAGACTGGATATTTTAACGCTAGTATTTATCCACCTATATTACGTGGAGAGCAGTTATTCATCACTGCGATAGATTTAGCCAAAAATATAAGTAAGCCATTTAATATTACTTTTAATGCAGATACTAATGCACCGCCATCAGCAGAGCATATTGTGGTATCTGAAAATGGTTTTTTTATTGAGGGAACTGCTTCGCTCAATAGTGAGGTGCGTATTTATGATGTGTATAGTAATTATATTGGTGGTGGTTCTGTAGATGAAACAGGGCATTTTAATATCCAGTTATACTCACCTCAGGCGAATGGACAAACTTTACGTGTTGTTGTGGAACATAATGGGTATCAAAGCGCTTACACCGAAATTACCGCACCCATAGACATCGTCGCGCCAAATGCAGCAACTCAGCTTGTTTTAGCAGATGGAAATGTACTTTCAGGACAAGCGGAAGCATATTCAACAGTTAATATTTTTGATGCTAATAATAATTTAGTTGGTCAGACTACTGTCGGAAGTGAAGGTAGTTTCTTAACACAATTATGGTCACAATATTGGCATGGCGAAACATTGACGGTAAAAATAGTTGATGCCAATCAAAATGTGAGTATAGGTACAACGGTTGTTGCTATAAATGATACAACAGCACCGAAAGTGGTCACCCAGCTTGCCATAAATGAATGGGGTAATTGGCTGGTAGGGCATGCCGAAAGTAATGCTACTGTTGAAGTCACTTATTATTTTGCTGATCAAGAACCTTCTGTAACGAGTACTACGGTCATGGCAGATGGAACTTTCTCTACTTATGTGTATGGGACTGCAACGTCATTTGACCTTACCGTTATTGATCGTGCTGGAAATCGTAGTGAAACTATCAGTAAAGCAATTAATGATTTAACTACAATCACTGTTGATCAGTTTAAAGGTGATGCTACGGATAATACGTATGTAGTTGATCATATAAGTGATTTTGTTCAAGAGTATGGCGTTGCTACTGTTAATGTATTTCAAGATGTCTGGATAGATACAAGTCATTATGAGGAGCAATGGGTAGCTTCTGGTTATACTGATAACATATGGGTAGATACAAGCCATTTTGAGAATGTTTGGATTGACACAAGCTATTCCCAAGATATTTGGATTGATACAAGCTATTATCAAGATACATGGGTCGTTGATGGCGTAATAGATGTTTACATGGACTCAAATGGCATAAATTACTATTCAGATGATGGTTCGTATAATCAATATGTGAATACCTACTATGATTATAATTTAAATCAGTGGCAGGCAGGATATGAACTATCGGGTCCTAATACTGTAGAGGTTGGGCATCTTGAACAACAACTCGTTCAAGATGGGCACTATGAATCTCAATGGATTGAACAGGGTTATTATGAGCAACAATATGTGTTTGATGGTCATAATGAAGAGACTTGGGTAGATACGAGCCATTACGAAAACGTGTGGATTCAAAGTGGTTATTCAGAAACACAAATAGTTGGGTCTGAACTTAAAGATACGGATTTTGGTGGACACGATAAAATAGTTAGCTCTGTGAGTTATAGTCTGGTTGGATATTCTGATTGGTCGACAGGTCTAGAAAGCGGGCGTTATGTTGAAGATTTGGAGCTGGTTGGTTCTGCTCATTTAAATGCAACAGGCAATGCTTTAGATAATCTTTTAACAGGTAACTCTGGTAATAATGTTTTGAATGGGCGTGAAGGTAACGATACTTATATCACCAATGAAGGTACAGATACTATTCTGTTCCAATTGCTAAATAGCCAAGATGCGGCTGGCGGGAATGGACATGACACGGTGTTAGATTTTACTTTAGGTGATCTAAGAACTGATCTACAAGCTGACAAAATTGATTTAAGTGAATTATTAATTGACTATTCTAAAGACGTGAGCACATTAGCGAAATTTATTACTGTAGAGCAAGATGCTGGAAACACGACTATTAGTCTTGACCGAGATGGTGAAGGTACAATGTTTAGTAATGTTTCATTGATAACTTTAAATCAGGTAAATACAACATTAGATGAATTGTTGAATAATCAGCAACTCTTTGTTTAACATTAAAATTTATTTTTATAAAAGAGGCTATGAAAATAGCCTCTTTTATTTTGTGCTTTAAATTTAATAAAAACTTTTCACAACCTGTTAAAAAATGACCAAAAAAGATAAGTTTTTTTTCATTTTCCCCTTGAAGCCTTTTTTTTCATCCCCACAAAAGTGACATCTAAATATTTTGTTATTGCTCTGGATTAAAGCAATAACGATTAATCAAAAAGACTTAGTCTGATGGAGTTAATTATGAGCAACATTCGTCCATTACATGATCGCGTTGTAATTCGTCGCGTAGAAGAAGAAACCAAAACTGCTGGCGGTATTTTACTTCCAGGTTCTGCTGCTGAAAAACCATCTCAAGGTGAAGTAATTGCAGTAGGTAATGGTCAAATCACTGAGAATGGCGTACGTGCTTTGGATGTTAAAGTTGGTGACAAAGTATTGTTTGGTACTTATGCAGGTACAACAGTGAAAGTAAGTGGTGAAGAACTCTTAATCATGAAAGAGTCAGACATTTTAGCTGTGTTGGAAGGCTAATCAATCCATAACTCAATTCATTATCAGATTCAGTATTTAAAAAGATTCGGAGTTTAATATGTCAGCTAAAGACGTAAAATTTGGTGATTCAGCTCGTTCAAAAATGATTGCAGGCGTAAACGTACTTGCAGATGCGGTTAAAGTAACTTTAGGCCCTAAAGGTCGTAACGTAGTGATTGACCGTTCTTTCGGTGCTCCGCACATTACTAAAGACGGTGTAACTGTTGCTAAAGAAATTTCTTTAAAAGACAAGTTTGAAAATATGGGTGCTCAACTTGTTCGTGAAGTTTCTAGCAAAACTAACGATATCGCTGGTGACGGTACTACAACTGCAACTGTACTTGCTCAAGCAATTTTAAATGAAGGGATCAAATCTGTAACTGCAGGCATGAACCCAATGGATTTAAAACGTGGTATTGATATCGCAGTAAAAACTGTAGTTGAAAATATCCGTTCAAATGCAAAACCTGCTGATGATTTTAAAGCGATCGAGCAAGTAGGTTCTATCTCTGCTAACTCTGATACTACTGTTGGTAAACTTATCGCTCAAGCGATGGAAAAAGTAGGTAAAGAAGGTGTAATTACTGTAGAAGAAGGTTCTGGCTTCGAAGACGCGTTAGACGTTGTAGAAGGTATGCAGTTTGACCGTGGTTATATCTCTCCATACTTCGCAAACAAACAAGATACTTTAACTGCTGAACTTGAAAACCCGTTCATTCTTCTCGTTGACAAAAAAATCAGCAACATCCGTGAATTGATTTCTGTTTTAGAAGCAGTTGCAAAAACTGGTAAACCACTTCTTATCATCGCTGAAGATGTTGAAGGTGAAGCGCTTGCTACACTTGTTGTAAACAACATGCGCGGTATTATCAAAGTATGTGCGGTTAAAGCTCCTGGTTTTGGTGATCGCCGTAAAGCAATGCTTCAAGACATCGCAATCTTGACTGGTGCAACTGTTATTTCTGAAGAAGTTGGTATGTCTTTAGAGCAAGCAACTCTTCAAGATTTAGGTACTGCGCACAAGATCACTGTTTCTAAAGAAAACACTGTTATTGTTGATGGTGCTGGTGATGCTGCTGGTATTGCTGAGCGTGTTCAACAAATCCGTGCTCAAATTGAAGAATCTACTTCAGAATATGACCGTGAAAAATTACAAGAACGCGTTGCTAAATTAGCAGGCGGTGTTGCTGTAATTAAAATCGGTGCAGCAACTGAAGTTGAAATGAAAGAGAAAAAAGACCGTGTAGACGACGCGCTTCATGCAACTCGTGCAGCAGTTGAAGAAGGTGTTGTTGCTGGTGGTGGTGTTGCTCTAGTACGTGCGGTTAATGCATTAGATGGCTTAAAAGGCGCTAATGAAGATCAAACAGCAGGTATTAACATTTTACGCCGTGCGATCGAAGCTCCACTTCGTCAAATCGTTGCAAACGCTGGTGATGAGCCATCTGTAGTGATCAATGCAGTTAAAGGTGGTGAAGGTAACTTTGGTTACAACGCTGCAACTGGTGAATATGGCGATATGTTAGAAATGGGTATCCTTGACCCAGCTAAAGTAACTCGTTCTGCACTTGAGCATGCAGCTTCTGTTGCTGGCTTAATGTTAACTACAGAATGTATGATTACAGACATTCCTGAAGATAAACCAGCTGTTCCAGATATGGGCGGTATGGGTGGTATGGGCGGCATGATGTAATAACGCATCAACGCTTTAACCAAAAAAATCCCTGCTTATGCAGGGATTTTTTATTTTTCACGTAATTTTAAGAAATAATTAAGTTCCATTATTTATATTAAAAACAGGAACAGCAGCTAGAAGTTCCTCTTTTGTTACAACCATGCTTATTTACTTGTAGGCATGGTTTTTTTTAGCCTAATAAAATAATTAACCAGGTAATAGCAATGATAGAGAGTGCAACAAACTGGGCGGCACTTCCCATATCTTTTGCATTTTTAGAAAGCTGATGTTTTTCAAGAGAGACTCGATCAACCACTGCCTCAATAGCCGAGTTGAATAGCTCAACGATCATTGCAAAAAGACATACAATAATCAGTAATACATGCTCGCTACGGCTCACATCAAGAAAAAAACTAACCGGAATCAAAATAATATTAATCAAAACAATTTGGCGAAAAGCTGCCTCATTTTTATAAGCTGCTTTAAATCCTGAAATAGAGTAGCCCGTTGCATTTAATATGCGCTTAAGACCACTTTTACCCTTATAGGGAGAATAGCTATTCATATACTTATATTTCTGACACTTTTCATGCATTATATAATTTGGGTCTTAAAAAATTATTAAATCTTTTTTAAAGATTTCGACTTTATAACTCAATAGAGAAGAAAAGATGAAAAAATTATATGTAGCGTTGGGCATTGCAATTGGAAGCATCCATGCAAGTTATGCTGAGCCAACAGCAACCTCGCAAGTACCAGGATATTATCACCATCAATTTGGAAACTACCGCGTAACCTCTTTGCTTGATGGTACGATTTATTTAAATCCTGATTTATTCAAAAATTTAAATCAGGCCCAGAAAACTAAAATCTTAACAAAATATGCTGCTGTTAATGAGAAAGGGATTCAAACCTCGGTAAATGCATTTTTAGTTGATGATGGAAAAAGTTTAACGCTTGTAGACAGTGGTGCAGCAAGTTGTTTTGGCCCGCAACTTGGTTCCATTGCAAAAAATATTGAATTGGCAGGTTATAAGCTTGCTGATGTAAAAACTGTCTTACTTACTCATCTACACCCAGACCATGTGTGCGGTATTGCTCAAAATGGAAAAGCCGTATTTCCAAATGCAACTGTATATGCACATGAGCGTGAAGCTAATTACTGGTTAAATCCAGCGTCTGAAAAAACAGTGCCAGTAGACAAAAAAGAAAGTTATTTGGATACTGTTAAAAACGTAAAAACTGCTCTTGCTCCATATCAAGCGAAAAAAGCATTCAAGACATTTAAAGATGGCGATGTTATTCAAGGTTTTGAAGTGATCGATACGCGTGGTCATACACCAGGCCATCATAGCTTCCGCTTAAAAAGTAATGATCAGCAAATCATTTTTGTTGGAGACATTGTCCACTCACATTCATTGCAATTTGATGCTCCAAAAACTGGAGTAGATTTTGATGTGAATTCTGAGCAGGCAATTAATACTCGTCTAAAAATGTTTGCAGAAATTTCAAATAAGCAACAATGGGTTGCAGCACCACATTTACCATTCCCAGGCATTGGTCATGTTTATAAAGTAAATACTGAGCAATATCAGTGGATCCCGCTTTATTTTGATAATGTTGTAGAGAAATAAAAAAAAACAGGGCATTTATTGCCCTGTTTTTTATTAGTAAGTTTATTTATTTTGCAGCTTTTTCAAAATTAATAACGGCTTCACGGCCAAGTGCTGGGTCATCTGTAAAGACTCCATCAACACCCGCTTTGAAATAGGCTTCAAACTCTTTTAAAGCACCAGATGGGCAGCGCTCCGCTGGTTTATCTTGACTGCACTTTAAAGGAGTTGGTAAATAATTATTTTCTGGGCGGAAAGTATAAGGATGTACTTTTAACCCAGCTGTATGTGCATCAGTGATAAACGAAGTTGTTTGAACTGAACCCTTGTCATTAAAGTTTAGAATATAACCTTTACTTGGTCCTACACCGTTTGCATATTTAGCTACGTCTTTTAAGCCTTCTGCTGTGGCTAAATCAGCATAAGTTTTAGTTTCACCAGATTCAACGAAGTCGGCTGGTTGCGAAGTTTTAGCGTCATATAATTGAATAATTTGTGCATGTTTAAGTGTCTTATGAAGATCAAGCTCCCTTTTTAAATCTTTTAAGTTTTGAACTTCAAACGACTGTAAATAGACAGGTGCAATCTCACGTGTATATTTATACTTGGCTAAGGTTTTAAGAAGGGTATCTTCCATTGCCAGTTTCTGGTTTTTAAAGTAAGTCGGATGTTTGGTTTCAATATATAACCCAATAATTTTTCCTGTTTTTTTATAATTTGCTTCAGCCAGCTCAATCACTTGTTCTAGCGTCGGGACAGGGTAAAGATCGTTATAGGCTGTGTTTGCTGGGCGGAACTCTGGAATACGTTCACGTGCTTTAAGCTGCTGTAATTCACTTAAAGTGAAGTCTTCTGTAAACCAGCCAGTTAAGTCTTTACCATCAATATTTTTTGTTGTTTTACGATCTGCAAACTGGCTTAAAGTGCTTACATTGGTTGTTCCACCAATCTCATTTTCATGGCGAGTAACCAATACGCCATCTTTTGTAGAAACTAGATCAGGTTCAATGAAATCTGCACCATCATCAATCGCTTTCTGATATGAAGCTAATGTATGTTCTGGACGTAAAGCGCTTGCGCCACGGTGTCCTACTACTAAAATTTTAGGAAGTTGATATTCTGGTGTGGTTGGTGAGTTTTCAGTTTTATCATCGTCATTACATCCAGCCAAGCTAATTAAACTTAAGCATAAAAGTGCTTTTTTAAACATAATTCTACTCATATTGTTTTAGTCGAAACGCAATTAGTCTGATGCTTGAAATTGACGTGATCATGAAGAATTCATGAATTTTCAGTGACACTTGTTAAAACCTTGTTTATGGGTTTGTAGGAAATGCGAGTTCTTGCTTTGTTTTTGTTCTAATTGCATTTATTGTGTTAATTCTACTTGTCTTTTTTATATTGCTCGTCGATGATCAAGAGGGCAAATTTGGTATTGCCATCTGTTAATTGACGACCTAATTCTGAGCAGCCATGCTATCTAAATTTTTTATTCAGCGTCCCATTTTTGCCAGTGTACTAGCAATTATTGTTATGGCATTTGGTATTTTCTCGGTGCTGAATTTACCCGTAGAGCGCTATCCTGATATTGCCCCTCCTAAAATTACAGTATCGGCAAGTTATAGTGGTGCGGATGCACAAACGGTTGAGCAAAGTGTTACTCAGATTTTAGAACAACAAATACAAGGTATTGATAATTTACTTTATTTCAGCTCTACCAGTGATTCATCAGGACGTAGCCGAATTACTATTAGTTTTGATAATGGTACAAATCCAGATACAGCACAGGTCCAAGTACAAAATAGTATTAGTGGCGTCATAAGACGTTTACCCGATGAAGTACAACGCCAAGGGGTGACCGTGAGTAAGTCACTTGGCGATACTTTTATGGTGGTAGGCTTATATGACTCAACTGGTAAATCGGGCAATATTGAGCTATCGGACTATTTAACGACACATGTGGTAGATGACCTGAACCGTATTGAAGGGGTGGGTGAGTCTGATGTTTTCGGTTCGCAATATGCGATGCGAATCTGGCTAAATCCAGAGAAATTAAAACAATATAATTTAATGCCAAGTGATGTTGCGAATGCAATCACTGCTCAAAATACACAAGTTGCCGCAGGTGCAATCGGTGATTTACCTGTCATTGATGGACAATATTTAAATACTAAAGTCACCGCAGGGTCTCGATTAAAAACAGTCGAAGATTTTAAAAATATTGTAGTGAAAGCAAATCAAACAGCGAGCTATGTCTACTTAAAAGATATTGCTAGAGTCGAGTTAGGTGCAGAAAATTATCAGTCTTTTAATACTATTAATGGTTATCCGGCTGCTGGTTTAGGTATTTCGCTGTCTTCGGGGGCGAATGCGATTCAGACCTCAAAACTCATCCATCAAACTCTAGATCAGCTTACAACTAAGCTACCTGCTGGTTATAAAATTGTTTATCCACGAGATAATACGCCGTTTGTTCAAGAGTCTATTAAGGAAGTTGTAAAGACGCTTATTGAAGCCATTATTTTAGTTATTTTGGTGATGTTCCTGTTCTTGCAAAGCTGGCGCGCTACACTCATTCCAAGTATTACCGTTCCTGTGGTTATTTTGGGAACTTTTGCTGTTTTATATGTGCTCGGTTTTAGTATTAACACCTTGACGCTGTTTGCATTGGTGCTCGCCATTGGTTTGCTAGTAGATGATGCGATTGTGGTGGTTGAGAATGTTGAACGGCTCATGCATGAACAGCATTTAACGCCGAAAGAAGCAGCCATTGAGTCGATGGGAGAAATTAGTGGTGCCTTAGTCGGAATTACATTGGTTTTAACTGCTGTTTTTATTCCAATGTCGTTTTTAGGTGGCTCAATTGGCGTGATTTACCGTCAGTTTTCTATTACTTTAGTCGCCGCTATGGCGTTATCACTCGTCGTGGCATTAGTGTTAACACCTGCTTTATGTGCCTTAATTTTAAAGCCTAATCCAGAGCCTATGCGCTGGGCAGTTTGGTTTAACAAAAAAATTGATCAACTGAAAAATCAATATATCAAGATCGTCCAAACAAGCATCCGTTACAGTAAATCGGTTATCGTGATTTTTGTGGCTTTGATTGCTGTTTTTGCATTGTTCTATAGCGGTTTAAAAAGTGGATTTATTCCTAAAGAAGATCAAGGCATTTTAAGTGTTCAAATTAAACTTGTTGATAGTGCGCCAATCTCGCAAAGTCAGAAAATTGGAGAACAAGTCCGCCAATATTTCTTAACTCAAGAAGATAAGAATGTAGATCTGGTTTTAATCCGCTATGGCCGAAATTATTCTGGTACAGGGCAGAACTTGGCGCAAGGATTTATTGCCTTAAAACCTTGGGATGTACGTACAGGTAAGGAAAATTCGGCTGACGCTATACAAAAGCGTGCGATGAAATATTTTAGTCAATTTAGGAATGCACAAATTAATGTGACATTACCCGCTTCAGTCAATGGCTTGGGTCAAACCGATGGTCTGGATTTATGGATTCAAGATTTGAATGGGCAAGGGCAAGATTTTCTAGATAACACCTTCCGCCAGTTACAAACACAGAGCAAAAACTATTCAAGTTTTGAAAACTTTGATAAGCAATCTACTAATAGTAAAGCAAACCTCAATATCAAAATTGATCAGAAACAAGCATTAGCAAATGGATTAGAGCTACCCGCGATTAACAATACTTTGTCGAGTGCATGGGGGGGAACGTATGTAAATGACTTTATTGATCGTGGTCGTATCAAGCGTGTCATGATCCAAGGTGATGCCCAGTTCAGATCAAAACCAGAAGATTTATATAATTGGTCTGTACGTAATAACCAAAATGAAATGGTGCCTTTTAGTTCATTTGCTAACTTTAGCTGGGGCGGTGCTCCTGAAATTGTAAAACGCTATATGGGTTATAGTGCCTTACAGTTACAAGCCGATGTTGCAAGCGGAAGCAGTTCAGGTCAGGCAATGAAAGATGTTGAACAACTTGTAAATCAGCAAAAGGATGTTGGCTTGGCGTGGACAGGTCTATCTTTTGAAGAGCAGAAGTCGACAAATCAGGCCGTCTGGTTATATTTAATCTCGGCAGGCTTTATCTTCTTATGTTTAGCCGCACTCTATGAAAGCTTAAGCATTCCCGCTGCGGTAATGACTTCTATTCCGCTTGGTGTGGGAGGAAGTGTCATTTTCTCTTATATTTTTGGTCTACCAAATGATGTGTATTTCCAGATTGCACTGTTAACCACAATTGGATTGTCTTGTAAAAATGCAATTTTAATTGTTGAGTTTGCTGCCTTGGCGCAAGAAAAAGGTAAGAGTGCAATTGAAGCAGCTTTAGAAGGCGCGAGCTTACGTTTAAGACCGATTTTAATGACTTCTTTGGCTTTTGGTGCAGGTGTGATTCCTCTTGTGTTTGCACAAGGCGCTGGAGCTGTAAGCCGTCAAGAAATCGGTATTAGTATTTTAGGTGGCGTAATGTTCGGTACAGTACTGGTTCTGTTCTTTATTCCAGTCATGTACGTGTTATTGCGTTCATTGTTTAGATCGAAAGCTACTAGTTAAAAGTAAACAATTTAAAAACAGGTATTAAATCAAGTATATTAAGATTAACTTTCTCTTTATATATTTGATTTAAATGCCTCAAGAAAAAAAATTAACAGAGCAACAGGTCATCGCACTAGAACGAGATCTGGCCAAGTTTGCAACCATGATGGATAGTGCAGTTCGCATACCTTTTACAAAGCAGGGCATTGGTGCCGATGCTGCGCTGAGTACGATTCCAATTGCAGGTGATGTCGCTGGTTTCGCATTGACCTGTTATGCCATCTATAAAGCCAAACAAATTGGTGTGCCTCAACATAAGCTAACGCCAGTCATCAAACTCGCTGTTGTAGATGCTGTAGTAGGCTTTGTTCCAGTTGCAGGGACTATTTTCGATATTTTTATAAGACCAAGTCGAAAAGCACTAGATGTAGTTCACACGCATATACGCGAAGAATATGCGATTCAGAGCGATATCCATGTTGTTCATCCCTATTTGCATGAAAAGCTTGAGAAGAAGCAACAGCATTCAGCTTTCTGGCGCAATCATGTTGTCAGTTGGTTATGGTTGCATATTCCTGATTTAGTAGGCGCATTAGTACTGCTTTTAATTGGTTTAGCTGTTTGGTGGGGAGCAAGCTATCTTTGGAATCTCTATCAAACCATGTAATAAAAATAAAGCCTCCATTTGGAGGCTTTATTTTTACATTAAACGTTTTATGGGCAATCTAATTGATGTAAAGCTGCCACACGTTGTTCAATTGTTGGGTGGGTTTGGAACAAAGCAGCTAAGCTGAAACCTTGTTCTTTACCTTCTGCAATTGCGAAGGCTTTCATTTCTTTTGGCATTTGATCTGGCATTTCTGTCTCAGCTTGGAGACGTAATAATGCAGAAATCATTGCTTGTTTACCTGCTAAACGTGCACCTGCTTCATCAGCACGGTATTCACGATAACGAGAGAACCACATCACAATGGCAGAAGCGAGAATACCAAAGACGATATCCAATACCATGGTAATAATGAAGTAACCCATACCAGGGGCTTCATCGTCTTGGCGACCAAAGACATTACGGTCGATAAAGTCACCAACTACACGAGCAAAGAACATAACAAAGGCGTTCACAACACCTTGGATGAGCGCTAGGGTAACCATGTCACCATTCGCAACGTGACCAATCTCGTGCGCAAGCACAGCACGTAGCTCATCTTTGTTCATACGTTCAAGTAGACCAGATGAAACGGCAACTAAGGCATCATTTTTGTTCCAGCCTGTTGCAAAGGCATTGGATTGATATGATGGAAAAATACCAACTTCTGGCATGTTGATACCAGCACGTTGAGAAAGTTCAGCGACTGTTTGCAATAACCAGCTTTCAGCTTGGTTACGAGGAGCATTCGGGTCGATCAGTTCTGTACCGGTCGTTTTCTTAGCCATCCATTTTGACATGAATAACGAGATTAAAGATCCCACCATACCAAACACAAAACAGATCACTAAAAGGTTGCCTAGATTCAAGCCACCCGCGCCATGGTAACTACCGACACCGAAGAGTGACAAAATAATGCCAGCTACAACCAGTACCGCGAGGTTGGTAAGCAAAAACAAACCAATCCGCATCATTGAGAAAATCCTCTTATAAATAAAATGTTATCTGATTTATAAACTCTAAATCATGCAGCTAATATGCGGGGCTTGGGCAAAAAATTCAAGAAAAAAATAAGGAATTGATACATTCTTTCACGTAGCAGAATGTGCCTAAAATTAAAGAATTATTGGCTAAAATCGTCAAAATGGTAAAGATCAGGTAATAGATCATTACAATTTAAAACATAGAGAATCGTTGGAATAGAACTGTGAGTAACAGTTCTTCTTCATTATTTATTCAATTCGTATATGGGCAATTGCAGTGGCATTGTTTGTAACATAAGTGCCTGTCGGTGCATCTGTATAGGTGCCGTCAGGTAAAGTCACAATTTGACGAGAAGATGAATATTTAGGTGCTGGTGCTGAGATTTGTGCTGTTGTATTTTCTGCAAAATTAGAAGAATGGGAAACAGTTTGTGCTGAAGCATTCGTAAAAGATGAAAAGCCTGTTCCAGATGCATATAAGTTTTGATATCGGCTTGTCACACGGCGTACATAATCTTGTGTTTCACGGAAAGGGGGAATACCACCATATTTATCAACGTTACCTTCACCTGCATTGTAAGCCGCAAGTGCCATTTGTGTGTTTCCATTAAAACGCTTGAGCAACCAGCTTAAATATTTAGCACCAGCAAAAATATTTTGTTGCGGGTCATACGCGTTAGAGACATTAAAACGACGGGCAGTCGCAGGCATTAGCTGCATTAAGCCTTGAGCACCTACTGGCGAACGAGCTCTTACGTTAAATCCTGACTCGGTGTGCATAACGGCTTTAATTAGACCTTCCGAAACACCATGTTGTTGTGCAGCTTGTTTAATGATGTGGTCAAAAGCATTTTTATTCTTATTATAGCTTGGCAGAACAGAAGCTTCTGATGCTCCCCAGTTTGTATAACTGTGAATATTGCTATCCGGATAATAGGTTACTTTTACTTTTTTTAGAGATTGGTCATAGCTTTTTCGGTTGGTGAGCAATGTACTACCGTTTTTATCTTGGTAAATATACATTTGACCTGCTGAACTCGAAGTTATGCCGACCGTAAAAGTGGTCATCCCCAGCAAACAAGAAATAAGAAATTGAACCGAATTTTTCATTTTATGTTATTCACAATTTTAAGGTATTTAAAACTTGCCAAAGAGTTTATCAAAAAATATTACTTAAAGAAGTTTTGTGTAATTTTTTTTATTTCGACTCTTTCAAAAAATCAAGCTGATTTGTTCGAATGCTCATCAAAAAAAATTAAAAATTTTTTTTAAAATGATTCTATTGACATGATTAACTTATTGATAATTAATGGGAAAAAACATTGGTTAAAAAATGATCAATTTAAATAGAACCCTTAACAGAAGGTCAAAACAGTTTGTCAAGTACGAAGAAATCCACAATTTTATCCACAGGTTTTGTGGAAAACTGTGGAAAAGTCCAAAAAGTAAGCATTTTGCACAAAATTTGAACGCTATAGTCAAAATTAGAGCGTGTCTTTTGCATCATGCACGAGCAATGTGACGACTTCAAGAATTGAAACTATTCTTTTGATGCGATTCTCTTCTGAATCATATAAAATTGCGCGGTATTTTTATTTATGGGTATATCTCGTCTATGTACGCGCCAGTTGAGTCCAATCAGGGATTTAATTTTAAGCCTGAACTTCCAACAAGCTCGGCCTATTACCGTTTGCTCAAGAAGCTTCGCCGTCAAGTTGGGCATGCTATTCGTGACTTCAATATGATTGAAGATGGCGATAAGGTCATGGTGTGTGTGTCTGGTGGTAAAGACAGTTATACCTTGCTTGATATCTTGTTGCAGTTTAAGCGTATTGCGCCGATCAATTTTGATGTGGTTGCGGTTAACCTTGACCAAAAACAACCTGGCTTCCCTGAAGATGTTTTGCCTCGTTATATGGAAGAGAACAACATTCCATATTACATTTTAGAAAAAGACACCTATACCATTACTAAACGTCTAACACCGGAAGGTAAAACTTACTGTGCAGTGTGTTCACGTTTACGCCGTGGTTCTTTATATGGCTTTGCACAAGAGATTGGTGCGACTAAAGTTGCTTTAGGTCACCACCGTGATGACATCATTGCAACATTCTTCTTGAATTTGTTCCATGGCGGTAGCTTAAAGGCGATGCCTCCAAAGCTTTTATCGTCAGATAAAAAGAACATTTTGATTCGTCCTTTGGCATATGTTGAAGAAAAAGACATTATCAAATATGCCGAGATACGTCAGTTCCCAATCATTCCATGTAACCTTTGTGGTTCGCAGGAAAACCTACAGCGTGCCATGCTTAACGAAATGCTACGTGAATGGGATAAACAATATCCAAAACGCTTACACAGCATTTTCGGGGCGTTACAAAACGTATCTCCGTCTCAGTTAGCGGACCGTGAATTGTTTGATTTTGAAGCTCTAGATTCTCAGCGCGAGCTAGATATTAAAGATCCGGAAGAGCTGAAGAACCGTTTAGATGTCGTGAACTTAAGCTTTGCTGCTGAATAAAAGCTAGTGTAGACAATGTTAAAGGCACTTTATAAACAAGTGCCTTTAATGTATCAAAATACTAAAAAATGAATGTTCCGTACAAAAAGTCATAGCCCAAAATTTAAATTACATGCTATAACAACGCACAAGCAGAATTGCTTCACATGATGTTGTCTGGATAGACAACCAGAGAAATTGAACAAATAAATTTGAGGAAGAATCATGCCTGCATTTTTAACTGAAGATTGGTTTGCGACTGTCGAAAAATTAACTGCTGAAGCAGGTGATCTTAATTTGCCACCCGCTCTTGCGAATTTGGCAATTAATTTAGTAGTTACAGATGCTTCTGGAAATACCGAATTAGCGTTAGATGGGGGTAAAATCCAAAAAGGTTTGTCTTCAAATGCCAAAACAACTTTAAATATGGATGCTGAAACTTTACGTAAAGTATTCTTAGAGTTTGATATGGCTGCTGCTATGCAGGCATTCATGACTGGTAAAATTAAAGTTCAGGGCGATATGTCTCAATTAATGGCTTTACAAACAGCTAAGCCAAGCCAAGAACAAAAAGATTTGTTTAAGAAAGTATTAGAGCATACTGCTTAATCCTAAAAGAATTAATATAAAAAGCTTACCCGAAGAGGTAAGCTTTTTATTGATACAAACCATGAATTTATCAACTTTTGAAAATAAAAATTAGATATTGATTCGTGTTTGCGCCGTTTTGATATGTTCAAGATAAGCACGGATACGAGTGACATATTGAACTGCTTGCTTATATCGACCATTTCGCGCTTTATTGCTTTGCAAATAGTCATAGAGATTAACCCATTTGTTCGGATCTTTCCCTTGAGATTGCAAGCGCTTCTGAATCTGACTTACCGCACCCGGTCCCATGTTATAGGCCACAAGCGCATACCAGTTCCGATCAGGGAACGGAATATTATCAAATTCAGTTAGCATCAAATCGTAATACTTCGCGCCGCCCTGAATACTCTGAGCAGGATCGCTACGATTGCTTACACCCATTGCCCGAGCAGTGCTATTAGTTAACATCATTAAGCCGCGAACACCTGTGGGAGAAACAGATTCTGGCTTTAAATATGACTCTTGATAACCAATTGCGGCAAGTAAATGCCAATCTAGATCATACTTCGCGGCACTTTGCTTAAAGCTTGCTTTGTAGATCGGTAAACGTGTACTTAAGTCACGTTGAATGGTTGACCATGCTTCTGGTTTCACCACATTGCGGTTATAAAAAGAGGCAAGCTGTTGTGTCACACCATTTTGCTTACTTTGGCATACAAAGCCACTGGCGGTCTGGGTGAGTGGGTCATCAGCCTGTTTAAATACCCAACTTAACTCAGGATTTAAGCCATTTTTTTGCAAATTCGCTGTGTCACCACAAGTTGCAGAAAAAGACATCAAACCTTTGTTTTCGATTGTGCTTAAACCAGCTGTAGTCATCGCAAAGTTTGCTTTACCTTGCTGAACCCATTTAAGTGCAGTGGCATTGTCTGCCACGATTTTAAAGTCCAGCTTTACATTTAGGTTTTGCGCATAATTACGTGCTAAGTCGTAACCAAAACCATGTAGAAACTGATCTTCTTTGAAAACGGTTGTCGGGCTTTCTACCGCAACAACAGTTAAAGTGTTTGTATTAACTACAGTATTGTACTGTAGGGTTTTCCCTGCATTAAGACTATGAAATGGAAAAAGCATAGTACTGAGTGCAAGTGCTTTTAACGGGAGAGAAGAAAATAAAGAGTTAAGGCAAAGCCTCGACCCAGAACTTGAATTACTGTGCATGTTGTCTCCGCTACAGATAATTTATGCCCTAAAAGTCAGACAAAAAGCTGCCATAACTTCTAAAAGTTGATAAATTCAATAAGGGGTGGGCAGTCATGACGTCATTCAAAATGACATGAAATGAAAAAAACAAACTGTGTAGAAAATCTACATAGTTTTCGAATGGGTTAAAAAATGCTCAACATTTAAACTGCGCGCATCATAATATTGAAAAAAAGTAATGTCAAATTTTGTACAATTAAAACTTCGATATATCATCATAAACACATGAATTTCTTAAGGAAGAAAATTTATACACTTCTGATGTGAGAAAATAGGGTATAAAATGCTACATCTTGTAAGCGATATGTTGTTGAACAGTGGTTTTTTATCATGAAATCTAACTTAATCACTCGGTCAGGGCATGACAAATTAGTTGCTGAATTAAAACAACTTTGGCATGAAGAACGACCGGAAATTACCAAAAAAGTAAACTGGGCTGCAAGCTTAGGGGACCGCAGTGAAAATGCGGATTATCAATACAACAAGCAGCTCCTCAGAAAAATTGATCGACGCGTACGCTATTTAGGAAAACGCTTAGAAGAATTAAAAATCGTTGATTATTCACCTGAGCAAGACGGTAAGGTTTACTTTGGCGCTTGGGTTGAGATTGAAAATGAAGAAGGGGAGCAAAAAACTTTACGTATTGTGGGAATCGATGAAATTTATGATCATCATCCTCAACATATCTCGATTGAGTCACCTATGGCTCGTGCATTGCTCGGTAAAGAAGTTGATGATGAGATTGAAGTACACACGCCATCTGGAAAAAAGCTGTGGTATATCAATACAATTCGCTATGAAAAGACGGAAAGCTCAGAAATTTAAATGGATTTGTGTTTATTTTGAGCGGTTGAATTAAAAATTAAATAAAAGATTTGCCAACTTCAATTTTTATTTATATTATAGCGCTCGTTGGAAGCGTGGCAGAGCGGTTTAATGCACCGGTCTTGAAAACCGACGAGGGTGTGAGTCCTCCGTGAGTTCGAATCTCACCGCTTCCGCCAGATTCTTAAAAAGCCCTTGTTAATGACAAGGGCTTTTTTTTACCTGTAATTCTAAACTGCTCAAGTGAAGAAAAAATATAATATGGCGTGATTCAACATTACTATTAAATTGTAGGAATCGTTCCACCATCAATCACATATTCAGTACCTGTAATTGCAGACGCACGGGTTGACGCCAAAAATGCGATAAGATTTGCTATTTCATCTGGTTTAGCTGGTCGTCCAATAGGAATTCCTCCGATTGAATTCATGACTATCTGTTTACCACCTTCATAATCTGTGCCAGCTTGTAAAGCCAGCCGCTCTGCCAGAGCAATAGACGCCTCTGTTTCAATCCATCCTGGTGAGACCTGAACAACTCGAATACCTTTGGGGGATATTTCTTTTGACAGGCTTTTACTATAAGTCGCTAGTGCTGCTTTTGTAGCAGCATAAGCTGTCGTGGCTTCAGGTAGAGGAAGTGAGCGTTGTATAGACGTAATGTGGATTACCACACCTTGGCCTTGTTGAATCATATCGGGAATTAATTGACGATCAATACGTATTGCAGGCATCAGATTTAGGTGAAGTTCTTTGTACCACTCTTCATCGGTCAATGCTGTGAATCCACCTGCTGGTGCAGATGAGCCACCAAGCATGTGTACAATGATATCTACACCACCTAATAACTCTTGTACTGCTTGGACAACAGCCTCACAACCTTCTCGAGTTGTGAGATCAGTAGAAACAAAATGTACATTATTCGGTAAATAATCTGGTTGAGTTCTAGCAGTGGTTAGTACTGTCGCGCCAAGTTCATTGAATAATTTAACGGTGGCAGCACCAGTACCTTTTGTACCCGCCGTGATTAAGGCACGTTTTCCTTTTAAAGTAATAAAATCTTCCATTAATAAATCCTCAATTTAACAACTTTGTCATTTTCAAGTGTGAACTGAAAATTAAGTTTCACAGGACTATTTGGAAAGTTGCCACTCCCTTGTGTTAAAACCGTGCTGATATGATCCGTATTAGAAACATCAATAATTTCAAGTGAGTACTGGTATTTTTCTTTAATTGCCAGCAACCATGTACGAATTTCCACAATTCCTCTGTATAGACTGCCATCGTCTTCAACAATGGCAGAGTCAGAAAAAATATGGTTCAAAGCATCTACGTCGTTCGCTTGATCAGCATCAAAGTATGCACTAACCACTTCTGGTATATCTTTCATGAGTCGCTCTTTTTGAATGATCTAAATTGGTGTTTTAAATTTTATGATTTGACGATTGTTCTAACAATCCGTACAAAATGGGATGTTTAGTTGAATAAATCAGGATAATGGAACGAGCAAATTTAAATGATTTAAAAGCAGTAATAGCAATCGCTAAGAGAGGAACCTTTCGTGGCGCTGCGATTGAACTAGGGATGTCGACAACGGCTTTAAGTCATGCAATTGGTAAATTAGAGGAAAATTTGGGTGTACGTCTGTTTAATCGGACAACACGTAGTGTTTCCTTGACAGAGGCAGGCAGGCTTTTTGTAGAACAGGTCGGGCCTGCTCTTCAGGATATTCATAGCGCGTTGGATATTGTACGTTCGCAGAGAGAATCGCCGTCAGGTACATTAAGAATCAATGCGGCTGCATTTGCAGCGAGAGAAATTATTTCTCCTGTAATTATCGAATTTCTTCGACGTTACCCAGAAATGAATATTGATTTGGTCACTGAGGGCAAACTTGTTGACATTATTGCTGATGGTTTTGATTTAGGTATTCGTGTCGCTCATCTTGTTCCAAGTGATATGATTGCTGTGTCCCTTGGTAAACTTCAAAAATATGTGGTTGTTGGTTCACCTGAATATTTTGAGTGTTATGGGAAGCCACAAATACCAACAGATCTTTTTAGACATAAATGTATTCGAGTACGTCTACCTGATGGTGCACTATTCCGCTGGAAATTTGAAAAAAATAGAGAAATTATTCAAATTGATGTGCAAGGACCGATAACCCTTGATGAAGCAAGCTTATCAAGAGCTGCAGTATTAGAGAGCATTGGCCTAGGATACTTTATGGAACAGGATGTTCGCGCTGAAATTGAGTCAGGTCAACTTGTTTCCGTGTTAGAGGATTGGATGCCTTGTATGTCTGGACTTTGTTTATATTATTCAGGAAGACGTAATCAATCTGCAGGTTTGAAAGCCTTCCTTGCCCTAGTTCGTGAAGTAGCCCTGAATAATGAGTAATTTGTTGTATATGAATTTTGAGTATTAGAATTATAAAAAGCTAGATTGTGCAGGATGAAGTTGGATGATTTTTAATTTAATTTTTTGAAATATATGATTTTATTTTTAAGCCGTATCAGAGAAGAGTTATATAAAAAACTGCTTCCGCCAGATTCTTAAAAAGCCCTTGTTCATGACAAGGGCTTTTTTTATGCCTAGTCTCTACATTACTGTAAGATTTAGCTTAAATACTGCTAACAAATCCTAAAAATTTCATATAAATCAAGCGAGTATATATTTTAATCAAAATTGTTGTATTTATATAATATATTTTTTGTTTTCAGTATTTTACTTGTAACGCTTCTAGATATCAGAATCGAACAAGTTATTTGTAGATTATCCATTTATTGATATATGATGAGCCCATATTTAGAGACTGTTTCAAAACGTGATTCTATTGTTCAGCGAGCAAGATCAAGGAAGAAATAAGGCTGAATTCAGGTTTCTAAACCCTTATATATCTGGAAATTATTTCCAGCCAAATATTGCATTTTGACCCAATGGTTGGGAATGTTTCTCTTTTGTAGAGTAAGCATTTTCTATTTTAGGATGTATTTATGAAAAAATTATTTAGTGTCCTGTTCGGCGCATCTGTTCTCACACTGTCTGCATGTAGTAAACAACCTGCGCAAACTGAAAATACAGCTGAGAACAAAACTGAGTCAGTTCGAACAATTAAACTGGTTTCAACAGGTTCGGATACTGACGTGTGGAAATATGTTGCGACGCTTCCTGAAACTAAAGAAGCTGGTATTAAACTCGAAGTGACCAATTTGACTGACTATGTTGTGCTTAATACATCAGTCGCAAATGGTGAACAGGATGTAAATGCGTTCCAGTCCTTTAACTATTTGGCAGCTTATAATGCTTCAAATAAGGCAAAAGTTGCTGCTGTTGCGACAACTTACCTAGAGCCAATGGGTATTTATGCAAATAAAGTTAAATCTGTTGAAGAGTTCCCACAAGGTGCGACTATCGCGATTCCAAACGATACTGCTAATGAAGCACGTGCATTAACTTTATTGCAATCTGCAAATCTGATTAAACTTAAGCCGAACTTTGATCCTGTAAAAGGGACTACTAATGATATTGCTGAGAACCCTAAAAATTTGCAATTAAAACCAATTCAAATGACTACAGCAGTCCGTGTTAAAGACGATGTAGATGCAATTGTATTGGGTAATACATTGGCACTTGAGGGTGGCTTAAATGTAATGAAAGATTCTATCTTCCGTGAACCTATTGACCAGTCTACAAAGCTTTATGTGAATTTATTGGGTGTTGCTGAAGCGAAGAAGAATGATCCGATCTATACAAAACTTGGTGAACTTTATCACTTACCTAAAGTTCAAAAGTTTGTGAGCGAAAAATTTGCAGGTACGAAAGTTGAAGTGAACAAACCTGTTTCTGAATTTGCAGACATCAAATAAGTAATTTTTTTTAATTTAAAATTATTTTTAAAAGCTAAGCCTCGGTGATGGGGCTTGGCTTTTTTATTATTTATTTTTAAAGGAAACCCAAAGTTATCGGAACTAGATTTATATTAATTTTAGAAGACTAGCTATCAAATAATTCTTAGCATACTTAACCTATTATCTCTTTATCTGAAAAAATTCTAAACCTTAAATTTTTACCATAAAATCAAAAATCACAATAAAATTAAGGTGAAATAATGAAAAAAAATATATTGATTCTTAGCTTATTAATTATCAGTGTACAGAGTTGGGCCGAATGTAAAATTGGTGATTTAGAGATTGATCCAAGTGCTTCACAAACACTAGAAGGGACACCAAATCCAAGCAACTATATAACAATAACTGGACAGAAAGTGTTAACTAAGGCTTTGGCTAATATAAACATAGGAACACTGATAAAAACTAAATCTGATACCAATATTGCTCAGTCTAATGTTGTTGCTTTTGAATATATTTTCAAGAAACCAATAAATCTAAACTCAAGTGAACTAGCTTCAGGATTTATCACGGGAACAAGTAATTATGATGGTATTGTTTTTGCCGCGCCAAGTTTTGGAAGTGCGTATGGTTCACAGCAAAATTTGTTCATGAGTTCTATTTCTGGAAACATAACCCCAAATCAGACACAAAATGAAATTTTAGCAAATGAAACAGTGAGAGTTGGGATTTATTACAATCAAATCAGCAAGAAAATTGGTTATATTGTAAATGGCGTAGATAGGGGATACACATGGAGTTATACAACTCCGTTAAGCAAAATGAAGTTTGCTATTGCAATTGAAGAGGGATTTTATGCTTCCAACTCTAGTGCCCTTGGTAAAGAAATATCATATGAAATAGTATCTGATCATTCAAAACTACAATTTACTTATCCAACAGGTACCACAGATATTTGTGGAACACCTCTTTAAAATAGATCCTATATCCAAATGCTGCCTTCCTATCTAATGAGGCAGTATTTATTAGTCTATTGAGTATCTATTTTTAAATCTGGAATCAAATAAAATAATTTATACATTATTATTTGCTGCTAATTTGGTTTTTACTAAAAAATGTGTGTCAGAAAATATTAAGTATTCTTTTGGAAAACAAAAATGATAAAAATTATAAAATAGGTCGAGAAGTATCCTTTTATAAAAACATGTCTTAAGCTTTCTTCAAAATAAATAGGGTAACCTTTTCCTATGAGAATAGAGAAAAAGATTGAAAAAATCATAAACAAAAAAGTATAGAAGACTTTTGAAAACATTATATAATTTTCAGAAAATTCTTTTTTATTAAAAAATACATTTGTTATTTTTTCTGTAAGAAAAATTGAGACTATGGAAGTGAATACTCCCAATGTAATACTAAATAAAATTGTATTTAACATTTAAGAATCCCAATTTTAAAGAATAATCTGATTTTATCACTTTCTAAAAAAACATGAAGTATGGAAACTTTATTTAATTTTTTAGAGTAACTTTAATTCTGTCAGTATAAATATTAATCTTTTTTGTGTAAAGTAGTCTGCAATAGCTTGTCTCTCCTAATTTTATATTTTTTCTAATATTGAAAAGTTATACCTTTAAAATCATTTTTTAATTTGTTTATAAAATTAATACAAGCATTTATTATCTCTGGATACATTACATAAATATTATTTTTATCTTTATTAAACCAAACTGAGTTGATTCTCCATAAATTATCTTTTTCTTTTGCAAAAGTGAGAATATTTTTTTCCTCAAACTCCATAGAGGAATAAGAAAAATTTTGCTTCTCATCTCTATCAAGCCATTGTTTTAAGTAAATGGCAAATTCTAATAATAGTAGATCTTCTTCCTTGAAGATAATTTTATTTTTAACTTTAATTATCAAAGTACCTTCAATTTCTGATGAAACAATAGGATCTATGATAGAGCTTTGTGGACCATGCGTGATTACGTAGGAAATTTCCATATTGCCTTTCTTTAATTTTATATAGTAGATATCTTAATAAATACTTTATTCTAAAGTTATTTTGTTTAATTCAGTTTTGAGCCAATTAAAAAAATTAATAAAATCTGTTTTAGATTGAAAGTAAATATTTGCTTCATCTGTAAAGATCTTCCAATCTAATAAATCATCATTTATTAGCTTTGAAATTTCATCAATGCATATAGGAATTTCATCAGGATTTTTTTGAAAATAATTTAAAATATCTTGGTTGCTTTCAAAAATATCTAAATATCCCAGAAAAAATCCTATTAAATATGCATATCTATCAAAATATGAAGACATATATTTCCTTTTTATTAGACTTAGAAAAAATGAAAATTTCCTAAAATACATAATACAGCTTATGTTAAATTTACCAGTTTAATAAGTAAAAAACTCAGTATTTCTAATCGGCTGATTAACCAAGTTGTATCTAAACTGCTGCATCAATTCTTTTGAAAGTGGCTGAGGCTGCTGTAATTGCATCATCAAAAGCTGTAAAAACTGTCCGTGGCTAAACACAGCCAAATTCTTTTGGACATAATTTTCAGTTAGTGCTTTTAGTTTTTCATGAAAAGCTTGAACCCGAATATATAGATCTTCAAAAGACTCTGCATCATCGGCATCTCTATGCTGATAATCCATTTTCTCCCAGTACGTATTTACCCAAGCTTTACGGTCATCCATATTGGTATTGGCACACTTACGCTCAGACAAATAGCTAAACTCATGCACATGTTCATCTATTTCAAGAGTGAGATTATATTTTTCCAAAAGTGGGGTAGCTGTTTGATGTGTACGCAAATATCGAGACACAATTACATGATCAATTTTAGGTAGTTGTGAACAGAGTGCTTGAGCTTGTTTATGCCCATGTTCACTTAAAGTAATCAAAGCATGCGAAAGGGTTTTTCCATTAATATTGGCTTCACTCTCAGTATGTCGGATCAGAAAAATACTCATATTATTTTATTGTTCAATTGCACGTATAGCACCTAAAGCAGCTACTTTTCTTCCCGCTTTTACTTTTGATATGTCGCAATCTTGCCAAAGCTCAGGAAGGCAGTTTTCTTTAGCAGACTTTAAAGCCGCGTCTAAATAACCGGGTAATTCTATTGTTCCTCCTCCTACTACTAATTGCGATGGGTTTAAAAGATTAATAACAGTTGCTATTCCAAGACCTAAAGCTGTGCCTGCCTCTTTTATAACAGTTAAAGTTGGTTGATCTCCATTGTTAGCCATTAATGCTAGATTAGATGGGCTGAGTGCACATTGTTTGGTAATTGCTGAGCCACTTGCAACTTCATCTAGACGCTTAATTCCTTCATTACTTTTTACTGGTAAGTAACCTAGCTCACCAGCCCAACTACTAGCTCCCATTAAGGGTTTTCCATTTATTATGAATGCAGCCCCAATACCTGTACCAATCATAATAATGCCGCTTGAGAGATGAGACGAGGAATCATTTAGTTCCGCATGCATGGCAGCTTTTACATCATTTAAGATAATTGTTTTACTACATAATAATTTTAATGCTTCATTTCCTTGCCAACCTATAAATGCAGGGAGGACATCACAATTAACAATGTGCCCATATTCGTTAACTAGACCCGGCACTGCTAGGCTTATGCTTTCGGGTTTAATTCCATGTTTTAAAATAAAAGATTGTAGGTGTGATATTAATTCTTCTGGGGTGAATGAAACTCCTGTACTAAATATCTCCTCAATTTCATCACATAATATTAATAATTTAGTACCTCCAAGGTCTACACCAATTTTCTGTCTGTTCATCCGATGCCTTATGTAAAAATCATTTTTTTAAATTCTATCGCGTCTACAGAATAGTGTTTTTATAATTATCAGTGTTTGTGTAATAACTTTTAAATTTAATTCAAATGAAGATCTATCATTTTCCTTACCCTGAATATTCGTGTAAACATAACAAATAGTTGTTTACTAATTTTTCTGTTTTTATGCCTTTATAAACCCCACTTAAACAATAATCATCTCATTATTTATCCTTACTTTTTAATGATCTAAATTAAAAAAAATGTCATTTTGTGTGCTTGACTGTAAAAGGACAGGGCACTATTCTTTGCCTGCTGGCCACATTGCCAGCCGGTTTTAGCAGACCGTGCTCAAGAACATTGAAAAAATTCATTTTTTTGATGTAGACCCGTTCGTCTCCCTTTTTGTAGCGGTAGGACGGAAGGGGGACACCTTCGGGTGTGCTGGGTCTTGAGCCAGTCTGCTAACCCCCTTTCGTTCTGCCACCATAATTCTATAAATGTCTGGCAGAACTCCCAATAAAAAGGAGTTGGCTTTGCACATTCTTAATTTCTTGGCAGCCTTTGCCAAAGTCTATATCGACACGACTTAAATTTATAAGCAACTTGATAGCGATTAGCGCTTTCAGGCTTTAATTCGTCGCGACCAAAAACTTAATCAACAATAAAACTTGAGATGTGCAAAACACAGTCTTAACGGCTTTGCTATGCCTTTTTTTCTCCCAAAAAAGTATCTCGTTTACATACAACAAGAATTTTTATAACGGTAAAACTATGCCAAATTTAGTGATCTCCCCACGTGCCATCCAAGTTGTAAATAAATCAATTGATCTGTTTCACCATCACGGATTTCATACGGTTGGAATCGACAGAATCGTGAAAGAGTCTCAAATTCCAAAAGCGACTTTTTATCATTATTTTCACTCTAAAGAGCGATTTATTGAAATCTGCATGATCGTGCAAAAAGAACGTTTAAAAGAAAAAGTAGTTTCAATGGTTGAGTACACCAGTCAAACAAGTGTGGTGGATAAACTTAAGAAACTTTATGTCTTACACACCGATTTGGAGGGGCTTTACTATCTATTATTTAAAGCAATTTTTGAAACCAAACTGACCTATCCAAAAGCCTATATAACTGCAATAAGATATAGAACATGGTTGCTTAATGAAATCTATGGTCAGTTAATAAAACTAAAAAAAGATGTTTCCTTTCAGGACGCCAAATTATTTTTATATATGATTGAAGGAACCATTATTCAGCTTTTAAGCTCGGGTCAAGTAGGGGATAAAGAGATGATATTAGAATGTTTTTTGAAGCAGTTTAAATAGGATGAATGAAGCATGAAAATATCCATCCTAAATCTGCTTAAATGAGTTTGCTGGATGTTTCTTCAAGCCATTAATAATTGATACGACGTTTAAATGCATAATTTTAAAAGCCCTTTTTGTCATAAGGGCTTTTGTTGTGGGGCTATTCTTTATATTGCCATGCTTTTAAAAAGGTACGACACACTTCTTCATTTAACTGTTTTAGTTCTTCTGGAGTTGGAATATTTCCACTAATCAACGTAGCGGGATAGGTATAACCCATTACGGCACCGAGGAAAGCCTTTGTTGCTTCCTCTGGCTGATCAATTTTAACAATACCAGCATTGTGTGCAGTTACAAGAATATCGGTTAAAGATCTTTTAATATTCCCTTGAGTACGTTGCTGAATTTTAGGAAGAATTTCTTTCATTTCAACTAAGGCAATAATCAGCAATCTTTGCAGGCGAATGACGTCAATATGATAAAAATGATTTTGTACAGACTGTCCAATTTCTAGCAATAATTGATCTAGACGCTTATTTTTCAATTCATGCTGCTCAATGAAAGGTGCTTCCATTTCTGCTTTTAAATGATCAAAGACTTCAATGAGTAACGCTGTCTTGGTCGGGAAGTGGTTATATAAAGTTTGTCGATTTGTACCAGCTTTCGTGGCAACAGCCTCTAAGCGGACTTCTAATCCATGCTCAAGAAATAGTTCGCGTGCTGCAGCAATGATAGTAGGGCGAATTCGAGAGGGGCGACCTGGAGATTTTTTTAACATATCGGTTTTCTTGCACATCTTATTTATTTACTTTACAGTAAAGTAAATAAATTGTCTATAAGTCTGGGGTCCCAGATATGCTTGATCTAAGTTTTAATTACCGTAAGTTTATATATTTATTGCCTTTATTTGTTTTTTTAAATGGATGTGATTCTGATCAGCCTGCCCCTAAAAATATTCAGCAGGTGGGTACGATCACTATAAAACCAGAGACGATTGAATCTACCTATCAATTGGCTGGAAGAACGGTGGCGTCTGAAATTTCTCAGGTCCGTCCACAAGTCAATGGAGTAGTAATAGAGCAATTATTTAAGGAAGGCACGCAAGTAAGCAAAGGGCAGCCACTCTATAAAATTGATTCATCACTCTATCGGGATAGCGTGGATGAAGCCGCTGGTAATCTTGCATTAGCAAAAGCCACTGTAAATTCGACTCGCCTTCAAGCCGAGCGTTATAAAGAATTAATTAAAGTAAATGGGGTGAGTCAACAAGAGCTTGATAATGCTCAAAGTGCATATGAGCAAGCGAAAGCGACTGTTGCCGTAAATGAAGCTGTACTGAAAACAGCACGAACCAATTTACGTTACACACAAGTTAGTGCGCCAATTTCAGGACGAATAGGGCGTTCATCCATTACACGTGGGGCTTTAGTCACCTCTGCTCAAACAGATCCTTTAGCAACGATTCAAAAACTGGACCCCATGTATGTCGATTTGACTCAGTCGAGTGATGAATACATGGCACTGCGTAAACAACTTACTGAAAATGGAATAAAACCGACTGAACTTTCAGTACGTTTGAAGCTTGAGAATGGCACTGCCTATGCAGAACAGGGGACTTTTAAGTTTAGTGATGTTGCTGTAGATGAGGCGACAGGAAGTGTCACCTTACGTGCAGCATTTCCCAATCCCAATAATGCGTTATTGCCCGGCCTGTATGTGCGGGCAGAACTTGGAACGGGAACACGTCCTAACAGCGTCTTAATTCCTCAAGGTGCGCTGTTCCGAGACGCAGAAGGAAATCCACTTGTTTGGATTGTTGGAAAAGAGAATAAAGCCGAGCAACGAAAAATTACTCTAGGCGATGCAATTGATAATCGTTGGTTAGTGACCTCTGGCTTGAAAGCAGGAGATCAAGTCATTGTTGAGGGTCTGCAAGGCTTAAGTGCCGGCATGACGATTGAACCTACCCCAATGAGTTGAGGATTGCGTATGTTGTCGAGTTTTTTTATTGCACGACCTATTTTTGCTTGGGTCCTCTCTATTTGTATTATGGCATTGGGGACGATTTCGATTTTAACGTTACCCATTGAGCAATATCCTGACATTGCACCACCGGGTGTAAATGTTACTGCAAACTATCCGGGAGCATCTGCCAAAACTGTTGAAGACAGTGTTACCCAGATTTTGGAGCAACAAATTAAAGGGATTGATGGTCTACTTTATTTTTCATCGAGTAGTAGTTCGGCGGGGCAAGCAAGGATAAGTCTTAGTTTTGATCAGAATACCAATCCTGACACTGCTCAGGTGCAGGTGCAAAATGCTGTGAATCAGGCGCTGAGTCGATTGCCTCAAGAGGTTCAGCAGCAAGGGATCACTGTGACAAAGTCACAAGGCGATAGTTTACTGGTCTTTGCGCTTTACGATGAAAGTGGGACTAGATCTTCTGTCGACATATCTGACTATATGGTGAGTACACTGCAAGACCCATTAAGTCGGGTCGATGGAGTGGGTGAAATCACCGTATTTGGTGCTCAATATGCAATGCGCATCTGGCTTGATCCTCATAAATTAAACAGTTATGGATTAATGCCATCAGATGTTAGAACTGCAATTGAAGCACAAAACACTCAAATTACAGCGGGAGAGTTGGGCGCATTACCCACGCGTGATGGGCAGGCTCTAAATGCAACAGTAACAGCATTATCTCGGTTACAAACCGTGAGCCAATTTGAAAATATTATTTTGCGGACACAAACAAATGGTGCGGTTGTATTACTTAAAGATGTTGCCCGAGTCGAGCGTGGTGCAGAGAGTTATCAGACTTCTACACGTTTGAATGGAAAACCAGCTTCGGGTATGTCTATTCAACTTGCTTCTGGTGCCAATGCATTAGAAACGGCTGAACGAGTTAAAGCTGAAGTCACACGGTTAACTGCCTCTATGCCAGCGGGGTTAAAAGTTGCATACCCACGCGACAGTACGCCATTTGTAGAAGCCTCGGTAAATGGGGTGATTAAAACTTTAGCTGAAGCGATTGTTCTCGTCATTATTGTCATGTTCTTATTTTTGCAGAGCTGGCGTGCGACTTTAATTCCGGCAATTGCAGTTCCTGTTGTATTGTTAGGTACATTTGGTGTGTTGAGTGTACTTGGCTATAGCATTAATACACTGACTTTGTTTGCGATGGTACTCGCAATTGGTTTACTGGTAGATGACGCGATTGTCGTTGTAGAAAATGTCGAGCGGGTTATGCATGAGCAAAATCTTGATGCTCGGCAAGCCACCCTAATTTCAATGCAGGAGATATCGGGTGCGCTCGTGGGTATTGCCATGGTACTCGCAGCGGTATTTTTACCTATGGCATTTTTTGGTGGTTCCGTCGGGATTATCTATCGCCAGTTCTCGGTAACGCTCGTATCGGCTATGGTACTTTCTGCAATTGTTGCTTTAACACTTTCACCTGCGTTATGTGCAACATTACTCAAACCTGCAAATGAAAAACATAAGCAGAGAAAATTCTTTACTTGGTTCAATCGTAAAGTCGAACAAGGGCAGTCAGGCTACCGCACAAAGCTAGTTGCTGTTTTAGGTAAACCCAAAGTCTTTATGATCATATTCGTAGGTATTACAGCTTTGTTAGGTTGGCAATATACGCGTATGAATACGGGGTTTTTACCACAAGAAGACCAAGGCTCGGTTATGGTTCAATTTAGTACGCCTGTAGGCACGACACTAGCTGAAACAGAGCGGGTTGGTAATCAGATTGCAGATTACTTTTTGACGAAAGAAAAGAATAATCTCAATGTGATTTTCATGGTGATGGGTAGAAATAACGCAGGCAGTGGGCAAAATGTGGGAATGGCATTTGCCGGACTCAAACATTGGGATGACCGAGAAGGTAGTGAAAATACAGCCGAAGCTGTGATTGCTCGTGCAAATGCACATTTTAAGTCACTACGTAACGCACGTGTTCAGGTACTTTCACCCGCTGCTGTAAGAGGCCTTGGGCAATCTAGTGGCTTTGAATTTTGGTTGCAAGATGCTGAGAATAAAGGACGAGATGCTTTACTCGCAGCACAAAATAATGTGTTAAAAGCAGCAAATGCTGATTCTGGCCTAGCTGCAGTACGTTTAAATAGCTTAGAAGATAAAGCCCAGTTACAAGTCGATATCGATCAAAGAAAAGCCAGTGCTCTTGGATTAGCCCAAGCAGATATTAGTAATACGCTGTCATCGGCGTGGGGCGGATCTTATATTAACGATTTCATAGATCAGGGACGTGTTAAGCGAGTTTATTTGCAAGGAGAGGCAATCTATCGTTCCTTACCCCAAGATATTGGGCAATGGTATGTTCGCGGTGCTACTGGTGAGATGACGCCATTTTCTAGCTTCTCTTCTGTGAAATGGCAGATGGGCCCTCAAATGCTGCAACGCTTTAACGGTCTTTCAGCCGTTCAAATACAAGGCTCTGCGGCAGCTGGTGAGAGTTCTGGTGGGGCTATGGATAAGATGCAGCAGTTAGTAGACCAACAACAAGGTTTTAATCTTCAGTGGAGTGGGTTGTCTTATCAAGAGAAACTAGCGGGTGGCCAAACGATCTGGTTATATTTAGCCTCAATCATCTTTATCTTTTTATGTTTGGCAGCACTTTATGAAAGTTGGTCTATTCCTGTCTCTGTCATGTTGGTTATTCCTTTAGGTCTTATTGGGGCTGTAGTGGCTGCAAGTCTGGCAGGTTTTGTTAACGATATTTACTTTCAGGTCGCTATGCTCACCACCATTGGGCTTTCTGCCAAAAATGCCATTTTGATTGTTGAATTTGCGGCAGCCAAGTTAGAGGCTGGTCAGGCATTAATGGACGCCATTATTGAAGGTGCTGGTCAGCGATTACGGCCAATTATTATGACATCTCTGGCTTTTGTTGCAGGTGTTCTTCCATTAGCTGTATCTACAGGAGCAGGGGCTGTTAGCCGAAAAGAAATTGGTATCGCCGTAACTGGTGGGATGATTTCGGGAACTCTACTTTCTATTTTCTTTGTGCCTTTATTTTTTCTTTTAGTTCGTCGTTTAACCAATAAGTTAAACACCAAAAAGGCAAAATGATTTTACAAAACAGAATGTCATTAACAATTAGGCCCTCATGCTATAAATAGCATGAGGGCCTAAAATCTGACTAAAAACTTAGAATGTATTTTGAATAATGACATCGTCGTAAGGAAGTTTGCCCACGCGTGGGTAAGGCTCGGAAGCCGACTTACCAACAGCAATCATTAAACACACCACATGGTCTTCAGGTAAGTTAATGAGCTTTGCCATTGCGTCAAAGTCAAAACCATCCATTGGGCAACTGTCTAAACCATGCTCTTGAGCAAGAAGCATCAAGGTTTGAGCAAAAATACCTGCACTACGCATAACTTCGTCACGTTGGGTTTGTGGACGGTCACGGTAATATTGGTCAATTGCGCCAGCCATAATATTTTGTACTTCTGGAGTCGCGCCATCCCACACACGCTTAGCATCAACTTCCCATGTATTTACTTTTGCACACAACACAATTAGTAATGATGATTCTGTAACTTGTGGTTGATCCCAAGCAATGGTGCGAATTTTTTGTCTTAACTCAGTATCTTCAATGATGACTGGACGCCAATGTTGTAAGTTAAAAGCGCTTGGCGCATTTGCTAAAACTTCTTGCAACAACTGCTTTTTGTTATCTTCAGAAAGTTGAAAAGCAGGGTCGAAGCGTTTAACTGCGCGGCGATTACGGATGGCATCAATAACATTCATAAGATTTTCCTACTTAAGAGTTGGGTAGCGGTACTCGTTAGTTTTTATAACGTTGGGCTACATCAGCCGAAGAAAAGTTTGGTAGTAATGTGATACGTGATTTTTCAAAATTATTCCATTGATTTTCGTCTTTCAGCACAGGAATTGTAATCGTTTCTTTGCGGTCAAAACCAATCAGAGCCGCATCGACCAAATCATTGACATCCATTAATGGTGGGACTTGGCTTAAGTCGATGCCTGAACGTTCCCAAATTTCGGTTTTAGTTGCCGAAGGCAATACGGCTTGAACATGTACGCCATGATTTTTTAATTCTAAATATAAGCCTTGGCTAAAAAATTGGATGAAAGATTTACTTGCGCCATAAATGGTAGAACCTAATTCAGGCGCTAAGCCAAGCACAGAGCCTAAATTAATAATAGCACCGCTACCTTTGCGTACGAGTTTTTGAGAAATTGCATGAGACAAACGAACAACCGCAGTCATATTTAAAGTCAGAAGTTTTTCAATATCTTTAATATCTTGAGTTAAAAAGTTTCCGTTTAATGCAATCCCAGCGTTATTTACCAAAATTTCAATATCAGCATCGTTTTTGAGTACATCTTCAATTTTACTGATGTCTTGATCGTTTGATAGATCGGCTTGAATGAACTCGACTTGTACGCCGTATTTTTCTTGAAGATCTTTTGAGATTTTATCTAGGCGGTTGGTGTCTCGTGCCACCAGAATTAAGTTATGGCCACGTTGAGCAAATCGGTCTGCATAGACAGAACCAATTCCTGACGAAGCTCCTGTAATAAGTACTTTTGATTGAGCTGACATGTGATGTCTCCACGCTTTAATTTTTAGATTATGACTATAATCTAAAATATATATTTTTTGATGTCAACCATAATCAATGTATAATTGTGACGAATAGGGTGAGTAAAAGTGGGTAGGCCAACATGAAAGTCAGTAAAACTCAGGTAAAGGAAAACCGAGAAAAAATTGTCGAGAAGGCGACTCAACTGTTTCGTAGCAAAGGCTACGACGGAGTCGGCATTGCTGAATTAATGTCTAGCGCAGGCTTTACCCACGGTGGGTTTTATAAACATTTCAGCTCGAAAACAGACCTTGTCTCAATTACTGTTAAACATGGGCTTGAGCAAGTCTTAAAAAGAATAGAAGGCTTAAACTTAACTCAATTTATCCAGCTTTATGTGTCTCGCACTCATCGCGATAATCGAGATTTGGGATGTACCCTAACAGCATTATCTTGTGATGCTGCAAGACAACCAGACGAAGTAAAAGTCGAATTTGAAGAGGGCATTGAGCAACTTATTCAGTTCATTATGAATGAACGTGCAAAACAAGCTTCTTTGGAACCGCTAGAGTTGAGAAAGCAAGCTATTAATATTCTTGCTCAATCTGTGGGGGCAATTGCCTTGTCTCGTGCATGCCTAGACCAATCTAACCTTAGCGATGAAATATTGGAAAGTTGTAAAGAGAGTCTTTTAAAATTAGCTGATTAAACTTTTTTATCTTTCAAGCTAGTTTGGCTAAACTGAATTAACCTCGCAATATCGACTGTTCTTTCATAAATGAGTTCTGCCGCATGTTCGCAGGCTTGTTCTAATGTGATCGGGCCATTTGTTAGTGAAAAAGCAGCCGTAACGCCGTGCTCATAAAGTGCTTGGTAGCCTTCGCCTAATGTCCCTGCAATAACAATGACAGGAACATTATGGGCTTTGGCAATTTGACTTACCCCAAAAACGGTTTTACCGCTTAAAGTTTGCTGGTCAAATTTACCTTCGCCGGTAATGACCCAATCTGCGTTAGAAATTTTATGCTCAAGCTGATTCAGTTCAGCCACGACTTTAACGCCAGCTTTAAACTCCGCATTTAAATAACTTTTGGCGGCAAAACCCAAACCGCCAGCAGCGCCGGAACCTGCTTCATCTCGTTTGTTGAAACCTAAAAGCTCCGCCGAGACATCGGCAAAATGGGCAAGCGCTTGGTCAAGTAACTCTACTTGAGCAGGTGAAGCACCTTTTTGTGGACCAAAAATATGAGATGCGCCGTTTGGGCCACAAAGCGGATTGGTCACATCGGCTGCCAGTAAAAACCTCGTCTGCTGAATACGTGGGTCGAAATATGTTAAATCAATGTGTGATAGATTGCTTAGAGCGAGACCACCTGCGGGTAAAACCTTTTGGTTGGCATCGTGCAAAACAGCACCTAAAGCACTCAGTAATCCTGTGCCGCCATCGTTGGTCGCACTACCGCCCACAGTTAAAATAATGTCTTTTGCACCTGCGTCTAAAGCATCCAAAATGAGTTGGCCTGTTCCAAACGTTGTGCTGTGGCAGGCATCACGTTCTGACGGTGGGACTAACTGTATGCCGCTCGCTTGAGCCATTTCAATGATGGCGATTTTTTGTTTTTCTAACCATCCCCATTTGGCTTGAACAGACTCACCTAATGGCCCAACCACAGTTTTTTCACGCCATTGTCCTTTGCAGACTTCTAAAATAGCTTCAATAGTTCCTTCACCGCCATCTGCCATCGGGCATAAAATCGTTTCTGCATGAGGAAAAACTTCTTGCCATCCTTTGGCAATGGCCTGAGCTACGTTTAAAGCAGATAAACTGTCTTTAAATGAATCAGGGGCGATCACAACCTTCATAAGTGCTCTAATGTGGATAGATTTTTAATTGTTTTATACTGTTTAATGCGAAAAAAACATAGATAAAGACATGTAAACATCAATTTTAAAGAGTTTCTCTTCTGTTAAAAATAAAAGCCAATAATGTTTTGATCTGTAAAAGGCGGAGTTTATATCTTTTTAACTCATTGTTTTATAACTTTTTCTATAAATAGCGTAGTTGGCTTGAATGATTGTAATTGTAAAAAATATGGCACATATTATAAGAACAGTTGAGCCAGCTTTTTAAAATATGGTGAATAACATACCAAGCGGACTCTACCTACAAGCTAGACAGCAGCGATTCTTGATATAAGCATAATTAAATTGTGGTTCTATTAGATCTGTTGAATGCCTAAGAATAAATAAGAGGATGACAAAGTGGATAATTCAGAAGAACAAAAGCACATACAGGAAAATAACGGTTTTGCGCGAATTGAGCCATATACTCATCCTGCTGGCGGGTGGGGCGCACTGCTAAGTGTTGCTCGAAACTTAAAGCGACAAGATATTTTAGGTAAAGGTTCAATTACCTTACTCAACATTAACCAGCCTACAGGTTTTGACTGTCCCGGCTGTGCATGGCCAGAAAAGAAAGATGCTCATGCCTTTAACTTCTGTGAAAATGGTGCAAAAGCTGTTGCCTTTGAAGCAACCAGTAAAACAGTGACTCCCGAATATTTTGCAGGGCATACCGTTAGTTGGCTATCAGAACAAAGTGACTTTTTTTTAGAAGACCTAGGCCGCTTAACAGACCCAGTTCGCTATGATGCTGCAACCGATAAATATGTGCCTATTTCATGGGACGATGCATTTAAACTCATTGCTCAACATTTACATGCGCTAGACAACCCAGACCAAGCGGCATTTTATACCTCTGGCCGTGCCAGTAACGAAGCAGCATTTTTATATCAATTGTTTGTGAGAAGCTTTGGTACCAATAACTTTCCAGACTGCTCGAACATGTGCCATGAAACCACAAGTGTTGGTTTGCTTGACTCGATTGGTTTAGGAAAGGGCACAGTCACTCTAGAAGACTTTGACTTAGCCGATGCTATTTTTAGTTTTGGGCACAACCCTGGCACCAACCATCCACGTATGTTAGGTACTTTACGTGAAGTATCTAAACGCGGTGGCAACATTATTGCGATTAACCCAATTAAAGAGCGAGGCCTTGAGCGTTTCCAAGACCCGCAAGCACCGCTTGAAATGATGACTAACGGTAGTACGCCAATTAGTCGTTATTATTTCCAGCCGAAAATTGGCGGTGACTATGCACTCATGTTGGGGATGTTAAAGCACTTAAATGAGTGGGATAAAAAAGCACTTGCCTCAGGTAAACTAAGCGTTTTTGACCGAAACTTTATTGCGGTGAATACCGTTGGTTTCGATGAAATGATTGCTGAGGTTGAAAGAACTGAATGGGCAGATATTTATAAACACTCAGGCCTATCGCCTGAACATTTAGAAAAACTCGCCAAACTATTTTTAGAATCCGAGCGTTCAATTTTCTGTTGGGGAATGGGCATCACTCAACACCGCCACGGAACAGCTAATGTACACATGCTGGCAAATTTATTGTTGGCGCGTGGTCAAATTGGTAGGCCAGGTGCAGGGCTATGTCCGGTCCGTGGGCATAGTAATGTACAGGGCGACCGAACCATGGGTATTAATGAACTGCCTAGCCCTAAATTACTCGACAACATTGACCGTGTGTTTGGTATTAAATCACCGAGAAAAAATGGGCATGGTGTTGTTGAGACCATTAAAGCTATGGCTGAAGGTGAGGTCAAAGTCTTCATTGGTTTGGGTGGGAACTTTGCCGTTGCAACGCCTGATACGCTGTATACCCAAGAAGCACTTAGAAAGTGTAATTTAACTGTTCATGTTGCAACCAAGTTAAACCGTAGCCATTTGGTGTGTGGTAAAGATGCACTTATTTTGCCATGTTTAGGGCGTACCGAAATTGATGAGCAGCTTCATGGCCCACAGGCAATTTCAGTCGAAGATTCGATGAGTAATATTCATTTGTCAGCAGGACGTAACGCTCCAATTTCTGACAATATTTTGTCTGAACCAGATATTGTCGCCCGAATGGCCGAAGCAGTGCTTCCAGACAGTCAGATTAAATGGAAATGGTATATCGAAAGCTATGACCGTATTCGTGACTCTATTGCCGATGTCTTTGATGAGTTCCATGACTTTAATTTACGTGTCTATAAACCGGGTGGCTTCCATCTAGAGCATCCGGCCAATCAGCACATCTGGAATACAAAAAGTGGTAAAGCGCAGTTTATGATTACACCGCTGAGTGAAGTCTATGCCGATAAAGAAAATCAGTATGCTGCAGCATATACCGACAGTAAGGTTTATACCTTAATGACCACGCGTTCTCATGACCAATACAACACGACGCTATATGGTCTAGATGACCGCTATCGTGGGGTGTTTGGGCAACGCCGTGTGTTATTTATGAACCAAGCTGATATTGATGAAGCTGGTTTTGAAGCAAATCAGTGGGTGGATATTGAAAGTGTTTTCTCGGACGGTGTGAAACGTATTGTGCATAGTTTCCGTATTGTGCCGTACAACATTCCGCGAGGCAGCTTAGCCGCTTACTATCCGGAAACCAATCCTTTAGTGGCATTAAGCAGTCATGATAAATATGCCAAGATTCCTGCTTCAAAAAGCGTTCCTGTGATTTTGCATCCCGGAAATGCGCCAGAGCATTTTAACTTGGCAACGGCAGTAGCCCCTGAAGATGCCGATAAGAAAGTAAGCAACCTTTAATCAAAGGCAATATTAAAAAATGTCATCCAAACAAATGGCGCTCTAAACAAGCGCCATTTTAAAATAAAGGAAATAATTTTGACACCACATTCTTATGGGGTTGAAACATTACAAGTACAGCGGTTTAACAAAACCGAATCTGAAAATGTTTTAGATCATATTGTGCAAGAGTACCCAATCGCCTTGGTGTATAACGGTATTTCACATGCGGTGATGATGGCGACACCGACAGATGTCGAATTATTTGCCAAAGGTTTTAGTCTCTCGGAAGGAATTTTAACCAGCTTAAAAGAGCTATATGCGCTTGATGTACATCAAAATGAATTGGGCATTACGGTGGAAATGACTATTTCATCGAGAGCATTTGCTGCCTTAAAGGAACATCGCCGTATGATGGTAGGCCGTACAGGCTGTGGTTTATGTGGAATTGAAAGCTTAGAGCAGTTTCAGTTAGACGTGCCCAAAATTACAACGCATGCATCAAAAATATGGCTTGAGCAAATTCCGAGTGCCATTTCCCACTTAAAAGTCCAACAGGAAATTACCGCTTTAACGGGTGGCGCACATGCCGCAGCTTGGGTGGTTGATGGGCACATTGTCGCTTTATTTGAAGATGTTGGCCGCCATAATGCTTTAGATAAATTAATCGGTTATTTAGCACAAGAAAACTACGACACCAGTTTAGGTTTTGTGGTGATGACCAGTCGGGCAAGTTATGAACTGATACGAAAATGTGCCCAACTGAATATAAGTCTACTGGCGTCAATTTCAGCGCCTACCAGCATGGCTATTCAATTAGCCAAACAATCTGGCCTGACTTTGGCGAGTTTTTGTAGGGGAGACAGATTTGTTTTATATACAGAAATTTAAAATATATTGTTCAAGGTGATGGACTAAAATGAAGCTCATCTGACATTTCTTTGGCTTTTAAGCTAAGGATAGGTTTTATGGATTATTATAAAACTCTAAAGGTTCAGAGTCTGTCCAAATGTCTTGGTTACAATCACTAAAAGAATGGGCAAAACGTCTAAAAAAACAAATTATTATGCTTTGGTTTGCGTCAAAGCATCCTCAAATGCCATGGTTCCCAAAAGTTATTGCTGTGGTGGCTGTGGCTTATGCCTTTAGTCCAATCGATTTAATTCCAGATTTTATTCCTATTTTAGGCCTTTTAGATGAGGCCATCATTCTACCGATGCTGATTTGGTTAGCTGTTCGTTTTACACCTCAACAAGTCATTTTCGATGCAGAACAGCAAGCTAATGAATGGCTAGAAGAACATGAAAAAGGGCCACGAAATTATTTGGTTGCTGTACTTATTATTTTAATGTGGCTCACTCTTGCGGTGATGACTTATTTTTATTTCGGTGGTGGTTTGTAGGTGAACTACGCTTAGAAACCTTATTGTAATTTAACGCCCTGAACATTGTGCTTTGCTACAACTCAAAGGATAATAACGTTTTTATAAGCTTTGAGTTGCAGATAATGAAAATCGTCGCAGATGAAAACTTGGCATTTACCGATTACTTTTTTTCTGAGTTTGGCGATATTCAACACCATGCAGGACGCACCTTAACCCATGCAGATGTAAAAGATGCTGAAGCTTTATTGGTTCGCTCAGTCACCGCAGTAAACGAAAGTTTAATTCAAAACACCGCTTTAAAATATGTGGGTAGTGCCACAATCGGCACCGATCATTTAGATATTTCTGCTTTAGAAAAACAAGGAATTACATGGGCGAATGCAGCAGGTTGTAATGCGCAAGCGGTTGCTGAATATGTCATTACTGCTTTACTGCATTTAGATGCGGACCTTTTAGAACAACAAGAAAAATTTACCCTAGGCATTGTTGGCCTTGGCAACGTCGGTAAGCGTTTGGTCTATATGGCTCAGTTACTTGGCTGGAATGTAATTGGCTTTGACCCATATGTGAAACTAGACACAATTGAAAATGTAAGCTTAGAAATTCTGTTGCAACAAGCCAATGCCATTTCAATTCATGTCCCGCTTACAAAAAACGGTGAACATCCGACATATCATTTGTTTGATGAAAAAGCTTTTGCAGCGCTTCAACCTGACACGATTTTAATTAATAGTGCACGTGGTCCAGTCGTGAAAGAAACCGCTTTAATGGAAGATATTCAGCGTACCCAGCGTAAAGTGGTGCTTGATGTATTTGAGCATGAACCGGTCATATCAGAAGAACTTATAGACATGTTGGCTTTAGCAACACCGCATATTGCTGGTTATAGCCTTGAAGGAAAAGCCCGCGGTACCCAAATGATTTATGAAGCGTTTTGCCAAAAATTTGGATACGACATTAATAAGCGTTTTGAAACTCAACTACCTGCATGCGAAGACTATTTTTCAGGACATGATTTAAAAGCGGTGTTAAAGCAAAAACTATCTCAAATTTATGATATTGCTCAAGATGATGCCAACATCCGTGCCTGTATTAAAGATGGCAAAGTAGAGCAAAAAGCATTTGATTTATTACGTAAGAATTATCCGCTGCGCCGTGAATGGGCAGCACATGGGGGACCACAGGCATGAGTTTAAGCTATCAACCTACTTGTTCAATTGATGCCTTAAAAGCACGTGCCAAGCTCTATACCCAAATTCGTCAGTTTTTTGCTGAACGTGATGTCATGGAAGTCGAAACACCGATTGTTTCGCAGGCAGGTGTCACCGATGTACATTTAGCTTCGGTTCAGGCTTTGCGTCATATTAACGGCAAATTGCAAACTCAATATTTACAGACTTCACCAGAGTTTGCCATGAAGCGTTTATTGGCGAGCGGTAGTGGACCGATTTACCAGATTTGTAAGGTGTTCCGAGATGATGAACACGGGCGTAAACACAATAGTGAATTTACTATGCTTGAATGGTATCGCCCCGGTTTAGACTTAAAAGCGTTAATGCATGAAACAGCCGATTTATTGCAAACCTGTTTGCAGCATCGTTTTGGTGAAGTTCGTCCATTTATTTTAAGTTATAAACATGCTTTTCAGGACCGTTTAGATATTAACCCTTTGCAGGCAACTTTGAAACAACTCAAAGATACGGCAAATCGTGTGGGGTTAAATCTCGACTTGGGCGATGATCGCCTAGCTTATATGGATTTGTTGTTTTCTCATTTTGTTGAACCAAGTTTAGGATTTGATGCTCCAGTTTTTTTAACTGACTTTCCACCAGAAATGGCCTCTTTGGCAAAAGTGAAAGTAGATGAAGATGGGGAAGAGGTCGCGGCGCGTTTTGAGGTTTATATTGAAGGCTTAGAGCTAGCCAATGCCTACGATGAATTGCTTGATGCAGACGTGTTACGTTCACGCTTTGAAGCAGATAATGCAGAGCGGGCTAAGCAAGGGCTTCATGTTATGCCTTTAGATGAGCATCTGTTAGCAGCGTTGCCTCATATGCCGGAATGCTCAGGTATCGCTTTAGGTGTAGACCGTTTACTCATGGTTGCAATGGATCAGGTCAAAATTGAAAAAGTAGTGACCTTTCCAGCAGAAATTGCTTAAACGCTGATAAATAAAAAAGCCACAATATTGTGGCTTTTTTATTTAGGATTTATTTAGCTTAAGCTTGTTGAATACCTGCAACAACCCAGTCTTGCTGAGAGCCAGCAGGTTTAACAAAGTGCCAGATTTCAGTAAACGGTTGTGGCAAGCTATTTAGATCTTCACTTACTGTACCAGTGAAACGTACGCTTACAACGTATTGACCATTTTCAGTCGCACTGTCTACAACCATCGCATTCAAGTTACTAAATTCAGCAACGTCTTGATCTTGGTTTTCCATGATGTCGTTATACATAGAACTATAAAGTTCTGGTGTTAAGTAACGGCGAATTTCTTCAATGTTACTTGCAGTATTCATCGATTGGATGTGATTAAAACGTTGACGTGCAATACGTAAGAACGCAGCTGGTTCACTACCATCTGGAAGTTGATTGCCATTGCTCGTTGTTACACCGCCAAAAGGTGCTTGCGTTGCTGCACCGCCACCCACAGATTGACCAAAGATATTTGTATTATCGCCAGCATTACGTGGAGCTGCTTGTGGTGCAGCAGAACGGCCAAATGGGTTTTGACCGTTGCTATTTGGTGCGTAAGGGTTGTTACCCGCTAATTTTTTTTTTGATCCCAATTTACGGAATACAAAGAAAGCAAGAGCTGCGGCAAGCAATACCCAAATCCAACCTGGGATTCCACCTTTTTTCTCTTCTTGAGCTTGAGCCTGAGTGGCTTGCTGTTCAGTTGATGTCGGTTTGTCATCAGCTAAAGCATTTGCTGCAACAGCACCTACGGCAGCACCAGCCACACCAGCTGCAACCATTGAACCAACGCCTGGACCAGATTTCTGAGGCGCTGTAGTGGTTTGTTGAACTGGAGTCACTTGACGAGGTTGTTGATAAGACTGGCTTGAAGTAGTAGAACGTGCCATACCGTGGCTTTTACCACCACCTGCACGTTTAGCTTCAGCAAGAGGAGAAATTGCTAAAGCAGCCATTAAAATACCGGTAATCAAGCCACGCTGGTGTACTTCCATAGGAAATTCCTGTTTAAAGTTAATTTGTAATAGTATTTATGCAGGCTTTTACTCTAAATTTCAACTATAAAAGTATATTTTTTTATGTCAATTCATCACTGAGTTGCATAGCTTCTGTCAATGCTTCATGCAAGCGCGCAACAGCAATAACTTGTACGCCTGGAATTGCCTTTTGAGGGGCGTTCCCTCTTGGTAAAATGACATATTTAAAACCGTGTTTTGCTGCTTCTTTTAAGCGCTCCTGACCGTTAGGGACAGGGCGAATTTCACCAGAAAGACCAACTTCACCAAAAACTGCAAGTTGTTGGGGCAAGGCTTTAGTACGTAAACTTGATGCACATGCGAGTAAAACAGCTAGATCAGAACCTGTTTCGGTAATTTTTAAGCCACCTACAATATTGACGTATACATCTTGTCCAGTGGTTTGCACGCCACCATGACGATGCATGACAGCAAGCAGCATATTTAAACGGTTTTGTTCAAGACCAAGTGCAACACGTCGTGGTTGTCCTTGAGCATCATCAACTAAAGCTTGCACTTCGACCAAAAGAGGGCGAGTTCCTTCACGGCTAATCATGACAATTGAACCGGGAATCGCTTCATCGTAACGACTTAAGAAAATAGCAGAAGGGTTAGCAACTTCACGTAAGCCTTTATCAGTCATGCCAAATACGCCAAGTTCATTGACGGCGCCAAAACGGTTTTTAACAGCACGAATCATGCGATAGCGAGAGTCTGATTGACCTTCAAAGTAAAGTACGCAGTCCACCATATGCTCTAAAACACGCGGACCTGCCAGTGCACCTTCTTTGGTCACATGGCCAACAATGAATAGCGCTGTGCCACTATTTTTTGCATAACGGGTTAATAAAGCAGCAGATTCACGAATTTGTGAAACACCACCCGGAGCTGACTGGAGGGTTTCTGTATAAAGTGTTTGAATCGAATCTAGAATAGCGACTACAGGTTTTTCTTGTTCTAAAACCTCACAAATGCGTTCTACACAGGTTTCAGCCATGACTTTTAATTGGTCAGTTGGCAGGTCAAGACGTTGCGCACGAAGCGCTACCTGAGATAAAGATTCTTCACCCGTAATATAAAGTGCAGAGCTTTTTGCGCTTGCCATATGGGTCGCAGTTTGCAAAAGAATGGTTGATTTACCAATACCGGGGTCACCACCAATCAGCACCACAGAACCGGTCACCAAACCGCCGCCAAGCACTCGGTCAAATTCGCTAATACCTGTAGGTAAACGGGTTTCATGCGAAACTGAAACTTTATTTAGCGTTGTAATGTTAGCAACTTGACCCGCATAGCCCCCAATTTTAGGGCGTGCACGGTGAGCAGTAGTTGGCTCAAGTTTAACTTCAGTCAGAGAATTCCATTCACCACACTCTGAGCACTGACCAGCCCATTTAAGATGATCGGCACCACATTGCTCGCAACGGTAAACAGTTTTGACTTTGCTCATAAAAAATTGAAATTTTGCTCGATATTATATAAATATAGTTCTTAGGAAGTTCTTCATTCTTATTTCCAAAAATTTTCATAAAAGATAATGAGGAAATTTGAAGGAATCTTCTAAGGAACTAATAAGGGAAAGACACCAAAAATAACACGATATAGGATTTTTACAAGTCAGATAGAGTTTGTTTTCCGTGGATATAAAAAATCTAAGCTATCCCCAAGGAAGGTGTTTTTACTGAGGTATGTATCTAACTGTTTATTATTGATATGGCATAGATATTGCTGAAGTGAAAAACGAACAAAATAATATGAGTATTGTATTTTAAAATACAAAAGGTTGATATCTATGAGTGCAGCAGAAATTGTTGATTGGATAAATAGCATAATCTGGAGTAAAGGACTTATTTACCTGTGCTTAGGCGCGGGTTTATTTTTTTCTATTTTGACAAGGTTTGTTCAAGTACGTCAAATGAAGGAAATGGCCAGACTATTAATAAAAGGTACTTCTTCTGAACAAGGGATTTCATCTTTTCAGGCTTTAGCCGTTTCATTATCAGGTCGAGTTGGGGTCGGTAATATTGCAGGGGTGGCGGCAGCAATTGGTTTTGGTGGACCAGGTGCTGTCTTTTGGATGTGGTTGGTTGCATTTTTAGGAGCAAGCACGGCATATGTAGAATCAACTTTAGGTCAAATCTATAAAGTTGAGTATCAAGGACAATATCGCGGTGGCCCAGCATTTTATTTTGATAGAGGTTTAGGTCAGCGTTGGTTAGGGGTTTTATTTGCAATTTCAGCAATTGTAGCCTGTGGTTTGTTTTTACCAGGCATTCAAGCAAATGCGGTAGGTAAGGCATTTACCCAGATTACAGGCGAAGGGGCAATTATTTTTGGTGATATTGGTTTATTTAAACTTGTAGCACTTGTAGTGATTGTGGGTTTACTCGCCATCATTATTTTTGGTGGAATTAAACGGATTGCACGCTTTGCTGAATTCGTTGTTCCTTTTATGGCAGCTGGTTATATCCTAATGGCTGTTGTGATTGTTATTGCGAATATTCATGAATTACCTGGAGTAATCAAATTAATTTTTGAAGATGCTTTTTCTCCTATGGCGGGTCTTGGTGCAGCGATCGGTTGGGGGGTAAAACGTGGTGTTTATTCAAATGAGGCGGGGCAAGGAACAGGGCCACACGCAGCTGCCGCAGCGGAAGTTCAACATCCGGCTCAACAAGGTTTTGTGCAGGCATTCTCGATTTATGTCGATACATTATTCGTCTGCTCTGCAACAGCATTCATGATTTTAATTACAGGTATGTATAACGTACAAGGTACATTAGAAGCAGGCCAATTTATTGTACAGAATGTTGGGGCTACTGTTGAAATTGGCTCTCCTGCATTTACTCAAATGGCAGTAAGTACAATGTTTGGTAATTTTGGCCAAATTTTTGTTGCCTTAGCTGTGTTCTTCTTTGCCTTCACAACGATTGTTGCGTATTACTATATTGCTGAAACTAACATTACTTATCTAAGTTATATTACAAAATCTCCATCATTATTGTTTGTGACGAAGTGCTTTATTATTCTATCTGTGTCTTATGGAGTATTAAGTGCAACTGGCTATATATGGGGAATTGGTGATATCGGTGTGGGCTTAATGGCGTGGATTAATATCGTTGGTATTATCGTGACATATTTTGTATGGAAGCCAACGATTAAAGCGCTGAAAGATTATGAAGCACAGCAAAAAGCTGGAGTAAAAGAGTACACATTTGACCCTGTGAAATTAGGAATTAAAAATGCGACATTCTGGGAAGAAAAACTGAAGAATAAGCAAAAGTAAATTTTCAAAATATAAATTTATTTCCTGATCCTTAATCGAAAAGACTACCTTACTGGTGGTCTTTTTATATATGCGGAAGTTAAACAAGTACGGCAAAAATTGACTTGAGAGTCCGTTGTATTGCAAAAGGCTTGTGCGTATTATCGGATTTAATTGTATGTAGCTTGGAATCATCAGCAATACAGACAAATTGGTTAGCTGAAAAGTTGTCAAAAAATATACATTTAAAAGATACCTGCAAATGGTGCGATATCGTCTTTTTGATTTGAATTTAGCTAACGGACTAAAAAAATTACTGGAGTGTATTTATAAAATGTCGAATCAAAATCTGAGCGAGCCTCATGAACAAGGTGAGCTCCATCGAAGCCTCTCCAATCGGCATTTACAGTTGATTGCGATTGGCGGTGCAATTGGTACCGGATTATTTATGGGATCGGGTAAAACAATTAGCCTTGCTGGTCCATCAATCTTATTCATTTACCTGATTATTGGTGTGATGGTGTTTTTTGTCATGCGTGCGCTTGGTGAATTACTTCTTTCAAATCTTGCCTATAAATCATTTATTGACTTCACCACAGATTTAATCGGTCCATGGGCGGGTTACTTTGTGGGATGGACATACTGGTTATGTTGGATCACCATTGGTATCGCTGACCTTTCTGCAATTATCTACTACTTACAATTCTTCAATAATGGTCTGCCTTTCTCGCCAGTCGAAGGGGCGATGATCAGTGTTGCCGCGATTGTATTTATTATGGGTTTAAACCTGTTAACAGTTCGCTTGTTTGGTGAGTTAGAGTTCTGGTTTGCGCTCATTAAGATTCTTGCGATTATTATTTTAATCGCTGTGGGCCTATGGATGATCTTTACAGGCTTTACCTCAAGTACAGGTGAAGTTGCTTCATTTACTCATCTTTGGGCGAATGGTGGTTTCTTCCCAACAGGAGTGCATGGCTTCTTGGCAGGCTTCCAAATCGCAATCTTTGCCTTCGTTGGTGTGGAACTTGTGGGAACAACGGCTGCGGAAACGAAAGATCCAGCACGTAACTTACCAAAAGCAATTAACTCAATTCCAATCCGTATCATTATTTTCTACGTATTGGCATTATTGATTGTGATGTCTGTAACGCCATGGAATAAAATTGATCCAGCAATCAGCCCATTTGTAAACTTGTTTAGTCAAGCAGGCGTGGCAGCAGCTGCGATCTTGATGAACTTGGTTGTATTATCATCAGTGATGTCGTCAATGAACAGTGGGGTCTTCTCAACAAGCCGTATGTTATTTGGTTTATCTCGTGAAGATCAGGGACCAAAAGCTTTTGGTAAATTAAACAAACGTGCAGTACCAGCAAATGCTTTGTATTTCTCTGCTGCGTGTTTATTGTTAGGTGCAGCATTACAGTATTTTGTACCAAATACAGTTGAAGCATTTACGCTTGCAACGACACTTTCAACGATTCTGTTCATTTGCGTGTGGTTACTTATTATCTGGAGTTATATCCGTTATTACACTACGCGTCCTGAACTGCATGCCAAATCAACATTTAAATTGCCAGGCGGTCTATTTACATGTTGGATCACGATTATTTTCTTTATTGGTATGATTTACGTGTTGTCTTTAGAACCAGATACGTTCAAAGCGCTTAAAGTCAGCCCAATTTGGTTTGTTATCTTGATCATTGGTTATTTCTTCTTCTATAAACCACGTCATAAAAAGTAATTAAATTTATTTGCTTATGATCAAACGCCGGCTGAAAAGCTGGCGTTTTTTATGCATATTGTTTTTCTCTTTAAGTTTACTCTTTAGCCGCCTGCATGATCACGGTATACTGCATCGAATTGTTTAAATCAGGTGCTCAGATGCGTCGTGTCATTTGCCTCATCAGTTTATTGAGCAGCAGTATTTTGCTTAGCGCTTGTGGTCAGTCAGGAGCATTACAGCTACCTTCTGATCCGAATTATGACAAACGTGCGAAATACTTGCTCTATCGTAATAAAGAACAGAAACAAGTTGTTCAACAGGATGAGCAGGCTGAACAGCCAGTTGAATCATCAGCCCCAACCCAAACAACTTCACCTTAAGCTTTGAAATAAGGACACATTCATGAGTTTCACTCGCATTAATGGAGTATTGCATGCAGAGCAATGTTCTATGGAGCAGCTTGCGCAGCAATTTGGCACCCCTTTGTATGTTTATTCAAAAGCAGCTTTTGAAAAACATTACTTAGATATGGACCGTGCTTTTGATTTTATTAATCATCAAATCTGTTTTGCGGTGAAATCTAACTCAAATATAGCTGTTCTTAATGTGTTGGCAAAACTTGGTGCTGGTTTTGATATTGTATCAGGTGGTGAACTTGCACGCGTTTTAAAAGCAGGTGGAGATGCATCTAAAGTTGTTTTTTCTGGCTTGGGTAAAACTGAAGCCGATATCGAAACATCGTTAAATGTAGGCATTGCTTGTTTTAACGTAGAGTCTTATGCAGAACTAGACCGCCTTCAAAAAGTTGCAGCTCGTCTAGGCAAAAAAGCGCCAATTTCTTTACGTGTAAATCCAGACGTAGATGCAAAAACTCATCCTTATATTTCAACTGGTTTAAAAGAAAATAAATTTGGTATCCCAAGTGATACCGTTTATGAAACTTATCAATATGCTGCATCTTTGCCAAACCTTGAAATTATTGGGATTGACTGCCACATCGGTTCGCAATTAACAGAGACTAAACCGTTTGTTGACGCTTTAGATCGTGTCATGTTGATGATCGAAGAATTGAAAAAACTTGGTATCAATCTTAAACATATTGATATCGGTGGTGGTTTAGGTGTTTGTTATAAAGATGAAACACCGCCAAGTGTTGAAGAATATGCCAACTCAATGAAACCTGCTTTAGAAAAGTTAGGTCTCAAGGTTTATATGGAGCCGGGTCGTAGCATTAGTGCAAATGCAGGTGTGCTTTTAACAAAAGTTGATTTACTCAAGCCAACGAGCCACCGTAACTTTGCCATTATTGATGCTGCAATGAATGATTTAATTCGTCCTGCTTTATATGAAGCGTGGATGGATATCCAACCTGTAGTGCCAAGTTCTGATACTGAAGAAAAAACTTGGGATCTTGTGGGTGCAATCTGTGAAACAGGTGACTTCATTGGTAAAGATCGTTCATTGGCTTTAAAAGAAAATGACTTGTTAGCTGTTCTTGGCGCTGGCGCTTATGGTTTTGTAATGAGTTCAAATTACAATACACGTGGACGTGCCGCAGAAGTGATGGTATCAGTCGATAAAGCCCATTTGATTCGTGAGCGTGAAACGGTTGAATCCCTTTGGGAAAAAGAACGCTTATTGCCTGAGCCTGAGGAGTAAATGAAATGTTGTTAGAATTTACTAAAATGCATGGCCTAGGCAACGACTTCATGGTGGTTGATCTAATCAGCCAACGTGCTTATTTAGATACAGAAACAATTCAACGCTTAGCCGATCGTCATTTCGGTATTGGTTTTGATCAGCTTTTAATTGTTGAACCACCAGATTTACCAGAAGCAGATTTTAAATATCGTATTTTTAATGCAGATGGGTCTGAAGTTGAACAATGTGGTAATGGTGTGCGCTGTTTTGCTCGCTTTGTACATGAGCGTCATTTAACAACCAAAACAAGTATTACTGTTCAAACCAAAGCAGGGATTGTCAAACCTGAACTGGGGCAAAATGGTTGGGTTCGCGTCAATATGGGCTACCCGAAGTTCTTGCCGAATGAAATTCCATTCATTGCAGAACAACCAGAAGCTTTATATACACTTGAGTTAGCTAACGACCAGAACATTAATATTGATGTGGTTAATATGGGCAACCCCCATGCTGTCACTATTGTTCCAGATGTATTAACTGCAGATGTTGCTGGCATTGGCCCACAAGTTGAGTCACATAAACGTTTTCCTGAACGTGTTAATGCTGGCTTTATGCAAGTAATTGATGAAAAACATGTTCGCTTACGTGTATTTGAGCGTGGTGTTGGTGAAACACTTGCATGTGGTACAGGTGCTTGTGCCGCTGCGGTAAGTGGTATGCGCCGTGGCTTACTTGCGAACTCAGTTGAAGTTGAACTTGCTGGTGGTAAGCTACAAATTGAATGGCAAGAGGGTGATGTGGTTTGGATGACGGGTCCAACAACTCATGTATATGATGGGCGTTTGGATTTACGTTATTTCCAAGGTTAATCGCATTACCTAAATAGAAGCCTCTTTTCATCAGCTAAATTGATAAAGAGGCTTTCTTTTATATGTACAATAATTTTTTAATTTTATTACTTTATAACAATATGAATAATTTAATTTTCTTACCCGGCGCATCAGGTAGTATGACATTTTAGCATCCCTTAATTGAAAAATTACCTCAGCAGTATTGTACAAAAATTATTGGTTATCCCGGTTTTGGAGATACACCAGAATCCCTTGAAGTCAAAAGTTTTGAAGACCTAACAAATTATGTGGTCGATCAAATTAATGAAGAATCTGTAATTATTGCTCAATCAATGGGTGGGATTTTTGCCGTTGCCGCAGCGCTAAAAAAAACTCATTTGGTGAAAGGGCTGGTCTTAATTGCTACTTCTGGTGGAATCGACCTTAAGCGATTTAATGTACAAGACTGGCGTGAAGCATACCGCCAAACATTTTTAAAATATCCTGATTGGTTTATTACTACCAATGTTAACTACGAAGAGTTTTTATCAGATATAAACATTGAAACTTTATTAATCTGGGGCGATAACGATCCAGTGAGCCCCGTTCAGGTGGGTCAATATTTAAATCAAAAATTTGAAAATTCGATGTTATATGTTGTGAAAAATGGCGACCATCAATTGGCAGAAGAACATGCTGATGAAGTGGCCGCACAAATTAATGATTATTTAAAAAAGATGAAGTAAGTTTTTTAAAAACGGAAGCGTGCTGTGTTAGCACGCTTTTTAAAATTTATCTTTTACTCAAAGCTAATTTCAAAGCAAACAACACAAAAATACTGCCTGTAATTCGGTCCATATATTTCACAAATTTGGGTTGCTTAAGATAACGTGACAGTGGCTGCATAGCTAAAATTAATAAAGTTGACCATAACATTCCAATCACCACATGAATCATTACCAGTCCCATCACCCAAGTAACTGCCGATGCTTGTGGTGGAATAAACTGCGGAAGAAATGAAATATAAAAAATACCAACTTTGGGATTAAGTAAATTACCCAAAAAACCTTTAATAAACCAATTCTGTGAAGGAGATATGTCTGAACTATTCTCTTGCATGTCTGCGATTTGGTTACGTGGTTTTAAAATCATATTCAAACCCAGCCACGCTAAATAAGCAGCACCCATCCATTTCAGAATATTAAAAGCTAAATCAGAAGCCATGAGTAAAGCACCCAGACCACAAGCAACCACAATTCCCCATACAATACAGCCAAGACAAATACCTACAGCTGCTTGAAATGCTTTCGATTTACCTTCAAGTGTTGCTGTACGAATAATTAAAGTCGTATCTAAACCCGGGGTAAGTGTAAGTAAGGTAATCGCAATTAAATAAGGAATGAGTACGGTGGTCATGGCCGCAAAGTCCAATGAATACTTGGTGTAAATTGTAATATATAAATTAGATCAGCATTAGATTGTGCGGTATCAAATTTTCATGATCACATAGTTTTTGGTACACTCAAAAAAATGAGCAAATAAATGGAGAGCAATTTGGATTTTGCATTACAACTGCTCTCAATGTGGTTAAAAGAAAGAAAAATACAGAATCAATCTGAGCATACAATTACGGCTTATGAAAGAGATGTTAAAAGCTTTCTTGAGTTCTGCGAGCACAAACAACTAGATTTGAGAAATATTGAAGCTTCAGATTTAAGAGAGTACTTAGCGCAGCGTGTCGAACAGGACCAGTTAAGTTCAAGTAGTATGCAACGCCATCTCACCTCAATTCGCCAGTTTATGAAGTGGGCTGAACAAGGCAAATATCTAGAAATTAATCCTACTGACGATTTTAAGTTAAAACGCCAACCTAGACCTTTACCAGGCATGATCGACATAGAAACAGTTAATCAAATTTTAGATCAACCTATGCCTGAAAAACCAATTGATCAGCAGCTTTGGTTAAGAGACAAAGCGATGCTCGAGTTACTTTACTCAAGTGGTTTACGTCTGGCTGAATTGCAGGGATTAACTGTTAAAGATGTAGATTTTAATCGCCAACTTGTTCGTATTACAGGTAAAGGAAATAAAACACGTATAGTACCATTTGGGAAAAAAGCAAAAGAAAGTCTATTGAACTGGTTGAAAGTTTATACAATTTGGAAAGGACATTTTGATCAAAATGATTCTGTCTTTATTTCCTTACGAGGAGGGGCGCTTACTCCAAGGCAAATTGAAAAACGAGTGAAGCTTCAGGCACAAAGAGCAGGTGTAAATGTTGATTTACACCCACATTTACTCAGACATTGTTTTGCTAGCCATATGCTATCGAGTAGCGGTGACTTGCGTTCAGTACAAGAAATGCTAGGCCATAGTAATTTATCTACAACACAAATTTATACCCATATTGATTTCGATCATTTGGCTCAAGTGTATGATCAAGCTCATCCAAGGGCACATAAAAGCTAAAAGTTAAAAAATAGACTCAATCAAAGATAATTAAATTGAGATGTTTTAGGTGAATGTAGAGATCATTTGTATTTTTTTACAAATTTGTTTAAGAGAAATAAGGGAAACTACCCAATTGACAATTTTGATCTTTGAGTATTTTGTGGACGACTGGGTCTAAAAAACCTTGAATTGAAGGCTTTAAAAAGTAATCTTATGTTTCTAGCTAATATGCTAAATAAGATAAAAAGATAATAAAAATCAATATATAAAATAGAGTGTAAAAAGAATAAAATAGATCCTCATAGCAGTTTAAAAATTTTTTATGAACTGAGCATTTCATCTTTTTTATAGCAGTAGCGGAAATTGTGACTTGACCGAAATGCCAAACACATTGCAAGATAGGGTACCTAAAAAATTTTAATTGAAGAGTTAATATACTTTTCTCAACATTTACTTTTGCTAGAACAGCCGAGGATTACATGAAGGCTCTTGTTGCTGTAAAACGCGTGGTTGATGCCAACGTTAAAGTTCGTGTTAAGCCGGACAATAGTGGGGTTGACCTTACCAACGTAAAAATGTCAATTAACCCATTTTGTGAAATCGCAGTGGAAGAAGCGGTTCGCTTAAAAGAAAAAGGAACAGTATCAGAAATCGTTGTTGTTTCTGTAGGTCCTAAAGAAGCTCAAGAACAAATCCGTTCTGCAATGGCTCTAGGCGCAGACCGTGGTATTTTGGTTGAAACTACTGATGAAATTGGCGCTTTAGAAGTTGCTAAAATTTTAAAAGGTGTTGTTGAAGCTGAAAAACCAGAACTTATCCTTCTTGGTAAACAAGCAATTGATGATGACTCTAACCAAGTAGGTCAAATGCTTGGTGCATTATTAGGTGCTGGTCAAGGTACATTCGCTTCTGAAGTGAAAGTTGATGGCGGTAAAGTACAAGTGACTCGTGAAGTTGACGGTGGTTTACAAACTGTTGAGCTTACACTTCCTGCAATCATCACGACTGACTTGCGTTTGAACGAGCCACGTTATGCTGCATTGCCTAACATCATGAAAGCTCGTAAGAAGCCACTTGATACTAAATCTCCTGCTGATTATGGCGTTACAGCTGGTACTAAGCTTAAAACTGTTAAAGTTGAAGCTCCAGCAGAACGTAAAGCTGGCGTACAAGTGAAATCTGTAGATGAGCTTGTTGAAAAATTGAAAAATGAAGCGAAAGTGATCTAATACGGAAGGATAAAATCATGAGTATTTTAGTTATCGCTGACCACAACAACCAAGTACTTAACGGTGCTACTTTAAACGTTGTTGCTGCAGCACAAAAAATCGGTGGTGATATTACTGTATTAGTTGCTGGTTCTGGTGCTCAAGCAGTTGCTGATGCTGCTGCTAAAGTTGCTGGTGTAAGCAAAGTTTTACTTGCTGACAACGCTGCTTATGCAAACCAATTAGCTGAAAACGTAGCTGGCTTAGTTGCTGACTTGGCTAAAGGTTACAAATACGTTTTAGCTGCTTCTACAACGACTGGTAAGAACATTCTTCCACGTGTTGCTGCTCTTCTTGATGTAAGCATGATCACAGATATCATTTCTGTTGAATCTGCGAACACATTCAAGCGTCCTATCTACGCTGGTAACGCGATTGCAACTGTTCAATCTGACGAAGCAATCATTGTTGGTACCGTTCGTGGTACAGCATTTGATCCAGTTGCTGCGGAAGGCGGTTCAGCTGCTGTTGAAACAGTTGGCGAAGTAAAAGATGCGGGTATTTCTCACTTCGTATCTGAAGAAATCGTTAAGCTTGATCGTCCAGAATTAACTGCGGCTCGCATCGTAGTTTCTGGTGGTCGTGGTGTAGGTTCTGGTGAGAACTACCATAAAGTACTTGATCCATTAGCTGACAAGCTTGGTGCAGCACAAGGTGCTTCACGTGCAGCAGTTGATGCGGGCTTTGTACCTAACGATTTCCAAGTTGGTCAAACTGGTAAAATCGTTGCGCCTGAGCTTTATGTTGCTGTAGGTATTTCTGGTGCGATCCAGCATTTAGCTGGTATGAAAGATTCTAAAGTTATTGTTGCAATCAACAAAGACGAAGAAGCGCCAATCAACAGTGTTGCTGACTACTGGTTAGTTGGTGATTTGAACACTGTAGTACCAGAATTGGTATCTAAACTTTAATCTTTACTGATTAAAGCTAAAAAACCCTTAGTTTTTACTAGGGGTTTTTTATTATGGATAGTGACCTGAAATGTATAACTGAGACTTTTATCTCATTTGAGGTTTGATTTTTATAGAATAAAAATCACATAGTTTTACGAAGATGAGAAGATGCTCGTTATAGCGATATGATAAGAATAATATGCAATTAAATTATACAAATATCACCAGATTGGCGGTGTAGATTCCGCACATTACATAGTGCTTTTATGCTATAGTATACAGCTATATTTTTTTCGATTTTAGTTCAGTTTCCGGAACTAAATTTTTTGCAAGATCAAGACATATAAGCAGATGGAAATTTCTATCTGTAAGAAGGAGTATGCATGAGCGTATCGGAAATCCGACCGATTGCCATTGAGGACGAACTCAAGCATTCATATTTAGATTACGCGATGAGTGTAATCGTATCTCGTGCATTGCCGGATGTGAGAGACGGTCTTAAACCTGTTCACCGTCGTGTGCTTTATGCCATGCACGAATTGGGCAATGACTATAACAAAGCCTACAAGAAATCTGCGCGTGTTGTTGGGGACGTAATCGGTAAATATCACCCTCACGGTGACTCAGCTGTTTATGAAACCATTGTACGTATGGCTCAGGACTTTAGCTTACGTTATTTATTGGTAGATGGTCAGGGTAACTTCGGTTCGATTGATGGTGATAGCGCAGCTGCAATGCGTTATACCGAAGTCCGTATGACCAAGCTTGCACACGAGCTTCTTGCAGATCTAGAAAAAGACACGGTTGACTGGGAAGATAACTACGACGGATCTGAGCGTATTCCTGAAGTACTTCCGACACGTGTTCCTAACTTGTTAATTAATGGTGCTGCTGGTATTGCCGTAGGTATGGCAACCAACATGGCACCGCATAACATGACAGAAGTTGTGAATGCGTGCTTAGCCTATGCTGACAATCCGAATATCTCGATTGAAGGATTGATGGAATATATTACTGGTCCTGACTTTCCTACAGGCGGTATTATTTACGGTAAATCAGGTATTGTTGATGCCTACCGTACAGGTAAAGGCCGCTTACATATTCGTGGTAAGTACCATTTCGAAGAAGATGAAAAGACAGGCCGTACAACGATTGTCTTTACTGAAATTCCATATCAAGTAAACAAAGCAAGAGTTATTGAACGTATTGCCGAGTTAGTGAAAGAGAAAAAACTTGAAGGTATTTCAGAACTTCGTGATGAGTCTGACAAAGAAGGTATGCGTATTGCAATTGACTTAAAGCGTGGTGAAAACGCTGAAGTCGTTGTAAATAACTTATTCTTAAATACTCAACTTGAAAACTCATTCAGCATCAACATGGTTTGTCTTGATAACGGACAACCAAAATTGATGAATCTGAAAGATATTATTGCGGCATTTATCCGTCACCGCCAAGAAGTTGTGACACGCCGTACCATGTTCGAACTGCGTAAAGCACGTGAACGTGGTCATATCTTAGAAGGCTTAACCGTTGCTTTAGCCAATATCGATGAAATTATCGAGACGATTAAAACTTCTGCTAACCCTGCTGAAGCGCGTGAGCGTTTACTTGCAGGTGAGTGGGCAGGTGGTGGTGTCGTTTCATTGCTTGAAAAAGCTGGTGCAATTTCTGTTCGTCCAGATGAAATCGAAGGTGAAGATCCAAATCGTCCATTTGGTTTAACTGAATCGATTTATCGTTTATCACCAACACAAGTAGGCGCAATTTTAGAATTACGCTTACATCGTTTAACAGGTCTTGAACAAGACAAATTACATGCAGAATATACTGAAATTTTAGGTCAAATCGCTGAACTTACTGCGATTTTGAATGATTTCAACTTATTGATGGCTGTAATTCGCGAAGAGTTGGCACTGGTACTACAACAGTATGGTGATGGGCGTCGCACTGAAATTATTGAATCACGTATTGATTTTAGTCGTGAGGATTTAATTCCTGAAGAGCAAGTTGTATTAACGGTTTCACAAACAGGTTATGCAAAAACTCAACCACTTTCAGACTATCAGGCTCAGCGCCGTGGTGGTCGTGGTAAGTCGGCAACTTCAATGAAAGATGATGATTTTATTCAACATCTCATTGTAGCTTCAAACCATGCGACTGTGCTGTGTTTTACCAACGTAGGTAAAGTATATCGTCTTCGTGTGTTTGAAGTGCCTCAAGCATCACGTGGTGCCAAAGGCCGTCCGATTGTGAACTTGTTACCTTTAGATGCGAATGAAACAGTAACAGCTATCTTGCCTTTGACTGAGTTTCCAGAAAACCATTACGTATTTATGGCGACAGCATCAGGTACGGTTAAACGTGTTGATTTAGAGCAATTCGCTAACATCCGTTCAAATGGTTTACGCGCAATCGAACTCAATGAAGAAGATACCTTAATTGGTGTTGCGATTACTGATGGTAATCAGCAAATCATGTTGTTCTCGAACGAAGGTAAGGCAATCCGTTTTGCTGAGACTGATGTACGCGCAATGGGTCGTACTGCGAAAGGTGTTCGTGGTATGCGCGTGAGCTTTGCAAGCAGTACTTTAAGTGAAGAAGATGCAGATGTTGAAAATGATGAATCAGATGACAATGACGATTCAGCAGATTCAAATTTAGTAAGCCGTATCGTATCGCTTGTAGTTGTACCTGAAACAGGTGAAGTACTGTGTGCAAGTGCCAACGGTTATGGTAAGCGTACTCCAGTAAATGACTTCCCGACCAAGAAACGTGGTGGTAAGGGTGTAATTGCGATTAAGACAAGCGAACGTAACGGTGAGCTTGTTGGTGCAGTGTCTATTGACGAAACCAAAGAATTGTTACTTATTTCTGATGGCGGTACATTAGTTCGTACCCGTGCAGCAGAAGTTGCAATGACTGGTCGTAATGCACAAGGTGTACGTCTAATTCGCTTAAGCGAAGAAGAAACTCTAGTAGGCGTTGTTTCTATTGAGGCTGTCGAAGATGAAGAAGAGTTTCTCGAAGGCGAAGTAGATACTACTGAAACTGATAGCGAAGAAGCTGTATCAAATAATGAAGATGCTTCTGAAGACTAAGTAAAACTTAAATAAAAAAGGAAGCATAAGCTTCCTTTTTTATTTTATGAAGAAGATTTTTTAACAAGCCGATAATAAGATAAAACCACCAATATTAATCCAAGGGTTCCAAGAAAAATCAGTTTTGGTACAACCGTGGCTAATGGAACACCCATCTGATTAAGTTGCACAAACATTTGTACCGCATGTGTTGAGGGTAAACACCACGCAAACCATTGTAGCCATTCAGGCATTGCTTGATGAGGCCAAGCAGCTCCAGTTAGTAAGAATAAAGGTACAGAGCTAAACACAATAATATGTCCGGCACGTTCTGGCATATCCAAAAGTGATCCGATCAACATACCTAATCCAATCACACAACTAATAAAAATAGGAACAGCAACTAGTAAACCAGTGAAGTTTCCACCGTGTGGGTAGTCATTGAACCACAAGGTAAAACCGAAAAGATAAAAACATCCTAAACAGCCAATGGTAAATATACTTGCGAAGATTCCAGCAAAACGAACAGCTGTAATTTTTTCATGTTGCTCCCGATAGCTAGCTATTAACATTGCCAAACCTAGCACAATCGTTTGATGAATAATTAAAGATGCAACAGCCGGAAAAATATAACTTCCATATCCTGAAAGGGGATTAAATAACGGCACTTGATGAATAGAAAGCGTTGGCTGGAAGTGTGTGCGTTGTCCAAATTTTTCAATATATTCTTTTAATGTAGCTTCTATCGAGGTTGCCAGACCTAAACCAATTTCTTTAGTTTTTAAAAAGTTGGTTGTGCTTAAGTATAAGCCGATTCCACCTGTTTCTCCGCGGCGTAGGCTTTGGGTTAAGTTATTTGGTAAAAGTAAAATACCATCAGCTTTTTGCTCACGTACCATTTGTTCAGCTTGTAAAAAATTGCTGGTAACGGTAACGATATGAACATGGGGGCTATTTGCACTTTGGCCAATCAATTGAGAAGTTAAGAGGCTTTGCTCTTCATCGACAATCACGATTGGAATAGATTCTGCACGCTCAGCTTTATAGGCGGTAGGATAAAAAAAGCTATAAAGAATGACCGATAAAATTAGCGTTGTGAAAACTGAGCTATTACTTACAATGTCTTTAAATGTTTGCCCATAAGCCTTAAAGAATTCTTTCATTGCGTTGCCCCTCGAACTAATTTTTTAAGCAATAGACAACTTAAAAAGAAGTAAATCAGGCAATAACCGATGAGTATTAAAAAAGGAATCATTGAAATGAAAACTGGACTGCCGATCACCCATTGTTCGGTTTGAAGCTTTGCATAAGGAGTATAAGGAATAATGAGTGACCAAAACTTGGTGAAAATAGGGGCATTATTTAAAGGTAACGTAACGCCTGCGAAACTTAAAGAAGAGCCGCCATATACTGCGATAAAGCCAAAAGTCTTACTTAAATTTTTGGTTGCAAGAATGACGGTGCTACTAATCAAAGCATAGGCAAAATAAAGTAAAAACTGTGCACATAACAATAAACTAAGAGAACCTGCTACGAACCAGCCACGGATTTCGACTAGCCAAAACATCCATACCCATGTCCATGCACAAAATATAAGGCTATAAAGCAGATTTTTGGCCAATAAGCCTTGAATAAAACTTTCTCGGTTTACCCATGCTGTTAATGTGCCACGTTTAAGTTCTTGTCCAATAGCAAAGGCAACACAGCAACATAACAATAAGTGCAATACAGCAGGAACCATGAAAGGTTCTAAGTAAAATTCATAGCTCATACTTGGATTATAAAGCGTTGAGATTTTTACATGAGCCGTAGGAACATCTAGATAGGGAATACTATTTACAAGATAACTTTGACCAGCATAGTCTGCTAAAGCATTGAGGGTACTGACTAGCATTGCTGAAGAAATGGTGTTTCCGACACTAAAAAAAGACTGATTAAATGCAATGCTGATTTGAGCATCTTGTGCTTTAACGAAGCGCTTTTCAGCACCGTCTGGAATAAAAACATACCCCCATATTTTGGTTTCATTGAGTAGTTGTTCAGCCTCAGCAGAACTTGCCGTAATTGTTTTAATGTCTACTGTATGATTCAACGAAAGATACTTTTCAATATTACGGCTGAGTTCACTTTGGTCCTGATCAATAATTGCAATTGGTAAGTGTTCAGCTTTACCTGCGTAAAACATGCTGCTAAACATGAAAATGATAAAAGCAGGGATAAGTGTCACCATACACAAATCCCATTTATTGCTTTTTAGATAGTTTAGTTCCCGTAATATACTGGCAAACATGCTTTATTTTTCTTCTTTAATTTTAAATAGAACACTCATACCAACCTTTAAGTCTTTGACAGGATTTTCAGGTACCAGATGTAATTTGAAGCTACGAATATCATAGCCTCCAGTTTGGCGAGTCGTTTTAATGGTGGCAAATTCACCTTCAGCATCAATATTCTTGATTTTAAAATTCACATTCTGATTAAGAGCTGGAATGAATCCTTCAAGAGTTTTATTTTTATAAACAGAGGCGTATTGATTTTCACCTACGTTTAAACTTACCCATAAATCATCATCTTCTAAAATGCTGACAACAGGCACGCCCATAGCGACTAATTCAGAAGGTTTACCATAAGTTTTTGAAACTGTGCCTGAAATAGGTGAGAGTAAACGTGTCTCTTCCTCTAAAGCTTTTGCTTCAGCTACTGCAGCTTTTGCAATTTCAACCTGTGCATCTGCTGTAGATTTTTGTTGGCTGGTACTGCCACGTTTTGCACGGGCATATTGCTGATAAGAGGCTTCACTTAATTCTTGAGCAGAAGTTTGTGCAGCAAGCATTTCATCTCTTCTTTGACGTGAAATGACGCCTTGTCTATATAAATTCTCACCACGTTGGTAAGTAGTTTTGGCAAGGTTTGCTTGTGCTTTCGTACTTTGCCAGTTGGCATAAAGAGTATCGATATTTTCTTGTTGAGAACCTCGATCTATCGTAGATTGAAATGCTAAAGCCGATTGTAAGGTAGCCAAAGCTTGTTGCTTTTTAGCTTCTATTTCAGGGCTAACCAAACGAACAAGGGGCTGGCCTTTGGAAATTTTCTGGCCTTCTTGTACATAAATTTCTTCAATACGACTTGGAACTTTTGTACTTACGTGAATAGTTTCAGCTTCAACTCGGCCTTGAAGTTCAATAGGTTTCGGCTGATAGCTTTTCCACAAACCAAAAATAATTAAACCTAATAGGGCAATAATAATTACACCAATAATCAGTTTAATTTTAGAGTTTTTAGGTGGTTTTGAATCATCTTTATTTGTGTTTGATTCTTGATGGTCACTAACTTGATCATCTTTTTGAACTTGGGTGGTTTCTGCCGTATCCGCAACAGGAGAATCTTGTTCTGAATGAGCTGAGTCTTGATTCATTTTATACTCCCATTAACGAATATAGTCGGTATGTGGTTGATTGACATAAGCTTTAAACTGGTCAATTGAGCCGTGACTTTGCAATAAAGTCGCGAGTGACATGACATATTTATAAGCATTTAAAGCCATTTCAGTTTTTAACGCACTTAATGCATTTTGCGCATCAATCACTTGGGTTGCTGTACCCATTCCTTCCCGGAAAGAAAGTTCTTGAATACGTAGGTTTTCTTGAGCGGCATTTACGTTTCTTTGTAAAAGCTGATGACTTTGTTGAGCAGAGTTGAGCTCGTTATATGATTTATTCAAAAGTGCTTCAATCTCTTGTTTAGTTCGTTCAGTCATGAGTTCAGAAGCGTAGCGCTTTAATTCAGCGGCATGAATATTCTTATTTTTATCTACCCCAGAAAATAGGTTGTATTTTGCCATTACACCGACAATCCAGTTTTCATTTTCATCAAGAGCATATTCACCAAATGCAAATAGACTTGGTTTTTTTGCTGCTTGTTGAGCTTGAATATTGACGTTAGCCAGTTGAGTATCCATCTGCATTTTTTGTACAAGGCTAGACTTTTGTGAATAACTGGTTAAAAGTGATTCTAGAGACTGGCTGGGAGTGTTGTTTACAAATAATGGTGTACTTAAATCGACATTATTTTGTTGATGTAAAAGATTATTAAGGCTAAAGCGGCTGGCGTTTAAGTTAGCTTGAGCATTTTGTAAAGTACGTTCTGCATTATTACGAGCGACTTCAAACTGCATGCGTTGCCCTTTACTAATAAATCCTTGTTGTTCGAGCTTTAGGGCATTGCTGTAATGTTTTTGCATTGCATTAAAGTTAAATAAGCTACTTGCAACCAGCTGCTGCTGTAACTGCACATTAAAGTAACTTTGTACTACTTCAAATCGCTGTATATCTTGTTGTTGTTGGCTTGAAAGTTCAGAGCGCTGTGCTTGTATATTTGCTATTTTTTTAGCACTGCTGGTTAAGCCGCCTGTATAGAGTGGCATTACGACTGAAATAGAAGGGCGTACCACCTGATCTTCGATAGTCAGGTTTGCGTAATCAGGAAAGCGATTTATACCATCATGTATGGTTTGGTTTGCACCTTCTTGAACTTGACCCAGCACATCTGATGGAATGACATTGTTCCACTGAGAAAGTTTATCATTTAGCCCTTGGCTTAAATCATTCTCAAGTTTTTGTTTAAAAGAACCAAGGGGAACATCTGTTTCACTATGAAAAGCGTAGGCTCTGACATTTAAATCAACTCTAGGTAATCCGAGGCCTTTTACTGCTTCAGCTTCTAATTGAGATGCTTGCTGTAATGCCTGGTTGGCCTGAGTGCTATATGAACTTTTCAAAGCTTGTTGTTCTGCTTCAGCATAACTTAAGCTTTCGGCGTATAAGTGATTAGTGAAAAAAAAGCCTAAAGCCAAAGCAAGATGTTTGGGTTTAAATGAAAAGGGAAAAATAGACTGTCTATATCGATGTGTTGGCATTTTAAATAACAATTTTTGGCATCCCTTATAGTTTAAATTTCTTGTTATTAAATTCAATTATCATCTTGTTTATTATACATTTGTATAAAAACATGGTGGTTTTTAGCTCCTTTAATTATTGAATTTACTAAGCCAATATTTTTGTAATAGCTATCAAGGTATGTGAAATGATAATCACAAGTCAAGTTGATCTTTTTGCTTAAAAAATTTTTTAAATGAGGAAGCTGGTCATTAAAACTAAAGAAATAACGACAACAATAATTGAAAAAATAAAGCTAAATACAGTCCAGCATTGAAATATTTACTTGAGAAGCTGCTGCAAGCTTAAGCAATCTGTGGTTAAATGCCATTTTTATTGTGTTTGACTTTATACAAGGGAAAAATCATGCGCGCGTACAATTTCTGTGCTGGTCCTGCTGCATTACCTACTGCCGTTTTAGAAAAAGCTCAACAAGAATTGTTGGATTGGCAAGGTAAAGGTCTATCCATCATGGAAATGAGTCACCGTAGTGCTGACTATGTTGCTGTGGCTGAAAAAGCTGAAGCAGATTTACGCAAGTTAATGAATATTCCAGAAAATTATAAAGTACTATTTTTACAAGGCGGTGCGTCATTACAATTTTCTGCGATTCCTTTAAACCTTTTAGGTAAGAACAGTAAAGCCGATTATATTCACACCGGCATCTGGTCTGAAAAAGCGTTAAAAGAAGCAAAACGTTATGGCGATATTAATGTTGTACAAGCTGGCATTAAAGTAGATGGCAAGTTCGCAATTTCTGAACAAAGTGAATGGAATTTATCTGACGATGCAGCATATGTACATTATGCGGATAATGAAACGATTGGTGGCTTACAGTTCGCAGGAATTCCTGATGTAAAGGCTCCACTTGTTTGTGACTATTCATCAAGTATTTTATCTGCTCCATTAGATGTGACCAAGTTTGGTTTAATCTATGCTGGCGCACAAAAAAATATTGGTCCTGCTGGTTTAACAATTGTCATTATTCGTGATGACTTACTTGATCAAGCTAAACCAGAAATTCCAAGTATTTTAAAATATGGTGACCAAGCCAAAAATGGTTCTATGGTAAATACGCCATCGACTTACGCTTGGTACTTGTCTGGTTTGGTATTTGAGTGGTTGCTAGAGCAGGGTGGGGTAGAGGCGATCCATAAAGTGAACCTTGAAAAAGCTCAGTTGTTATATGGTTATATCGACTCAAGCGATTTCTACAATAACCCGATCGCAATTCCAAACCGTTCAATTATGAATGTACCGTTTACCTTGGCAGATGAAGCTTTGGAAAAGCAATTCTTAAAAGAAGCGGAAGCTAATCACTTGTTGAATTTAGCTGGACACCGTTCTGTAGGTGGTATGCGTGCAAGTATTTATAATGCCGTACCATTAGAAGGCGTACAGGCTTTAATCAAATTTATGGATGATTTTGCAAAGCGCAATGGTTAAGCAAATCAAATAAATAAAGCCCTCAAATGAGGGCTTTATTTATTGAATAAGTTATAAATTAAAAAGGCACTAAACCAAACTGGTGCATGAATATGGCAGCTAAGAACATACCCAAGACAAAAAAGCAAAACGCACCAGTATCGACCTTTACGCGCAGGCTACTGGATTGAATGAGGCTGGTAGTTTGTTCGGGTATAATCTTCATTCAATAACCTAATTATTAAAATATTAGTGAAATTCAATTAGTTTCACCCTTTTTAGCACAAATAGTCGCCTGAATCCAGATATTACCGCGAATATATTCGCCAATATTAAAGTTTTTATACAAATCGTTTTTGGTTGCAATGCGCACTAATATGGCAGGAAGATCATCTTCTAAAACCAAAGTAACATCATAAAGGGTATATTCTGCCCCCATAAATGTCATAGAGGTTTTGCCAACAATATTACCTTGGAACCAGGCTTCATCTTCTTGACCAAGATTTTCGCCATATAAATAAGCGACCATTTTAGAAAAATCAACGGTTACAGGTTCTTGATCTTCTGGACTTTTTGGCTGCCATTCATTAATGAGTTCCTGTAAGTTTTCAGGAGCAACACCATTATGTTCAGTTAAAATTGCATTTAATGCACGGTGATGTTTAATAGAAGCTGGGTCATCAACAATGATTTTTTCACCTGCTGGAACAGGTTCTAATTCATAAGCCCATGCATTAAATTGGACTTGATAGTTTTGATTTTTGTCATATTGACAGTAGTTAACACTAAATAAATTATCAAATGCATAAACAGTTGTATTTTTATTTAGTCTTAAACTTAACACGGCTTGTGTAGCAGAGTCACAAGTAATGATGCGTTCAATTTTCGCATTATATTGGTATGGACTTTCAAAACTTGGGAAGGCTGTTTTAAGCGCACGAGGTTTTTGGTTTTCAACAGCAATAATTTGATTGATGGTAACTTTTTGGTCTTGTGGACCTTGAATGAGCCAAAAAGATTGGTCCATGTCTTCTTCATGTTCACACAAACCCATTGGCATTACAGGTGCATCAAGTGCTAGTCCTAACCATTTTGGTACATCTGTTTCGGGATGGGACGTCAATAGATTCCAATGTTCTCCATGACTACCAAAATTTTGGTCATTTACTTTAATAACTTCTGGACTGTTTTGATTTTTCATAAGCACGATGCTGTTGGGTTCACATTACTTGTTATATTAAATCGAGGGTGTTTGCTATTTTTCAAGTCACCATATGTAAATTCTCTTGTAAAAGCGCGTATTTAGTCATTTAAAGAGAAGCGGCGTTTCTATTTATAAGTTAAAAGTAAGTTTAATTTATAAAAAATTTAAATGTTGAAATTAAAAATCAGTTTAATCGTTATTTTTACTCACCTTCGAAAAGCATCTGTTAGACTTAGATTTTTAGTGGAAATAGAGAATAACGTGCTGCCATTTAAGCTATGGGTAGATGCAGACGCCTTACCGAAAATTTTACGTGAAGTGATTTTACGTGCATCAGATCGTTATCAATTAGAAGTCATTTTTGTTGCTAATCAGAATGTTGGTATCACCCCTTCAGTACGAATTAAATCAATACAGGTTTTAAGTGGTGCCGATCAGGCAGATAAAGAAATAGTTGATCGTATGGTTGAAAATGACATTGTCATTACGCAGGATATTCCTCTGGCAGCTCAAGTGATTGAGAAAGGAGGCGTTGCTATCCATCCGCGTGGTGAAGTCTATACAACTGCGAATGTTAAAGCACGTTTACATCTGCGTGATTTTATGGATACGCTTCGTGGTGCAGGTGTGCAAACTGGTGGACCGCCTCCTATTTCCGAGCGAGATAAACGTGAATTTTCAAGTTCATTAGATCAAACGATTTTAAAGCAAAAACGTAAAACAGCTAAGTGAGCATCGCATGCCATCGCAAACCAATTTGGCTCTAACCTATGCCTTGTTAGTGTTTATCTGGGCAACCACTCCTTTGGCAATTGTCTGGAGTGTGTCTGATCTGCATCTGATGTGGGCATTGTTATTACGCTTTTTTATTGCATTGCCTTTGGCTGTCATCATATTGCTAATTTTAAGAACACCTTTCCCGACGCATCGACAAGCAGTTCATAGCTACATTGCCGGATCTTTTAGCTTAATTGGTTCTCAAATTTTCACCTATGCCGCGACCCAATATTTAAGTTCAGGCATGATCGCACTTATGTTTGGTTTAGCGCCGATTATGGCGGGGCTTATTGGTCGGTTTGCTTTTGGCCAACAACTTTATAAGCTGCAATGGTTGGGTATGGCAATTGCGGTCTGTGGGTTAGCTATTATTTGTCTGAGCGGTGCGAATCAGCATGTACATCCGTTTGGTATTGTACTTATGCTAATCAGTGTGTTTGTTTATTCTTTTTCAATTTTCTGGGTCAAGAAAGTTAATGCACAGATCCAGCCGATGGCTCAGGCAACAGGCTCTATTTTAGTGTCTTCTATTTTTGCTAGTTGTTTTATTCCATTTATTTGGCAATATGCACCAACACATTTGCCAGAAGCTAAATCTTTATTTGCCCTAATTTATACGGTACTGATGGCTTCATTAGTCGCCATGTTTTGTTATTTCAAACTTATACAAAATATTCAGGCAACGACTTTATCTTTAACGACAGTTATTACCCCTATGTTAGCGATGATCATTGGAGCTGCTTTAAACCATGAACAACTTTCAATTATGGTTTTTGTAGGTGCTTTCATTATCTTGTCTGGACTCTTTTTATATTTCTATAAAGACATTCAGGCAAATCGGAACTTTGCTCAACATATGAAGTCTAAATAGGAGAAGATTTGGGTAATTTGTTGAGCTTATTCATTAAATTGTTCTAATTCGTAGCGAAATGCATGATCAAATTGATCTCCTAACTTAAGTAGTAGAAAATAGCGCAGCAATATAATATTAGGATTGTTAAGGGAAGATCAGAACTTACTGATTTTTAAACCTTAATACAGCATCTAACGGTATGGTCAAATTATAGATGTGGGTGCAAGTTGCTATCAACATCTTATATTTTCCATCAATGACCTTGGATTTAGAAGGTATGTTTAAACCAATCTCACTGTATATAGGGTTGAGATATACTCGCGCAAGACGCAGTAATCATTTTATTTCTTTTATTGCATTGGTTTCGATGGTCGGTTTGACACTAGGTGTCGCTGTGCTGATTACAGTACTTTCTGTCATGAACGGTTTCGATCGCGAATTGAAAAACCGTGTGTTAGGAATGGTGCCGCAAGCAACAGTTTCATCTACACAAATCCTCACGGATTGGCCTGAACTGGTAAAACGAGTTGAACATCATCCACATGTAACAGGGGTTGCACCTTTTACGCAATTGCAAGGTATGTTAACTGCGCAGGGGCAAGTCGCTGGTATTATGGTGACGGGTATTGACCCAAAATATGAAAAGAATGTTTCTATTATTCAAAATCATATTGTTGCCGGGAGTTTAGATTCACTTAAAAAAGGTGAATTTGGTATTGTGCTTGGTAAAGATATGGCTGATTCATTGGGCTTACGTCTAAATGATAGTGTGACATTGGTTTTACCAGAAGCAACACCGTCTCCAGCAGGTGTTGTACCTCGTTTCAAGCGTTTTAAGGTGGTTGGTATTTTTAGTGTAGGCGCTGAAGTCGACTCTATGGTGGGTTATATCGCCCTATACGATGCTTCAACCTTATTACGCTTACCAGATGGTGCCCAAGGTGTCCGTTTAAAACTAGATGATATTTTTGCAGCGCCACAAGTTGCTGATGACTTAGTCAAAAGTTTACCAAGCAATTTCTACGCGACGAACTGGACCTATACGCATGGTAATTTATTTAATGCCATCCAAATGGAAAAAACTCTAGTCGGTTTATTGCTTGTCCTTATTATTGTGGTTGCAGCATTTAATATTGTTTCATCATTGGTCATGGTGGTGACTGATAAAAAATCTGATATCGCAATTTTGCGTACATTAGGCGCTTCGCCATCCATGATTACTAAAATATTTATGGTGCAAGGCACCGTGATTGGGGTGATTGGTACAGTTGCAGGTACGGTTTTAGGTGTAATTTTAGCTTTAACCATTAGCGATATCATTTCATGGTTTAACAATGTGTTGGGCTTAAATCTATTTGATGCTTACTTTGTACATTACCTTCCTTCTTATTTAAGATGGCAAGATGTGACGATTATTGTGATTGTTTCTTTACTTTTAAGCTTCTTGGCGACTATTTATCCGGCACTTCGTGCTGCCAAAGTTCAACCTGCTGAGGCACTGCGCTATGAGTAAAATTGTTCTAGAAGCGAAAGAAATATATAAACATTTTGATGACGGTAAATCTAAAGTTGAAGTCATTAAAGGTCTTTCTTTACAAGTTGAAGCAGGGCAGTTTGTTTCTATTGTCGGTGCGAGTGGTTCAGGTAAAAGCACTTTGCTCCATGTGCTAGGTGGTTTAGAGCAGCCAACTCAAGGGCAAGTATTTTTAAATGGTCAGCGTTTTGATAATTTAGGCGAAGCTGAACGTGGTTTTCAGCGTAACCAATACCTCGGTTTTGTTTATCAATTTCACCATTTATTACCTGAGTTTTCTGCTCTTGAAAATGTCGCGATGCCTTTAATGCTTCGTGCAGATAGCCAATTTAAATCGGTAAAAGCGCAAGCTGAATATTTACTTGATCGAGTTGGGTTATCTCATCGTATGGATCATAAGCCAGGTGAGCTTTCAGGTGGTGAGCGCCAACGTGTGGCGTTAGCGCGTGCTTTAGTCACTAAACCTGCGGTTGTTCTGGCTGATGAACCTACAGGTAATTTAGACCGTAAAACAGCTCTAGGTATTTTTGAATTACTGACCGATCTTAAGAAAGAACTTAACATGGCAATGTTAATTGTGACCCATGATGAGCATTTAGCTCAGGCTGCTGATTCTATTTTGCACATGCAAGATGGACTCTGGGTGAGTAGTTCTTAAAAAATTGTCATTAAATCACATTGTTAAAGCCCACTGAGTTGGGCTTTAATTTTGCCCCTAAAAAGATAATGATATGACTTTAAATGTTAAAACTTATTTTAATGGGGTGGATTGGGGGTATTGCATTTATGGGGAGAGATATCCCTTTAATAATGCAATATGGGTGGGTAGGTAAAGTCTTGCTTGTTATGGGCTTTATTTTTTATATTTTTAAGAGAAATATTTTCTTAAATCGCCCCATATTAAAAGCCATTTACTGTCTAGTCTGTGCTATTAGTTTTTTTACTATAGGACATCAATATGCTCAGCATACCTTAAATGAAAGATTACAACTGCGACAAATGCAGCCTAAATCTTTAGATATTGTTGTGTATGTAGATCGTATAAGTGAAGAAAAAGAAGATAAGACGCAGCAACCCGTTCAGGTACTAGGGCAGTCCTTACATCCCGTCAATTGGCTTTTATATTTAAAAAATCAAAAAGTAAACTCAGCGTTAGATGAATCAAAATTACAATTAGGCCATTATTATCGAATTTCTGGCAAAACCAAACCTGCTCATAGTTACGCAGTGGCCGGTGTTTTCGACCAAGAACAATGGTTCATTCAACGAAATATAATGTCTGGTTTTAGTGTTCAGCATATTGAGCCTTTAAGCTCTGATGAAGTTTATCAGTTGGGTTATCAACAGCATTTAAAAGAGCAACAAAAATTCTTTAACAGACAAAAATTAAATATAGAAAAATTGCGTCTGACATTTAGATTAATGTTAAAACAATCTCCTTTACAAAATAAAGGACTGTTATTAGCTTTATTAACAGGGGATGAAAGTCTTTTAAATGATGAGATTAAAAATCAATTTAAGGAATTAGGAATCTCTCATTTGTTGGCCATTTCAGGGCCTCATGTACTCATTTTTGCCATCATGTTCTCTTGGGGATTACATCAATTAGTACGACGATATTATCCGCAGCTTTATTTGCATCAACCTAAACAAATTTGGGCGATGATTCCATTATGTTTCGGTGTTTTGATTTATACGGCATTTGTTGGTTTTGAAATTCCCGCCTTACGAACTTTACTTTCAGTATTTTTATTTGCTTCTTTGTTATTAATTAAACTGTCTGTTAAGCCATTTTCACTCTTGGTTTACAGTGCAAGTCTGCTTTTATTTTGCGATCCTTTTAGTGTTTTATCGGCAGGATTTTGGCTCTCTTATGGTTCTTGCTTTATTTTATTACGGATTTATCAAACTATAGAGCAGGCTCCAAATCTTGTTTTAACTAATCTGTTATCTAGAATCATTCTTTTCAGTAAAATTTTAATTGAATCTCAAGGCAAAATATTTATTGCTTTATGTCCTTTAATGCTGATTTTCTTCCAACAGATTTCATGGGTTGCCCCTTTTACAAATATTATTGCAGTTCCTTTACTCGGAGGTGTGATTGTTCCTTTAAACATTTTTGCTGCTTGTGTATGGCTTATTTTTAACCCATTCGGAAATTTACTTTTTCAAATTAATGATGTCCTGATTAGTATAGTACTGACGTGTTTTAATCTTTTAGAGAAATTATCTCTACCATTACAAGGCTTTAGTCTGACATCACTTGATTTAGTTTGCCTTAGCTTCGTTATTATTATCTTATTTTTACCGCGTGGAGTTTTACCAAAATCTTGGGGACTAATATGCTGTTTACCCTTGATCATTCCAGATAAGTCATCCCAGCAAATTCAATTAAATATTATAGATGTGGGACAGGGACAAGCTATTTTCTTGCAACACCCGCAGCAGACATGGCTCATCGATACGGGTGGGTCTTATGATGAGAAAGCCTTTAGTATTGGTCAAAATGTCGTGATTCCATATTTACGTCAAAAGGGAATTAAACAACTGGATCACGTCGTACTGTCTCATCTCGATCAAGATCATAGCGGAGCATTTCCTTCTATCGCTCAGGCTTTTCCTATTAAACAAGTCATATCAAATGAACGATGGACAGAGCAAATTAAAGAGCCATTTACTTATTGCCATCAAGGGCAAAAATGGCAATATCCACAGTTAGATATTGAAATCCTTTGGCCTAAAGAAAATGATTTAAACTTAGTTCCTTCTAATCAAAATCAATATTCTTGTGTGGTTTATATTCATTTAAAACAGATAAATGGCTATCAAAATTATTTAATCATGGGTGACGCAGGGTGGGAAGCAGAATATCAACTCATGAAAGAATATCCTGATTTAAAGGTAGATGTTCTGGTATTAGGTCATCATGGGAGTAAACATAGTTCGGCTTATGACTTTTTAGCGACTCTAAAACCAAAGCTTGTTGTTGCCTCTACTGGCTTTAATAATCGATACGGTCATCCAAGTAAAGAAGTGTTAGCGAGAGTACAAGCACTTAATATTCCGTTTAAAAGTACAGTTGAACAAGGAACATTAAGCTTTGTATCTCGCAATCATGAGATAGTTTTATATACTCGACGTTTCGAACGTACCTGGCTTCACAGGAATTTGTGAAGCTTCTGCTTTAAGCTTATCTACAATTTGAAGTGCTTCAGTCGGATCAATATTGTAAATATTATCTAAAGCAGGATTTGCTTTAAAACGTTTATAACTCCAGTGGTAGTGCTCTGGATATTGATGAATTAGTTGTTCAATTGCTTGATGGATGACATACGTTCCGTCATCTGCTGTACCTTCATAAATCCTCTCATCCATAGGCTCGATATGCATCGTAAAACCATCATTTTCATTACGAATTGCATAAAGGAATAAAGCTTTAGCTTTTGTTTTCTGGATAAGCTTGGCACTTAAATTACTGGAGGCAAGTGGAACACCAAAATAATTAATCATGTCACCACCAACATTTGGTGTATGGTCAGGTAAAATTACAGTGGTTTCACCTTGTTTTAATGCTTTAAAAATTTGTCGAACACCAGTTTCATCGGTAGGAACCAAGTTAGCTTGTTCACGACTACGTGCTTCTCGAACAAAACGGTCTGCATCTACATTTTTTACAGGTTTATATAAAATTGTCATTGAGGTGAACTGTGCACACCATGCATTCATGATTTCCCATGTGCCAAAATGTGGAACAATTAAAACCACACCTTTTTTTGCCGCTAGTGCTTCATGAAAGTAATGTTCACCTTCAATATGATGAATTCTTGAAATATTCTTACTATTTGATGAGCCCCAGATACTTAAAAATTCAAAATATGAGGTTAACTCGTTACGAATAGCTTGTTGTGTAATGTCTATGCGTTGTTGTGGCGTTAAATGAGGAAGTGCGATTTGTAAGTTAAGTTCAATACTCTTTGAGGTTCTAGTAATTTTTAAAGTATTGACTAATCCTGCCAACGTGCGGGCAATAAAACGTCCAAATTGAATTGGTTGGCGGCTAAAAGTTTTGAGTAAATAATAGTTCATGCTTTTTACATCTAGTTTGGTCATCTATCGCGGTAAAAAGGAGGCAACAAGTAAAAAAAGATAAAAATATTATAAATGAAATCATATTATTTAGACAGTTTTTATCAAATCAACGTATATAATGACATCATTTTAGATTGATTTGGATTGGAATTTTATGTCCGATTGGCCACCAAAACCACAAAATGAACCTATAATCCCTAAACAAAATGGACCAGAATGGCAAATTCTCGAGAAGGCTGTACTTGCTTCAGTAGAAGAGCAACGCCGTAGTCGCCGTTGGGGTATCTTCTTTAAAACATTAACTTTTATTTATTTACTGTTCATTATCGTATTAATGGGCAAAGGCTGTTCAACCAGCAAAGATGGATCAGCAGTAAGTAGCAGTAGTGCCCATTTAGCAGTGGTGGATATTGTTGGAACGATTGATGCTTCAAGCAATCAAGCTGTGAATAGTGAAGATACGAATAAAGCACTCAAACGCGCTTTTGAGGCCTCAAATAGTAAAGCTGTTGCACTAAATATTAACTCACCTGGCGGTTCTCCAGTTCAGTCTGATGAAATCTGGCAGGAAATTCGATATTTGAAAAAACAACATCCTGATAAGAAAGTCTATGCCGTTATTGGTGATATGGGTGCATCGGGTGCGTACTATATTGCTTCTGCTGCAGATGAGATTATTGTCAATCCATCAAGTTTAGTGGGTTCAATTGGTGTCATCATGCCTAACTATGGGATTACTGGTTTAGCTCAAAAGCTCGGTATTGAAGATCGCACTTTAACAGCAGGAACGAATAAAGACATTTTAAGTATGACAAAACCGATTGATCCAGCTCAGAAGCAGCATATTCAATCTGTTCTTGATAATGTTCATACTCACTTTATCACTGCAGTTAAAGAAGGGCGTGGCAAGCGCTTGAAATCGAATGATCCAGCTATTTTTTCTGGTTTATTCTGGACTGGCGATCAAGCAATTCAATTAGGTGTTGCTGACCGTTCAGGTAATATTACGAGCTTGATGCGCGAACTAAACCTTGATAATAAAGTTGACTACACAATTGAGCGTAACCCACTAGAATCTATTTTGGGTCGTATGGGTGCACAAATCGGGCAAGGGGTAAGTGAATCTATTGCTCAAGAAGTGCAGACTCGTCAAAGCGCAAAATTACAATAAATCTGTTTAGGATAGCGGTATGTCAACAAAACCAGTTATACACTTTGCTCATGCCAATGGCGTACCATCAAAAGTGTATCAAAAATTGTTTGACCAATTGAAAGGGGAATATGACGTCATTTATGTTCCCTTGATTGGTCCTGATAAGCGCTATCCTGTGACGAATCATTGGCCTGCTTTGGTTGATCAGGTTATTGATAGTATTGTGCGTCAAGCGAAAGGACGTAAAGTTATTGGGCTAGGTCATTCTCTTGGTTCCGTTCTAACATTGATGGCATCTTTTCGACGTCCTGAACTTTTCTCTCAAGTGATTATGTTAGATCCGCCTCTGATTTTAGGGCGATATTCGTTTGCTTTTCATATGGCAAAATTATTTCGCCCTAAATTGGTTGATGCGATGACACCAGCAGGTTTATCTGCACGTCGTCGTGAACATTGGGAATCGAGAGAGCAAGCGGCTGAATTACTGCGTCCTAAGGGATTCTATAAAAATTTTGATGAAGATTGTTTCCAAGCTTATATTGATTATGCTTTGAAAGAAGATCCAGTTCGTGGTGGAGTAACTTTAACGATTTCTCGTGAAGATGAAGTTGCAATTTTCCGTAAGAATCCTTCTTGGTGGTGGCTACCTATGCCAAAACCTAAGATGCCTGTGCATTTAGTTGTAGGGAAAGAGAGTGATTTCTTAAAAAGAGGCTTTCCTCAAATGGCAAAGCGAAAAATGGGAATTCCATTTACTGTAGTTGAGGGGGGACATATGTTTCCTCTAGAACATCCTACTGATACAGTAAATTCTATAAAGAAATTGATCAGCCACTAACTAAATTGATTTTTAAGTGAATAAAAAAGGACATGCTAGCATGTCCTTTTTTATTTTTTGTTTGTTAGTAAAATATTTTACCAGCTTGCAAAACGAATAGGGTCTTTTAGAACTTGATTACGGAAGTAGGCTTGTCCATCTTTCCATGTAAGTTGACCGTTACACAGCCACTCTGCAACTTGTGGGTAGATAAAGTGCTCAAGTGTGTGTACTCGATCTGCCAATGAGTCGACAGTATCATGTTCTTTAACTGAAATAGCTGACTGGGCAATAGATTGACCAGAATCCAGTTCAGCAGTTACAAAGTGCACGGTACAACCATGTAAACGGTCACCTGTGTTTAAAACACGTTGATGAGTATTCACACCTTTGTAAGCAGGCAGAAGCGAGGGATGTATGTTTAGCATTTTCCCTTGCCATTTGTTGACAAAGGAGGGAGTTAAAATGCGCATGAAGCCAGCTAAAATAACCACATCTACTTCCCAAGCTAAGAGTTGCTGATGCATTGCTTCATCAAACACTTCACGAGTTGGAAAGTCTTTATGGGAGATAACAGCGGTAGCAATATTAGCTTTTTCAGCACGCTCTAAGGCATAAGCATCTGCTTTATTAGACAGTACACCTACAATTTGCCCTGATAGATTTGCATCTATCAAGGCTTGTAAATTACTGCCGTTCCCAGAGACTAGAACAGCAATTTTTATCATGCAAAGATCACACGGATTTTTTCGTCTGCACCTTCCACTGACTCGGCATTTTCTTGGATTTGTCCAATTTTCCAAGCTTTTTCGCCTTGAGCATTAAGCACTTCAATTGCTTTTTCAGCATCATTTGCATCAACAGCAATAACCATACCTACGCCACAGTTAAAAGTACGGTACATTTCAAAGCGTTCTACATTGCCTTCGCGTTGTAGAAGTTGGAACAATTCAGGCCATTCCCAAGAAGATTCATCAATAACCGCTTGAGCACCATTTGGTAACACACGAGGTAAGTTACCTGGTAAACCACCACCAGTGATGTGGGCCATAGCATGAACATCAACTTGTTTGCAGAGTTCAAGAACTGGTTTTACATAAATACGAGTTGGTTCCATTGCGACATCAGCAAGAGGACGACCATCAATTGTTTGAGTTAAATCAACGTTTTTAACGTCTAAAATTTTACGTAGTAATGAGTAACCATTAGAGTGAGCACCACTTGATGCAACACCAATAAGTACGTCACCAGACTTTACTTTAGAGCCATCAATAATTTTGCTTTGCTCAACAACACCAACAGCAAAACCAGCAAGATCGTAATCTTCACCTTCGTACATGCCTGGCATTTCTGCGGTTTCACCACCTACAAGTGCGCAACCTGCAAGCTCACAACCTTTACCAATACCAGTAACAACATTTGCAGCAACGTCAACATTTAAGTGACCAGTCGCATAGTAATCTAGGAAGAATAATGGTTCTGCACCACAAACTAAAAGGTCATTTACACACATAGCCACAAGGTCTTGGCCGATTGTGTCATGACGATTGAGATTAAGTGCCAAACGTAATTTAGTTCCTACACCATCGGTTCCAGAAACTAAAACAGGTTCTTCATAACCTTTAGGAATTTTGCATAGTGCACCAAAGCCACCAAGACCGCCCATTACTTCAGGACGACTTGTACGTTTAGCGACTGACTTGATACGATCGACCAGTGCGTCGCCCGCTTCAATGTCGACACCCGCATCTTTGTAGCTTAAACCGGTATTTGGGGTAGAAGTTGAGTTGCTCATAAATGAAGTCTCCGCATTGGCGGCAGATTATAACCTGAATATACGAAACTCTTATGTTATTTATGCTCGAAAATGCTATCTTTAATAAAAATATTTTTTCATTTATAACGATTAAATCAAAAAAGGCTAGATTTTATGCAAGATCGTATACTGCGCCGTATTTTTTTACTCGCAGGTATTGTATTGCTGGTATGGGTGTTGTACTTGCTCAAGCCTGTAGTCATTCCTTTTATCGGTGCTTTTTTCCTGGCTTATTTATTCAGTCCACTTGTTGATGTTCTGGTAAAAATGAAATTGCCTCGCTGGTTAGCAATTAGCTTGGTATTCGTTGGAATAGGCATAACTTTAACTATTGCACTTTGGTATTTGGTTCCACTTATCTGGAAACAATTAGTTTATGCCCGAGATAGCATTCCAGCCGGTATTCATTGGATTAATGCTACCTTTCTACCTTGGGTATCTTCGACATTTAATGTCCAGCAAATGGAAATTGATACAGAGCAGTTGTCTAAAGCTGTTATGGAATATGTTCAGACAAACTATAGTGCAGACAGCATTCAGGCAGTATTATTAAAACTAGCTCAATCTGGACTGAATTTTATTCAGATTGGTGGAACAGTTGTTTTAATTCCAATTATTGCTTTCTATTTCTTGCTCGATTGGGAGCGTATGTTACAAAACTTACGTCGTCTTATCCCACGTCCATATGAAGCTACTACCTTACAAATCGTTGGCGAATGTCATAGTGTTTTAGGGGCATTTGTTAAAGGTCAGTTTCTGGTCATGCTATTACTCGGCATAGTATATGCGGTTGGTTTGCAGCTCATTGGTTTAGAGGTTGGCCTGATTATTGGTATGGTGGCTGGGCTTGCCAGTATTATTCCTTATTTAGGATTTGGAGTAGGTATTATTGCCGCTGTTATCGCCAGCTTGTTTCAGTTCGGCTTAGATTGGGTGCATTTATTACTCGTTGGCGTAGTTTTTATGGTTGGCCAAGCTGTAGAAGGCTATATCCTACAGCCATTCCTACTGGGAGATAAAATTGGTTTATCTCCTGTAGCAGTTGTTTTTGCAGTATTGGCAGGTGCACAGCTTGCAGGTTTCTTGGGAATGTTAATTGCATTGCCTGTTGCTGCTGTTATTGTAGTGTTGTTAAAGCATTTAAGAGAGAACTATGAAAGAAGCTCACTTTATGCGCCACCTTCTACATTAGTGATCCAACATGGCGATATTGAGCAAATTCATGTGGAAACTGAAAGTACTAAGCTTGATCTTGAAGTTAAAACACAGCAAGATACAGATGAACTAAAATCCCCTAACCAGAAATAATTTCAAGGTTAATTCAATATATGCGTCAACTCCAACTGGATATAGAACCTCAACTTGATGCCCGAATCAGTGATTTTTCGGGACCGGGTTGGGGGCATGTAGTCGATGCCGTGCGGCAACTACATGCTGGTCTGGTGAGTAGATTCTATATCTATGGTGGAGCAGGAACGGGCAAGAGCCATTTGCTTTCCGCAATTTGTGATTCTTATTTAGAAATAGGTAAGTCTGCTATTAAAGTATCTTTGCTTGAACTGCTTGATGCACCTATTGAGGCAATTACCTCTTTAGAACATTATGATCTTGTTGCTTTGGATGATATTGAATCGATTAGTGGTGTGCCTCACTGGCAAAAAGCTGTTTTTCATTTAATGAATAATCATGAAGGACAACTGATATTTTCTTCGCGTGTAGCGCCGATCGAATTAAAGCTGGAGTTACCAGATCTACAGTCACGACTTACACAAGCCGTTAGTGTAAAAGTGCCGAGTGGAAGTTTATATGCAGACCGCTATGCCTTGGTGACATCTGTAATGGCTAGACGTGGTATCCACTTTGATCAACAAATTGTTGACTACTTATTATTGCATGGTCCTCATCAAGCTTCTCTCTTATTACAAACAGTTGCTCAATTAGAAAAATTGCTTAAAGGTGAAAAAACAAAACTTTCTAATGCAACTTTAAGGCAAATTTACGCTTTGATTGATGAGTATCAACAGTAGAGCTTCTAGCTTAAGTTTACTGTTTTGCTTAAATTAAACTCATACAATTAAAAAGTGGCTTTCCCTACATACGTTTTTTCATTTCAGAATAGTTATATTTATATCTTCTAAATTTTCTTGTAATTTTTTTATACGCCACTTTTTTGTATTTAAAAAACTTTTTTAGAACTACGAAGCTTTTTGTAATCTAGTTCAAAAATGACTCGACAGACCGACCAAAATGTCTTGAGAAATTCTACTTGCTGTGACAAAGTACGCACAAAGGATGCGATTGCAAAAGCGGATATTTTGCAATATTGACAAAGAAAAATGAAAAAAGATGTAAGGAGATGGGTATGCTCAAACGGAGCATTGCTTTTGCTTTATTGGCTGCTGCTGGACACGCTTATTCTGCCGATATTCAAGTCACAACTACAACTGATGAAGACGTCGACAACACGGTCTGTTCATTACGTGAGGCCGTTGAACTTTTAAATAGACTTAATTCAAGTGATTCTAAGGTTGTTGCGTCTGTAAAAGATGGTTATCGTGGCTGTACTAGTGGTGACTCAAACAATATTATTTTGCAAAGAGATAAAGAGTATACACTTAAAGAACAAATAAAGATTACGGCCCCTCTGACAATTACTACTGCGAAAAATGATTCTACATTAGTTGATACTGATCAACCAGGTTCGCATAACGCTACAATAAAAATGATTGGTACAGATCGGTTATTTAAAATTGATGATGAGAGTATTGAAAAAGCATCAATTTCTGTTTCGCTAACTGATCTTAATTTACAAGGTGCGGGTTTAAAATTTAAAGCTGTCACTGGTGGGTTGATTGATAATCATGAAATATTGAAAATCCAAAACTCTCGTTTAATTGATGGATACGCAGCTCAAGGGGGAGCAATTTATAATAGAGGATTGGTCACGAAAAGTGGCCAGACTTACGGTTTCGTCACTATTACTAATACTCTTATTCAAAATAATAAATCAACAGAAGGTGGGGTAATTTATAGTGAGCAGCCTTTGTATTTGATCACGCAGTCTGTGATTCGAGATAATGAAGTTAGTTCTGCAGCTGGATCACTTTTCTTTAGTGCAAATAAATTTGATGATGAAAGTACTGGGGGATATTTAAGCCAGCGTTCTACCGGTCTGAGTAACAGTACTTTTTTTCATAATAAAGTGGGTTTTATTGCAAATATTCAAGATGGGATGTTTGTTAATAACATTACGATGATTAAAAATGACAAAGGATTATTTCTAGATGCTCCACAAGGTAATGCATCTATTTCAAATAGTGTTTTAGTTGGAAATACGATCAACTGTCAGGCTAGTACTACTGATAAAGCAATTATACAAAGTAATTTGGTTACCGCAGAATGTAACCGGAACGCGACTTCAAAGCTTCCTAATATTCTTTATCCCGCTAATGAAAAATTAATAGCAGGTAGCACAGATGAGGGGATATGTGATGTAACAGCGAAAGAGGGCTTATTTTGTCCTTTTAATACCCCTAAAGATAGCTTTCTTGGCTTTTTCAAGCCTCGATTGTTAGAGAGTTATAATACTTTAGCGGATTCTCTAATTATTAATAAAGGTCGTTTATATAGTGATGGAACTTCAGTTGGTTTAGCAAGTTGTGAAATTATTGATCAGCGTGGAAAAAAACGTAGTGGTTATGATGAGCTATGTGATCTTGGAGCGATTGAATATATTTTAGATACTGAGATATCCTCAGTAGGTCAAGATATTAGATATGGCCAAGTTGCAAAATTTAATATTCTTGGTTCTCTAAGTGAAGCAGATCTAGTGACTCCGGCTACATGCAAACGGTTATTCGGAGAGCGGGCTGATGGAAAAGAATGGCAACCAGGATGCCTTAGAATTAAACAAAGTACAGACACCCCAGTTTCTAAAGGTAGTATAACTTTAGATCAAAATGGAAATGTAATTTATACACCAAATGGGAACTGGCACGGTGCGGATATTTTTAGCATTCAGGTTGTTACGAGTGTGTCTCGATTTAATGAAGGCGTAGAGTTTCAATATATCACTATCCCGACAAGAATTGTTCAGGATCCTTTATCTGGAATTGAAGACAAATCTGTCAGTACAGGTGGTGGAGGTAGTGTTGGTGGAGCCTTTATTTTAAGTTTATTAGGTTTAATTGCTTTACGCCGTTTCAAGTCATAATCAGGGATGAGACTATGAAAAATTATAAAAAGGCATTATTAGCATTAGCTGTGCTTGCAAATATGCCACTTTTTGCTGATACCACAAATAAAAGAATTGAGGTTACAACTTTTGCTGATGAAGATGGTGAAAATACAAACGCATGTTCATTAAGAGAAGCCATTAAAGTCGCAGAAACTCGTAAATCCGCTTATGGATGTACTGTATTTAGCCTTGATACTGATCAGGTAATTCAGTTAAAAGCTGGAACTTATACTTTAAATAAAGAATTGGTGCCCAATGCTAATATTTCTATTTATGGCTATGGTGAACGTGAAGAGGATAAAATCTGGTCAGAAAAGAATGTTTTAACAAATGACTATCCTGCTTTACCAGAACTTAAAACACGTATTAATGCTGCGGGTAAGTCGCGTATATTTAACACAGCAGAAAATCAAAAAGCATTATTTTTGCAAAATATTATTTTAGAAAATGGTATAGCTTTAAATCAAGGTGGAGCTATTTATGCGGGTGGTAATGTTACATTATTAAATTCTCAAATTTTAAACTCTCAAGCTCCAAAAGGTGGAGCTGTTTTTCTTGGTGGTAGTGGAGTAAATTTATCAATAACTCATTCCCTCTTGCAAGGCAATCAAGCAAGTACTGGTAGCGTGTTAGCTATGAGTTGTAAAAATGGTACTGAGTATGCTAAACGAGAGGTTACTCTTACATCCTCAAGTATTATCAAGAATGGTTCAAGCAATTCTGCGAGTACATTTGAATTTTGTGGCGAGCCGAAAGCTACTTTTACAATTAATACAATTGCTCAAAATATTGCCAGCACTGTAAATGGGGTTATTTTAAAATTTACAGGAGATGCGATTCCTGGTAATACAACAAATCCATCAACTATTTTAAGTGGTGGAAGTAGTTTAAAACTACAAAATAATACTATTGTTGAAAATAACGCAAATACAACTTTCCTATATGATAGTTTAGGTGGGAAAGAATTGAATTTTAATATAATTGGATACAATCCAGTTGGTTATGCTTGTCGATATTTAGCAGGCTCAGCAGCAGATTTAAAAAACACTGGTCTTAGATTATCTTTTAATGCACTCAATTTAAGTAATAATACTGATAAATGTGATTTACCAACAGAGGTACTTTCGTCAGCTAATAAGACAATTGATATTTCAGGTGTTCCATTTAACTCTTTACTTGAGCGCCATGAAAAAGCTGCAGCAGTAACTGGTTTTTTACCACTTTATTTTCCATTGGTAGCTACTGGAAAAGAAGATTTAATAGATGTAGATCCTGAGGGTAAAGCTATATGCGCTGATATAGATCAACGTGGTTTAGCTCGACTCCCAACTAATAAACTATATTATCAGCCCGATAACATTGCTCGTAATAGCTGTGATATAGGTTCAGTAGAGTTAATGAAGTTAACTGCAGGTGATTTAAGAGGTTTAGGTAATACATCTCTTACCGCTTTACTTGAGGGATATCAAACCCAATATGATACTGTAGAAAAAAATCTCACTAATCCACTTTATTCATATTTGTGGAATGTCTTAAAAATAGATTTGGCAAATTATAAAAATCTTCTTGATCAAACTAAGGCCAATGCAAAATATCGAGCGATCTATATTGATTTGAAGGCAAATGGTTTGCCTTTGCCAAATGAAGATAGTAGTCATCTTCTAAAGTTTTTTAATAGTACGGACTATAATATTAATCTTGAATCTGTTGGAACAGGATTGATAGACGACAAAGTTACAAGCACGAAAAAAGACGATAAACTTTTTTGTGAATGGAATAATGCTTTACAACAAATTATATTCTATCGGTCGGATGATATTACTACCCAAGCTGGTGATTACAATTATTGTAAATATACGGTTAGTAGTAAAGATGGTTCTATTCAATCATCTGGTCTTTTAGAAGCACGATTTGATAATGTTGCACCTGTAGCAAGTGATGGTAAAGTTGTATTTCAGTATTTAGCAAATGAAATAATTCCATTAAATTTACTTAAATATGCAAATGATGATGGAGATGGTCCAGCTAATACACTTATTACAAAGCCTAATAAACCCCAGTTTGCAGACTTGCCTATATATTTGCCAAGTAAAAGCTCAAAAGATGGAATTTTTACGGTCGTGAAGGCAGATAGAGAAGGCCCTTGCCCAGGTGAAGATAAGGATAATACTTGTTATGGTGGTAATATTTATATTCAAGCTAAAAATAGTTTTAATAACTTCAATGATACATTAACTTATTACGTATATGATGCTGATAATAAAATTTCAAATGCTGGTACTATCAGTTTAGTGAGTAGTAATACTACTGCTGGAGGTGGTAATAGTGGAGGCGGTGGCGGTAGCTTCGGGATTTTATCTTTAGCCTCTTTACTGGGTTTAGTAGCTTATAGACGTTATCGTAAATAAACTTAAAGAATATAAAAAAGCCTCCAATCGGAGGCTTTTTTATAAGAAATGAAATCAAAATAATTGAGCGATTAGTATCTTACCTTTGATAGCTAAATAATAAGAAGTTAGTGTTCCAAATACTTATTCATGTATTCTTCACGAATTGCTGTTCTTTCTTCACCATTCGCTTTAAGCATCCGCTCACGTAAGTCTTTTCGCTCTTGCGTACTCATTTTTTGCCATGCTTCACGCATTTTTTGTTTTTCAGCTTCAGGTAGTTGAGTAAACCAGTCCATACGTTGCTGTAAGTTCGTGCTTTGATTCGCTGGTAGTTCTTTTAAACTCTGATAACGCTTAATGACTGCACGTTGCTCTTCTTCGGAAAGGGCATCCCATGTGTCATCGACTTGTGCATTGGCATCTTTAGAAAAAATCCAAAAGCGTTCAAAACCTGCAAAACTTGTTTGCAAGAAACTTAATGAACACAGGATAAGCGCTAATTTTTTAGCTGCCATGTTGTACTTTATCCTCACCCAACACCATTAACATCTCTAAATCTTCCACCATTTGTGGAGATAATTTAGGATTTACGATCACTTGATTTTGTGGCTTATCCACAATCTCGACTGAGTTAGGCAGAATTACAAAACCTGTAATTGCTGCGGCAAGTGCGAAACCAGTCATTTTCCAGACACTATAATAAGAGGCTGGTTTTTGTTGAATATGGTCAAGCACATGATTCATGACCACTGTTTTATTTTTATGGTGATCTGCCAAACTATCAAGTTTGGATGTCACCTTTTTAGTGAAATCATCATGATTCATCAGAACCTCCCAAGGGATTTAAATGTGCCAAGTATTCTCTAAGTCCCTGAATTGCTCGGTGATAATGGGTTTTCACACTACCTTCGGTACAGTTCATGATCTGAGCTGTTGTATGGGTGTCAAACCCTTCCCACGCACGTAACATAAAAGCCTGTTGTTGACGAACAGGTAGTTTTTCAATCGCTTCCCGAATTTCCTCGATGGTTACCGCTTGATCGAGAAAATCTGCAGGATTAATGGCTTTTTCATCAACTACATCGATAACTTCGTCGTCATCATTATCCAGACTAACTTTTTTGAAGAATGAAAATGGATTTGCTCTACGAGATTCTTTGCGGCGCCAATCCTGAAGTTTGTTATTCAAAATAGTGTAAAACAGGGGATACCATTCTTCAGTACTTTTATCGGCATAAGATTTGTGTAAAGCAATAAATGCTTCTTGAACCAAATCCATCGCAATACCTTGTTGACCTTGGGTAGCACTCTCCATCATTACCAAAGCACGACCAGTGACATCTTGCATGAAAATTTTCAGGCGTTGCTCAGCCGTGCTTACATGAGCACTAGATGTTTCCGATCGAGACTTTTTCGGTGCTAAATCCATGGAGATGGAAAATCCTGTCATTGGACATACCCACCTTATCTTCAATATATCTCTTATATAACGTTGAAAAGAGGTGGGAGGTTGACAACAATCGGTTATTTTTTACTAGTGTAATTGATTTTTTTCACAAATATGTGCGATGTAAAATAAATTAACGTTTTATTGGCGCTGGCGGACCATCTCAAAAAAACAAATAGACCCTGCAATTGCCACATTTAATGACTCTTGTCCACCTGGTTGGGGAATAGTCACTGATTGTGCGTGATCTAATGCATAATCACTAGCACCTTGTCCTTCATTTCCTAAAATCCACACACACGGTTTAGAAAGGTCTTTTGAATAAAGACTGGTTGAGCGATGAGAGCTAGTAACAAAAACCGGGATTTGAAATTTTGGGAGGATATCTGTCAGCTGGAAATTTTCAAAACAATGCAAGCTAAAATGAGCGCCCATACCTGCTCTTAAAACTCGTGGTGACCAAAGTGATGCAGAGCCTTGTGTGCAAATGATTTGTTTAATATTTGCTGCTGCTGCTGAACGTAGCAGTGTACCTACGTTACCTGGATCCTGAATATTTTCAAGAATTAAGGTATCTGCTTTATAGTCGATGGTTGATGCAGTTTTAGGTAGATCAATAATCGCTAAACAAGGTAAGCTTGTACCTAATGTGCTCAAATCTCTATATAAAACTTCGCTAATAACAAAGATATGGCCTTGATGTAGTTCTGTTATTTTCTTTAAATCTTCGTGTTCTAATGCTTGTTCTGTAGTAAATAAAGAAAAAATCTTTTTTTGCTGTTGTAACCAAGCCAAACAAAGATGCGTACCTTCAAGAACTGTTTGTTGGTGCTTTTTTCGGGCGTTACTAAGTTCGATTAATCCACGCAAATGTTTGATTTTTGCATTGTCTTTTGATTCTAAAAAAATAACCGCCATAAGAAAATATCCAACAAAAGGGCACCATCATACTATGATGCCCTAAGTAATTAAAATTATTAGTGGTAGCTTGTTACGCGTTCAACTTCATTTTTAGAACCAATGATTACAGGAACACGTTGGTGAAGCTCGGTTGGTTCAATGTCTAAAATACGAACACGACCTGTAGTTGAAGCACCACCAGCTTGTTCAATGAGCATACTCATTGGGTTTGCTTCATACATTAAACGTAAACGACCTGCTTTTTTCGGATCTTTTAAGTCATATGGGTAAAGGAAAATACCACTACGACATAAAATACGGTGAATATCACCCACCATACATGCTACCCAGCGCATATTAAAATCTTTTTCACGAACAGATGTCTTGCCTGCGAGTAATTCATCAATATATTGTTTTACGGGTTGTTCCCAATGACGCTGGTTGGATGCGTTAATAGCGAATTCTTGAGTGTCTGCTGGAACTTGTACATTCTCATTAGTAAGCAAGAAGGTTTGAGTTTCTGGATCTAAAGTAAAGAATGCTACGCCATTTCCTACAGTTAACGCCATCATAGTTGATGGGCCATAAAGTATATAACCAGCAGCAACTTGCTGTGTACCAGCTTGCAAGAAATCGTTTGCTTGTGTTACTGCATTTTTTGCAGGCAAAATAGAGAAAATCGTGCCTACACACATATTGATATCAATATTGCTTGAGCCGTCTAATGGGTCAAATAAAACGAGGTATTTACCATTTTCTTGTGCAGGTGTGAACTCATCAAGTTCTTCCGAAGCAAGACCACCTACGTGTGGATGTACTTTTAAAGCGTCAATTAAGTAGTCATTAGAAATCACATCAAGTTTTTTCTGTGTTTCGCCTTGAACATTTTCATTGCCAGCACTACCTAAAATACCAGCGAGTGCACCTTTTTGTAAGGCTTGGTCGATTGTTTTACAGGTCGTGGCAATAGTATCGATGACTTGAGCCAACTCAGGTGTTAGATTCCCTTTTTGTTGTTGTAAAAATTGGGACAAAGTGAGGTTGGACATAAAAAAACGCTCCTGTGCTTCAAGCATCAAAATGAGTCAGATAAATACGTGGCATATTCTAGATGAGAATGTCACAAAATAAAAATTATCTTACTTTATTTGTGTTGGATTTATGCTTACAAGACCCAATTAAAATGGTATGTTGATTGCATTACAAAGGATTGTATATTTTTAGGAGAATCGAAATGACAACAAAGAAGTTTGATGCGACCCCCACGGCAGGTGAACCAATCAATCTAGATGAAATTTCGAAAGAAAATGTTCAGGAAGCTTGGAAAGATTATGAAGCAAAACCTGAATATAAAGATTTTAATAAGCATGATTTGATTGAGTCCATGCAACATCCTGAAGAAGAAAAGAAATCTTCTTAAGTAATAAAAAAACGCTCATATTATTATGAGCGTTTTTTTATGCATATCCCTTATTTTAATAAAGGAGGGACTGCTTCGTAATTAATCTCAACGCGGCGATTTTCTTTCCACGCTGATTCATCATGTCCCGCATTAACAGGAGCTTCTTTACCATAACTTACAGCTTCAAGTTGCTGTGGGTTTACACCATTGGTAATTAAATAGCTTTGTACAGCTTTAGCACGACGTTCACCTAAAGCCATGTTGTATTCACGTGTTCCACGTTCATCTGTATGGCCCGTTAATGCAACTTTTGAATTTGCATTTGCGATAAGGAACTGAGCATGAGCTTGAAGTGTTTGGTAGTCTTCAGTAGATAAATCGCTGCTGTCATAATCAAAGTGAACAACGCGTTTAGCCAAAGCCGCTTTATTTGCTTCAGTTACACCTTTAGATGAAGCACCTGCCAAATTTTGAGCATTTAATGCAGCATCTTCACTTAAACCAGAAGTGTTTACCGTACTTGGATTTGTACCAGTCGTAGTAGTCGCTGCAGGTTTACGGCTAGCACAGCCTGTCATTACGAGTGCTACGCTAAGAAAGGGTAGAGCTAAATATTTGATTGATTTCATGGTCATCTCCGTCAATGGAATTAAAAGTTATTTTGGTGCCCAGGCTGGTTCACGTACTTCACCTTGTTCGCTTGGTAAATTCATACGGAAACGTCCATCAGTAGACATAATAGACAACAAGCCACGGTTGCCTTCACGAGTTGCGTAGACCACCATTTGCCCATTTGGTGAGAAACTTGGTGATTCATCTAAACTAGTTGGAGTAAGAATATTGGTGATGCCAGTATTAATGTCTTGAATTGCAACTTTATAACTGCTGCCACTTGGGCGATGAACAAGTGCAATCTTTTTGCCATCTGCACTCAGAGTTCCACGTGCATTAAATGACCCTTTAAATGTTAAACGCTTTACTGAGCCATCAGCAAAGGTGTAACGATAAATTTGGGCAGAGCCACCACGGTCAGAAGTGAAAATAAAAGATTTTCCATCTGGTGTATAACGTGCTTCGGTATCAATTGCCGAATCATTTGTCATACGTTTGACTTGGCGAGTTGATAAATCCATTTGATAGATTTCAGGGTTGCCATTCATAGATGCTGTAAAAAGCATTGATTGGCCATCTGGTGAGAAACTTGGTGCGCCGTTTAGTCCTCTGAAACTGGTAAGAACTTCACGTGTTCCAGTTGATAAATCTTGTAAATAAATTGCTGGACGTTTAGTTTCAAAAGAAACATAAGCAATTTTTTTAGCATCCGGTGTCCATGCTGGAGACAAAATCGGGTCACGAGACGATAAAACGGTCTTTGGTTGTTCACCATCCGTATCTGCAATTTGTAGTGTATAACGCTCGGCAGGTGTTGCAGGATTTCTTAATACATATGCAATACGGCCGCTAAAGTCACCTGGAATACCAGTAAGCGCTTGATAAATAGCATCACTTACCATATGGCCAGCCTGACGTATACGAGCAGCTGGTACATTTAAAAGTTCATTTAAAATGTATTGTTGCTTTTGTACATCATAAAGTTGGTAGTGAACTTCAAAACCTGTCGCTGTTTGTTTAATTTGACCCGTAACTACATATGGAATACCTGCGGCTTGCCAGTCAGAGGCTTGAATCTGGTTAATTGCAGCATTGGCAGGTAAGTTTTTAGATGAGCTTGTAAAGCGTCCAGAACGGTTTAAGTCTGTTTCAACAATAGGATAGAGCCCATTGTCGTTAGTAAATGGGACAATAGCAATTTTGGGTGCCTGATCTGGTGCTTTGGCAATTTCCAGATATAACTGGGCAAAAGCAGTGTTAGAAGCAATAGGGCTTAAGGCAGTGATCAATGCTAAAGATAGCAGGTGTTTGCGGCTCGTATTCATAAGTTTAAAGTCATAGCAGGTATTTTTGTGACTGTTGATTTTGTAGCATAGTTACATGCCTTAAACTATTTAAAGCATGTAACTCTTTCAAAATTATTGCGCTCTAAATGTAGAGCTAACACTTCTTGCTTCACGTCTTGCATCTGGATCTGATGGCATAGGATAGGGCGCTGCGGCTTGAATTGCAGCTTTAATACTTGCGTCTAAGGCATCATCACCACTTGAACGCGTGATTACAATAGAATTAACACTTCCCGAATCGGAGAGGGTAAAACGAACACCAACTGTTTTACCACTACTGCCAGTTGGGACATCCCAAGAGCGTCGAATTTTTTGCTCAAAATCGCGTCTAGCTGAAGAAGCAACCTTTTTAGCTTCAGCTTTCTTCTGAGCTGCCTCTTCTTGTGCTTTTTGAGCAGATGCAGCTTTTGCTTCAGCCTCCGCTTCAGCTTTACGTTTAGCATCATCAGCAGCTTTTTGCTGCTTGGCCTTAGCATCTGCTTCAGCTTTGCGTTTAGCCTCGTCAGCTTTTTGTTGCTTAGCTTTAGCATCGGCATCAGCTTTGCGTTTAGCGTCTTCAGCTTTTTGTTGCTTAGCTTTAGCATCGGCATCAGCTTTACGTTTAGCGTCTTCAGCTTTTTGTTGCTTAGCTTTAGCATCGGCCTCAGCTTTACGTTTAGCATCGTCATTGGCTTTTTGCTGTTTGGCTTTTGCATCGGCTTCAGCTTTGCGTTTAGCATCACCATTAGCTTTTTGTTGCTTGGCTTTAGCATCTGCTTCAGCTTTGCGTTTAGCCTCGTCAGCAGCTTTTTGTTGCTTAGCTTTAGCATCAGCTTCGGCTTTTCGCTTAGCTTCTTGTTGTGCTTGAAGTTTAGCGTTTTCAGCCTTTTGAGCTTCACGTTTTAATTTTGCATCAGCCTCAGCTTTACGTTTAGCATCTTCAGCAGCTTTTGTACTTTGTTCAGCCTTACGTTTTTGTTCGGCTTCTGATTTTGCTTTAGCCTCAGCTTGGCGTTTGGCTTCAGCCTGCTGTTTTTGAGTTTCCTCTATGCGTTGCTGCTCTGCTGCTTGTTTCGCTTTCGCAGCTTCTTCAGCTTTACGCTTTTGCTCAGCTAACTTGACTTGCTGGGCTTGTTCGGCCTTTTGCTTTTGAGCAGCAAGTTGTTGAGCTGTTGGAGGAGGAGGTGCAACTGGAAGATTTTGAGGTAGCGTTTCATCCACAATAGGGGCTAATACCTCTTTTGCTTCATTTGTAGCTGTAGTCTCTTGTTCAATTTCTTTGGCTAAAGGAGGAGGTAAATCTTCTGGCTTAACTAAAATAGTCGTTAGCTTTTTTGGCTGTTCAGGTGGTTTACTCAAGCCTAAAAAAAGCAAGCCAACAATGGCAATTGCATGAACTCCGAGTGTAAAGCTCAATGCAATCGCATTTTGTTTAAAGTGCGGCTTTTGATTTTTGTTCATAGCTTATTTTAAAGGCTCTGTCAGAAGGCCAACTTGAGTTAAGCCTGCTTCTTGTAAACTTGCCATTAATGATACGACTTCACCATAAGGACGAGACTTATCACCATTGACTAAAACTGTGAGTTGTTTGTTTTCTTGTTCAGCTTGTTTTTGAGCATCGCTTAAAACTGCTTCGAGTTTTTCACGAGATAATGGTTCATTATCTTTGTAATCTTCATACTGAAGATAAATATTGCCATCTTTGCCAATTGTTACCATGGCTGGCATATCTTTTGATTCGATAGGATGGTTATTTGCTTGAGGTAAATCAACCTTGATACCACTGGTAATCATAGGAGCAGTTACCATAAAAATAACCAAAAGTACGAGCATAACGTCAATATAAGGTACGACGTTCATATCACTTTTTAATGGTTTTTTTATGCGCTCAAAGCGCCCTGAACGCTGAATTGCCATTATGCATCTTCCTGTGATGAACCCACAGATTGACGTTGCAATAAAGCAATCATCTCTTCAGCAAATAAAGCGCGATCAGAATAAACACTTTCACTTTTAGCAGTGAAGTGGTTAAAAGCCAATACAGCAGGAATTGCGGCAAACAAACCAATTGCAGTTGCAATAAGTGCTTCGGCAATACCCGGTGCAACAGTTGCCAGAGTTACTTGATCAACCGCAGCTAAACCGATAAAGGCATTCATAATACCCCAAACAGTACCGAATAAACCGATGTATGGGGCCACAGAACCAATACTTGCTAAAGTTCCTAAACCATATTCTAAATGGCTTTGATCACGGCTCAAACCTACGCGTAAAATACGCTCCGTGCCTTCAATTGTTTGAGAGACAGGAGCTTGACGTTTTTTGAGTTTAAAAAACTCGCTCAACCCTTGATAAAAAATATCTTCAAGCCCTGAACGCTTTGAGTTGAGTTGAGCATTGTTGTAAAGCGTATTGAGTTCAGCACCAGACCAGAACATTTTTTGGAAATGTTCATCGTCTTGATGTGCTTTTTTATAACTCATATGTAACTTGGCAATCAGATACCAACTAAAGATCGATGCTAACAATAAAATTAGCATGACCAACTGAACGACTGGACTTGCTTGTAAAATAAGGTCAGAAATATGCAGGGTTGATTCAATGTTTGTTGCCATAGGTTACATATGCCGGTTGTTTTTTTAGTCTTGTTCCAATTCTTTACGAATAAGATCACGTATTTCTTCTGGAAGACGACGAGGCATTAAGTCTTTGCTTAAACATGCCAACTCAACCTCACCAGAAGCAAGCAAGATTTCACCACGATAAATATTTTGTTGCAACACAAATGACGCAGCTTTACATGAAACTACACGTGCTGTAACAGTAATTAAATCATCCATTAAAATAGGACGCATATATTTTACGTCAATTTTATATACGACAAAGTTGTAGTCTTTTTGGTGCCAGTAATGGTCAACGCCAGCAGCGCGGAGCCATTCGGTACGGGTACGTTCCATATAGCGAATATGGTTGGCATGGTAAACAATACCACCTGCGTCCGTATCTTCAATATAAACACGAATGTTGAATTCAAAATGATTCGCCATGAGAGTATTCCGTTTTAGTTCACTATAGAGCTTTATATTTAAAATATGGCTTTGAATAAAACATTAGCTCTACTCAAAAGCCATACATCTGCTTTTAAATACGGGGCAGTTTAGCAGATTGCATACTAAGTCCTATGGCACAACCTTTCAATTGCGGTTGCTGTATTTCTAAACTAAAAACGCTACATCTTATGACTAGCAAGCTTTTTAAGTTAAGAGGGCTTCCATGCGGTTTGAACTTGTTTTGATATATTCGGATAATCTAATACGAATCTTACATGTAGCTCAGTCCCTGTTTTTAAGGCCTTGTTATCTACAATAAAATAAGGACTATGATTTGGTGCAGCCTGAGTTAAGTCCTGATTTTCTGGAGTTGCGCCCAAAAAAACAAAAAATGAGGGCATTAACCTACCATAATAGGCAAAATCTTCACTTGCGCTTGCATTATGATCTAGAATATGAAGTTTTGAATCGCCAACAACTTTGGCTAATGTAGGTTGAATAAATTGAGTAAGTGCCTTGTCGTTCATGGTTACTGGAGCATAAGGAGCAATTTCAACTTTGGCAGTCACGTCGTTGGCTTGAGCGTTATGCTCTATCATGGTGGGTAAACTTTTTAAGATATTTGCTCGTATCTGTTCGTTGTTAGAGCGAATGGTTCCGATCATATTGACTTGTTCCGGAATTACATTTCCTGCCGTACCACCTTGAATATTACCGATAGTGACTACGCCCATGCCTTGGGTGAGGTCGGTTCTTCGGCTAATAAGACTCTGTAAATTATTAATCATTTGTGCAGATGCATAAATTGGATCTCTGCCTAACCATGGGGTCGAGCCGTGAACCTGCTTACCGTTAACCTGAATACGCAAGTGATCTGCGCTATTTAAAATGGCACCATCTTTATAATAAAGGTGCCCACCTTGCATACCAGATATGACATGTATTCCAAAAATAGCTTCGGGTTTATAATCTTTAAATGCACCGTCTGTGATCATTTTTCTTGAGCCGATTTGATCACCCTGCTTAAAGTTGTCTATATCTGCTCCACCTTCTTCAGCGGGTTGAAAAACAAAGACAACGGTACCCGATATTTTATCTTTATTCGCAGCTAGAATTTTTGCTGCACCTAATAGCATTGCTGTGTGTGCATCATGTCCACAGGCATGCATCACATAAGTTTCTTTACCTTGATAAATTGCTTTTTGTTTACTAGAAAAGGGAACTCCGCTTTTTTCTTCCATAGGTAGCGCATCCATATCTGCTCTAAGCGCGATAATAGGACCGGGTTTATTGCCTTTTAAAATGCCAATAACCCCTGTTTTTGCATAACCTGTTTTGACTTGAATGCCATAAGACTTCAATTCTTTTTGAACCAGTGCTGATGTTTTAAATTCCATGTTGCCGAGTTCAGGATGCTCGTGAATATGTTGTCTTAATTGAATCACCTGATTTTCATTTTGTTGTGCAGCATCTTTTACCCAATCTGCTAGGCTCAGCTGACTCATTAGAGCAAGTGGAAAAATTAAAGCGGCTTTTTTGTACATGTCCTTATCCTAAAAATATTATTGTTCATAAGATTTGATATCTACATTTCTTATAATGCAGTTTTTAAAAATATTAAAAAATCAATAAGGTATAAAAATAGACTTAAAAGGTATGGAGTGTCTAATTTATTGATAAGTCAATTATTATTTCATTGGATAGAGAGATTAAATTAAAAAAGGAAGAGAAAATTCTCTTCCTTTGATTAGTTTTTAGGCTCAGGTGGTGTCATTCCAAACTGTAAATAAGATTGGTTGGTTGCAATCCGACCTCGTGCAGTACGCATGACATAACCTTGTTGAATTAAATAAGGTTCAATCACATCTTCAAGCGTACCGCTGTCTTCAGCCATCGCTGCTGCAAGCGCTTCAACTCCAGCAGGACCGCCATCAAAACGCTCGAGTAGCATGCTCAAATAACGTCTGTCTAGGGTATCTAAGCCAGCTTTATCAACATTGAGCATATCAAGCGCACGCTGTGCCATTTCATGGGTCACTTCGCCTGTGCCTTTCACTTGAGCATAGTCACGAACACGTCGTAATAAACGGTTAGCGATACGAGGTGTTCCGCGTGATCGGCGTGCTACTTCTTCTGCGCCTTCAACTGTAATGGGTACATCCATTAAGTTTGCAGAGCGCGACACAATGTGAGTCAAGTCTTCTACAGAGTAAAACTCAAGACGTTGCACAATACCGAAGCGGTCACGTAGTGGTGAGGTCAGTAAGCCTGCACGCGTGGTCGCAGCAACAAGTGTAAAAGGGGGTAAATCGAGTTTAATTGAACGAGCAGCAGGGCCTTCACCAATCATGATATCTAATTGGTAATCTTCCATTGCTGGATAGAGAATTTCTTCAATCACTGGAGAAAGACGATGAATCTCATCAATAAACAAAACATCGCCTTCTTCAAGGTTAGTTAGCATTGCTGCTAAATCACCCGCACGTTCTAATACCGGCCCTGAAGTAGATTTGAGGTTACCACCCATTTCTCGGGCAATAATATTAGCTAGTGTGGTTTTACCTAAGCCGGGCGGACCAAAAATCAGTGTGTGGTCGAGAGCTTCACCACGGCCACGAGCAGCGCCAATGAAAATTTCCATTTGCTCGCGTACGACTGGTTGCCCAATATAGTCGGCAAGAGAAGTTGGTCGAATAGCCCGGTCAAAATGATCTTCAGGTTTTTCTGTTCCACTGATTAAACGGTCTTGCATAAGTGTTTTACTTCATCATGGATTTAAGAGCAGCACGAATAATATCGGCTGATTCTGTGTAATCGGCTTTAACCGCAGCTACAGCTTTTTGTGCTTCAAGTGGCTTATAACCTAAAGATTGCAATGCAGCTTCTGCTTCTGCAACAGGAGAGTTTGCAGCAAATTGAATTTGAGGCATGGTCGCCACAGTTGAAGTGCCTTGAGCCAATGTTTTGAAACGGTCACGGAGTTCAATCATTAAACGTTCAGCTGTTTTTTTGCCAACCCCTGGAACTTTGACCAGCGTATTTATATCATCATGTTCAATGGTGTGAACCAATAATTCAACGCTTAGTGTCGATAAAATACCCAATGCCATTTTCGGACCAACACCGTTTACTTTTAATAAGGTACGGAAAATTGTTTTTTCTTGAGCATCGCTAAAACCGTAGAGTTGTTGAGCATCTTCACGAACAACTAAATGCGTCCATAACGTAACTTTCTGGCCCTTTTGTAATTGGCAAAATGTTGAAAGTGGCGTATCAATTTCATAGCCCACACCATTTACATTCAGTAAGACAGTAGGGGCTTCTAAGGCAAACACTTCGCCAATTAAACATCCGATCATAGCGTAATTTCACTTATTCATAACTGTAAATCTGGTCGTTCTAAAATGAATTGAAAACGACACTGGTTTTATTTCTTTCTATATCAAGCCAGCTTAAAACAAGCCAATTTTATTACCTTGCAACTCTTGCGCCAAGCTATAAGCCTGATGATCTGAGAACTTACTGATAATATCGAGGACTTGCATGATATTGCTGTAGTGATTATTGCTAAAGCTAGCACCATATAGATTAAGGATAGACATTAAACGTTGTTCTTTAAAGCTTAAAGACTTATGTGGTGTTGTGAGTGGTACAAATGCATCCAGAATCGTTTGTAAGCTTTGATGTGCAATAATTTCTAAACCAGATTTTTGTGGGTGCTCAAAAATTTTATCACGTGCCAGATTCTTGGCAGTTTCGATACCAATTGCAATATCTGGCGAACAATATTGCAAAAGATTGCCTTTAAGCTGACCTGTAATGATTTCATAGTGATTTTTGGCAAAAGCCGTAGTGACTTCATCAACAAGACGTTTCATGACTCGGCCACGTAATGCTGAGATCTTTTGTTGCCATGTACTATTTGGATGAGATAACTCTTCAGGCTGACCATAGTCGGCAATAAGATTTAAGAATATCGGTTCAACTTCTTGGTAACTCAGCATATTTAAGACAATGCCATCTTCTAAATCAATGAGGGCATAACAAATGTCATCAGCGGCTTCTAACAAATAGGTGAGTGGATGACGGCAATAATGATATTCCCCGAGTTGAATCAGCCCGAGCTGTTCCGCAATCTGTTTTAAAATTTCTTTTTCAGATTGATAACAACCAAACTTTGCTCTTTGATGCGAAGGGCGGTCACCCTGCGAAGCAATTGTTTTTGAAAGCCATGGATATTTTAGATAAGCACCTAAAGTTGCATAAGTTAAGCGCATACCGCCATCATTTGGATGATAGTCAATGCGACTTAATAGACGTAATCCTTGAGCATTACCTTCAAACTGACGAACGTCAGCTTCTTCTTCAGGACTGAGTTTTTTCAAAAAATCATCATGTGAGGCATCATCGAACCATTCGCGAATTGCATATTCACCCGCATGCCCGAAAGGGGGATTACCAATATCGTGGGCCAGACAAGCTGCTTGAATAATTGCCCCGACATCGGCAGGAGAAATCCAGACGGGTAATTCGTTTTTAATTTTTTCTGCGGCAAGCATACCCATTGAGCGGCCAATGCAGGAAACTTCAAGGGAGTGAGTTAAGCGAGTGTGAATACCATCATGTTGTGCTAGAGGGTGAACTTGCGTCTTACGGTTTAACTGACGAAAACTTTGAGAAAATATAATGCGGTCATAATCTTTATGGAATGGGCTACGAGCCAGTTCTGTACTACTTTTTTTGCTACCTAAACGAACTGCAGAAAGCAGTTCTAACCAACGCATTTGTTCCATTTATCATTATTCAAAACTATAAAACCTGATCATGCCAAAAAAAACTTAAAAGCACTAGCTTGGTGCGACATAGTTTGTCTTAGTTCGGGTTTTATTATGTTATTGAATAAACATGCAACAATTTATTTTTAGCAAGAATGACTAAAAAAATGATTTTGAACAAAAAACAAATCACTTCTTGCAGAATTAGGTTACAGAATACTGATTCTACATCTAGCTGATTTTACCAAGAAGCAGTAGAATATGCGCTCTCTCTAAAGTCACATTGCGGTAAGGTTCACAAGACCTGCCCGTGGAGCCAAAATCAACATGTTTATCGTGGCCGGTGCAGCAGCACATTCTTCTTTTAAGAAAGCTCAACTATTAACACGTTTATCGTCAATTAGTTCTGTTCAATCTTTTGACAGCCAATGGGTCTATTTGTTTGATCAAGCGCTCAACGAGCAGCAACATCAATCTGCTTTGCAATTATTAAATGACGGTGAGTCTTTTGAACTTCGTCAATCTGCAAGTGATGAGATTCAGATTTTAGTTACACCACGTGTGGGTACTATTTCACCTTGGTCTTCTAAAGCAACTGATATTTTCAAAAACTGTAATACACCAGTACACCGTCTAGAACGTGGTCTTTTATTCACGTTAAAAGGTGTTACTGAAATTACGAATGAAGTTAAACAAGTACTTCATGACCGTATGACAGAAACAGTTTTTGCTCAAATTGAAGATGCAAAAGCATTATTTTCAGAAACTGCTCCAAAACCATTAAATTCAATTGATATCTTGGGTCAAGGCAAAGAAGCTTTGGTTAAAGCGAACAATGAGTTCGGTTTTGCGTTATCTGAACAAGAAATTGATTATTTAACAGAAGCATTCGGTAAGCTTGGTCGTAATCCAAATGACATCGAGTTAATGATGTTTGCGCAGGCGAACTCTGAACACTGTCGTCATAAAATCTTTGGTTCTGAGTGGACAATTGATGGTGAAAAACAACCATTATCATTGTTCCAAATGATTAAAAACACTTATAAAGAATCACCAACTGACGTTTTATCGGCATATAAAGATAACGCTTCTGTAATTGTTGGTTATGACACGATGCGTTTTTATCCAAAAGCGGATGAAAATGGTCACTTTGTTTATAAATATAAGAGCCAAGCAGCTCATATTTTAATGAAGGTTGAAACTCATAACCACCCAACAGCAATTTCTCCATTTGCTGGTGCTGCAACTGGTTCAGGCGGTGAAATCCGTGATGAAGGTGCAACTGGTCGTGGTGGTAAACCAAAAGCTGGTTTAACAGGCTTTACAGTTTCTAACTTAAATATTCCTGGTTTTGAACAACCTTGGGAAGAAAACTACGGTAAACCTTCACGTATGGCATCGCCATTACAAATCATGATTGAAGGTCCATTAGGTGGCGCGGCATTTAACAACGAATTCGGTCGTCCTGCATTAAATGGTTATTTCCGTACTTTCGAACAAAATGTAAATGGTGAAGTGAAGGGCTTCCATAAGCCAATCATGATCGCTGGTGGTTACGGTAACATTCGTCCTGACCATGTAGAAAAAGATGCGATTCAACCTGGTGACTTGCTCATTGTATTGGGTGGCCCTGCAATGTTAATCGGTCTTGGTGGTGGTGCAGCATCTTCTGTAGATAGCGGTACAATGGGTGAAAGTCTTGATTTCGCATCTGTACAACGTGAAAACCCAGAAATGGAACGCCGTTGTCAAGAAGTAATTGATACTTGCTGGCGCTTAGAAGACTTCAATCCAATCGTTTCTGTACATGACGTTGGTGCAGGTGGTCTATCAAATGCTATGCCTGAACTTGTGAATGACCATGAGTTAGGTGCAGTTCTTAATCTTCGTAAAATTCCTTCATTAGAGCCGGGCATGAGCCCAATGGAAATCTGGTCAAATGAAGCACAAGAGCGTTATGTTCTTGCAATTCGTCCAGAATCATTAGAACAGTTCGAAGCAATCTGTGCACGTGAACGTTGTCCATTTGCTGTGTTAGGTGAAGCGACAGAAGCTCGTCACTTAACTGTTGAAGATCCATTGTTCCAAAACAATGCAGTTGATATCCCAATGCAAGTAATGCTTGGTGGTACACCGCGTATGCAACGTTCTTATGAAACAATTGAGCGTAAAGGTAACGAGTTTGACGCTTCAAAAGTTGATTTGAAAGATGCGATTTTCCGTGTATTGAAAAATCCTACAGTTGCTTCTAAATCATTCTTGATCACCATTGGTGACCGCTCAATTACAGGTATGGTTGCGCGTGATCAAATGGTTGGTCGTTGGCAGATTCCTGTTGCAGATGCAGCAGTAACGACGACAAGCTTACAAGGCTTCACTGGTGAAGCAATGGCGATGGGTGAACGTCCACCAGTTGCATTGTTAAATCCAGCAGCGTCTGCTCGTTTGGCAGTTGCTGAAGCAATTACTAATATTGCATGTGCAAATATTGAACAAATTAGTGATATCAAACTTTCTGCAAACTGGATGGCTGCTGCTGGTCAAAAAGGTGAAGACCAGGCGTTGTTTGAAGGTGTGAAAGCGATTGGTATGGAAATGTGTCCTGCTTTAGGAATTGCGATTCCTGTAGGTAAAGACTCGCTTTCAATGCGTACCACTTGGAATGACAACGGCGAAGATAAAGCTGTGACATCTCCAATGACAGGTGTAATTACTGCATTCGCTCCAGTAACAGATGTTCGTAAAACTTTAACACCTGAACTTAAGAATTTAGAAGATTCAGTACTTGTACGTATTGATTTATCTAAAGGTCAGTTCCGTTTAGGTGGTTCGATTCTTGCGCAAGTATATAAAGCAATTGGTTCAATCACTCCTGACGTTGATAGTTTTGATGATTTCAAAGCGTTTTTTGCTTTAATCCAAGACTGGAATAACCGTGGCTTGATTCAAGCTTACCATGACATTGGTGATGGTGGTTTACTCGCAACTGTTGCTGAAATGATGTTCGCTGCACGTTTAGGTGTTGCATTAGAAGACCAAACTCCAGCAAGTTTATTTGCTGAAGAAATTGGTGCAGTTCTTCAAATCAAAGCAGCTGATTGGGAAGCTTTACAAGCAGAACTTGCTGCTTCTAGCTTAAAAAATGCAATTGCTGTAGTTGGTCGTGTTAACAATACAGATCAATTATCTGTAAACGGTTTGACTTTAGAGCGTGCAGAATTGCAACAAGCTTGGTCTGAGGTATCTCATCAGATCCAACGTTTACGTGATAACGTAGAAACTGCTGACCAAGAATTTGCTTTAATTGCAGATAAATCACATCAAGGCTTAATTGCTAAACCAACATTTGACTTGAATGAACCTATTGAAGCACCGTTTATTAACACACGTCGTCCTAATATGGCGATCTTGCGTGAGCAAGGTGTAAATGGTCATATTGAGATGGCAGCAGCCTTTGATAAGGTTGGTTTCAATACCGTTGACGTGCACATGAGTGATTTACTTGCTGGTCGCGTTAGCCTAAGTGATTTTGAAGGTTTAGTGACTTGTGGTGGTTTCTCTTACGGTGACGTAATGGGTGCTGGCGGTGGCTGGGCAAAATCAGTTTTATTCAATGCGAAATTGCGTGATCAGTTTGAGCAATTCTTCCACCGTGAAGGTACGTTCAGCTTAGGTATCTGTAATGGTTGCCAAATGTTGTCACAATTGGCGCCGCTTATTCCAGGTGCTGAACACTGGCCACGCTTCCACCGCAATATGTCAGAAGTTTTTGAAGCTCGTAGCGTAAACGTTCGTGTTGAAAAATCAGTTTCTGTATTACTTGATGGTATGGAAGGTTCAATCTTACCGATTGCTGTGGCACATGGTGAGGGTCGTGCAGTTGCAAGTGAAGCTAACATTGCAAGCTTGAACGCATCTAACCAAGTTGCATTGCGTTATGTTGATAGCTACGGTAATCCGACTCAACATTACCCATTGAACCCGAATGGTTCGCCGGAAGCGATTACTGGTGTAACGTCTAAAGATGGTCGTGCAACGATCATGATGCCACACCCAGAGCGTACTTTCCGTGCAATTCAACACTCTTGGAGTCCAGAAGAGTGGACTGAAGATGGTGCATGGTTACGTATGTTCCGTAACGCACGTAAGTTTATTGGTTAATAGAAAAATTGAAATAAGCCACCGTAAGGTGGCTTATTTGTATGTAGTACAATATTAATAAATAGTAGAGAAGAAAAATGAAATCAAAAATCCATTTCCGCGAATTCGCATTGCTGATGGCATTGCTCATGTCTATTGTTTCTTTTTCGATAGATGCAGTCTTACCTGCTTTGGGCGAAATTGGACGAGTTTTTGACTTAAAAAATAATAATCAGACACAGTGGGTCATTATTGGTATCTTCTCTGGTATGACAATTGGGCAACTCATTGCAGGCCCTCTATCCGATGCGATTGGCCGTAAACGTATTTTATTTACCGGTATTATCATCTACTTTTTAGGAAGTTTACTGTGCTTTACCACCCAAAGTTTTGAATGGTTTCTAGTTGGACGTTTCACTCAAGGGGTTGGTGTATCAGGTCCTTACGTGGCTTCTATTTCAATTGTTAGAGATAAATACAGTGGGGCTCAAATGGCCCGCATCATGTCTTTAATTATGATGGTGTTTATGGTTGCCCCAGCAATTGCACCAAGTTTGGGACAGCTCATTATCCATTTCTTTGGTTGGCGTGAGATCTTTGTTTTATATATGGTCTATGCCACAGTTGTCGGGGCATGGGTCGCTTTACGTTTGGAAGAGACGTTACTTCCCGAAAATCGTTTACCTATGCGCTTACAGGCATTTCAGGAAGGTTTTAAAGAAGTAGTGAGTAACAAAACCACCATGAGCTATTTGCTATGTGCAGGTTTTTGCTTTGGTGGATTCATTGGTTACTTAGGTACTTCTCAGCAAATTTTTATGCAGCAGTTTGGTAAAACAGGGCAAGAATTTAGCGCTTATTTTGCTGTGCTTGCAGGTGTGATGGGCATCGCTTCATTTACAAACTCTAAAATTGTTATGAAGTTTGGTATGCGTCCAATCTGTATTTACGGCTTTCTAGGTTTGTGCTTAATTTCTTTAGTTTTCTTAGGAGTTCAACTTTTAGGTGTGGCTGTTTCATTCTGGATGTTTATGCTTTATGCCTGCATTTTATTTTTATTATTTGGAACTTTATTTGGTAATTTAAACGCGATTGCAATGGAACCAATGGGGCATGTTGCTGGTATGGCTTCGGCCATTATTGGTGCAGCATCCTCTGTTTTGTCACTTATTCTCGCTTCCATTATTGGGCAGCTATATAACGGTACATTAATACCAATGACTGGCGGTTTCGTCATTTTATGTGGTTTAGCATTCATGATGACAATATATGAGAACAGATATTTAAAGAAATCGAATGCTTAAAATTATAAAGACGCAGCTCTAGCACACTGAAATTTAAAACTTTGTTCAGAGTAAGAGCTACATATAAATGAGTGTAGCTCTAGTAAGCATTTTAGGAAAATTATAAGCCTATAGACATTCGGCTATTTAACACTTTATAGTTTGTTCAAGATTGGATCAATTTTTGCTTTCTCTGTAACAACGATAAAAATCGGAGATCAAAATGATGAAAAATAAGTATCACATAAGAACAATGTATACCAAAGATAAGGGCTGGCGCTTGTTTGGCTTGGCGCTTGCCATTCAAATCCTCTTTATTGGAGTAAATTATTTGGTAATGATGAGCTGACTTTGATTTAGAAGCTTTTTTAAAGGTATGATTTAAAGCTAGTTCACTAGTTTCGAGCCATTCTACTTATGTTAAAGCTGATTTATTACGTACCTGAGTCACATCTTGAGTCGACAAAACAAGCTATTTTTTCTGCTGGTGCGGGTGGTATCGGTAATTATGAACACTGTGCATGGCAGGTGAAAGGAACAGGACAATTTAAACCAGTCAAAGGTGCAGATCCTTATATCGGAGAGCTGGGTGAACTCGAACAAGTTGATGAGTGGCGTGTAGAAACAATTGTAATTGAAGAAAATGCAAAGGCTGTAGCAAAAGCATTAAAGGCAAGCCATCTTTATGAAGAGCCTGCCTTTGAGTTTATTCAAATCATAGAAATTGATTTTAATTAAACTGTGAGAAATCTGGTTTACGTTTTTGCATAAATGCTTGTACAGCTTCTAGCATTTCTGGAGATTGAACGCGCTGCATAAAGATTTCAGCTTCATAATCAATACATCCAATAATTTGATCTAAATCATGTTTCATCAATGCTTTTGTTTGTTTTAAGGATGCAAGTGGTAAAGCTGCTAAATGTTGAGCAGTTGCCTGAGCAGATGCATAAGCATCTTCAACGACTTCATTCACTAAACCTGCTTGGACGGCAGTTTCTGCATTAAATTTTTTCGCTGTAAATAGAAGTTCAGCTGCTTTGTGATAACCCGCTTGTTTAACCAATAGTTGGCTTGCACCACCTTCTGGTGAAAGACCAAGACTAACAAATGGAATTTGGAAAAGAGCAGTGTTGTCAGCAAAAACTAAATCTGCGTGTAATAAAATCGTAACACCAATACCAATTGCCACACCTTTTACTGCAATAATAAGCGGCTTCGATAATCTAGCAGCAGATTTAAGGAGTACAAATGGAGGAACTTGACCTGCCGGACCAGCATTAGGATGTTGTACAAAACCCATAAAATCTTTCATGTCATTCCCAGCGGTAAAATCTTGCTCTACGCCACGAAGAACGATTACTCGTACATCTTTGTCTTGGTTAGCTTCATCAAGTGCTTTAGCAATCCATAAATAAAGTTCGCCATACAGCGCATTTTTTGCTTCTGGACGATTTATGGCTAAGGTGAGTACGCCACCTTCTAAATTTGCATGTAAATGTTGATGAGGTTGTTGAATACAGCTAAGTGTCATCGTACTATCCTTGCTTTAAACCACGTTGTTAATTTTTAGGTTCTCATTATGGCGCATATTCTTTCTAATGCGGGTAACTGGTGAGTTCATAAAAAGTGAAAATCTAATTATGTATAAATTTGACTATCTCGTTTTTATAGGGCGTTTTCAACCATTTCATTTGGCTCATATGCAGACAATTGAAATTGCCTTACAACAAAGCCACTATGTCGTTTTGGCATTAGGCTCTGCTCAAATGGAACGTAATATTAAAAATCCGTTCTTAGCAGTAGAGCGTGAGCAAATGATCTTGTCAAATTTCTCATTAGAAGAACAAAAACGCATTCGTTTTGTACATGTAGTAGATGTTTATAATGACGAAAAATGGGTAAAACAAGTCAAATCTTTAGTGAATGGCATAATTGAACCGAACTCAAAAGTAGGTTTGATTGGACACTTTAAGGATGAGTCTTCATATTATTTACGACTATTTCCTGAGTGGATTATGGTTGAACTTGATAGTTTAAAGGACTCTATTTCGGCAACGCCAATGCGTGAAGCTTATTATCGTGGTGAAATCCAAACAGAGTTTTTTCCTGTAGGAACTATTCAATTTTTGGATGAATTTAAAAAAACACGCACTTATCAACAGTTGCAACAACGCTTTGAAGAAGATGATCGCTCTAATTTAGATGATTTTGAGTAAGTGTATATAAATTAAGCATCTGCCCAAAAGATAATTCGGTTGGAAAAAGGATCGGTGATGCTGAGTTCAAGTGTTTCCCAATCTGTTTTTTCAACTTGAGGCTTAGAAAATTTATAATCTTTTTTGCTTAGTTCACTGTGCAACTCATAGATATGTTCCCAATAGATACGGATCGCACTATGTGGACTTGCATCACCAAAATGCTCGGATAAATGAATAACACAATCATCTTTAGAAATTTGTAAATATAACGGGAAGTTATCTTCAAATTGATGTTGCCAATCAAGCTGAAAACCTAAGAACTCAAGATAAAATGATTGAGCTAACTCGACATCAAAAATTCTTAAAATAGGGGTGATCGAACCTGATTGCATCTTTTTTCCTTTTAACGTGTACCAAATTGTTGAGTCCAATAGCTCTTTTGTTTTACAGATTGATCAGAAGCACAAGCAATTGCATAGGTTGTAAATTTAGGGTTCATTAGGTTACTACAATGTAAGGGACTCGATAGCCATCTAGACATCACTTCATCTAATGTTTTCTGTCCACTCGCGACATTTTCACCATTGGCTTTACCGAGTGTATTATAAATTTTTAAACGTGATTTTAAATCTAGCCCCGTGGAGCCAACATGTCCGAGAAAATTGTGTGTCGCCATATCTTCACTATGAGAAAGTGCACTTTTATATAAACTATTACTCCAACTCAGTGGTCTGGTTGCAGAGAAATGTTGTTGTCCACATTGGCGTGATTGCTGGCGAATCTGATTAATTATTTTAAGTACAGTTTGTTGATAGGCGGGGTTTTGTAAATCTTGGCAACTTATTCTTATAGATGGAGTTTCAACTTGTGGTGTAGATGATGTAAGTGAGGGCGGCATACTGGATGAACTAACGGAGCATGCAGAAATAACAAGACCACTAGACAGTAAATTACAAACTTTGAGCAGACTCATGTAAATACCTTAGCGTGAATTATTCTAATATGTTTATCATACGCCAAAGTAAAGTAGTAAGTAATTTGTTCATATACAAAAAACGAGCATTATGCCCGCTTTTTGTTTTTAAGTTTATTAAGCTGTTTGTAGTGCTTTTAAGTCTTCTAGAACTTGCTCTGCGTGCCCAGCTGCTTTAACTTTGCGATAGCTTTTAACTAAAGTTTTGTTATGGAAAATAAAAGTAGAACGTTCAATACCCATTACTTTTTTACCATACATATTCTTTTCTTTAATCACATCAAAGTGATGACAAAGAGTTTCTTCTTTATCACTGATCAGATCAATAGTAAGTGCTTGCTTCTCTGTAAAATTTTGATGGGCTTTTACCGAGTCACGTGAAATACCGAAAATACGGGCACCTAAAGCTTCAAATTGATCTTTCAAACAAGAAAAACCAACTGCTTGTGTTGTACAGCCTGGTGTTGAGTCTTTAGGATAGAAGTAAATGATTAACCATTCATTTTCGACTTCGGCCAAGTTCACTTCGCCGTGTGTAGTAGGGAACACCTGATTTGGGAGTTGAATATTCTCAGACATTTCTTATCCTTTAAAAGTTAAATTTGATCTAATTCAAGTGGTAAAAAAGCGTATTCCTCATGATAAACAATATTGAGTTTTCTTACAGGGATTGCTTTGTTAAAAATTGGCCCATCAATCACGGTCGTATGAAATTCACCGCCCTCACCACATGGATCAATACCACGGTTCTCAAACTCTTTAACAAAACTATAAAAAAGCCTGCATAAATGCAGGCTTAATTTGGAGTAACAAAAGTTTATTTTTTAGGAGCTTGTTGTTGAGCTGCCTTCATTGCATCTTCAGTTAACTTTTCAAGCTTAGTTGTTAACTGAGGGCCGAAACATGCTTTAAGATCACGGTTTTGTTGTTGTACAAATCCTAGAGAACTTGGGCTTTTCTTCGCATTGATTGCGCTTTGGATTTCCCATTTTTGTGCTTCAGTCACTTTACCTTGTGCTTCAACTTGGCAGCTACAGAATTTGCTAACTTCAGATGAACTTAACTTGCCGCCTTTAGCAGTTTGTTCTTTACAAACGTTAACTAATGCACCTTTAACGTTAGTACTTTTATATGCCGCTTGAACTGGGTTTTCAGCTGCTTGAGCTGAACCAGCCATAAGTGCAGCTGCTGAGAATAAAGATGAAAGAATAAGATTTGATTTTAACAACTTCATAAATTTTACCTACTTATTACGGTATATAGCGTGTTGGATCGGTAACACCAGCATCGATAAAGCCTTCTTTACGCAAACGGCAACTGTCACATTTACCACACGCACGTCCTTGAGCATCTGCTTGGTAGCAAGATACCGTTTGACTATAGTCTACGCCATGTTCAATCCCTAAACGTATGATATTCGCTTTGGATAAATGTAACAGGGGTGTTTCAAACTTAAGTGGTTTTCCTTCTACGCCAGCTTTAGTTGCTAAACGGGCCATATTCGCAAAAGCATCAATAAATTCAGGGCGACAATCAGGATATCCTGAATAATCAACGGCATTGATACCAATAACAATAGCTTCAGCATTAAATACTTCGGCTGCTGCTAGAGCATATGAGAGGAAAATAGTGTTACGCGCTGGTACATAAGTTACAGGAATACCTTCTTGTAACTGTTCTGGTACTGCAATGTTGTGATCTGTAAGTGCTGATCCGCCTAAATTTGCTAGATCAATATTAATTACACGATGTTCAACACCTGAACGCTGAGCTAATGCTTTTGCAGCATCAAGTTCAGTGGTTGAGCGTTGGCCATACATAAAACTAATAGCAATACATTCATAGCGCGCTTGTGCCCAAGCTAGGCAAGTGGTTGAGTCTAAGCCGCCTGAAAGTAAAACAATGGCACGAGAGCGCATATTTTTCTCCATATTCGGAATGATTTATTTTATTGAGTGATTAACGACCTGATTCATCGTTCCAAAGCAGTTTATGTAACTGAAGCTGGAAACGAACAGGTAATTTATCATCAAGTATCCACTGTGCCAGATCACGTGCTAGACGTGGCAGGCCTACAGCACCTTTTTCAACCGCAAAGGCAGGGGAGAACCAAACGGTACTGACTTTGGTTTGCAGTTGATATTTTTCAACTTGTTGCTTTGACCATTCATAGTCTTCACGATTACAAATCACAAATTTGATTTGGTCACGTGGTGTTAAATGGTCAAGATTACTGATGAGATTGCGATGTTCTTCACCAGAAGTTGGAGTCTTTAAATCGAGGACTTTTGAAACACGGGGATCCACTCTTGATACATCAAGAGCTCCACTGGTTTCTAGAGAAACGTCAAAACCTGCCTCACATAAACGTTGTAATAAAATCAAACAGTTTGGCTGAGCAAGAGGTTCACCACCTGTTACACAAATATAAGGTGTTTGAAATTGTGTCGCTGTTTCAATGATATGTTCAAGTGAAAAACGTTCGCCACCTTCGAAGGAATAGGTGGTATCGCAATAGCTACAACGTAATGGACAGCCTGTTAGACGAATAAATACAGTCGGTAGGCCAGAGGCATTTGCTTCACCCTGCAACGAGTAAAAAATCTCGGTAATGCGTAAACCGGACGCAGGGTCTGAGACAGGAATTGCAGAGGAACGTAAGGAAGCCATTCTAGAAATACCACACTATATAAAAAATAAAATCTCTACGATCAGTTTGATCGTAGAGATGAGGAGCGATTAAAGCTCCGCCAGAGAGTTATAACAAATTAGTCAGCGCGTAACAAATCGTTCAAGCTTGTTTTTGAACGTGTTTGCGCATCAACTTTTTTCACGATAATTGCAGCATATAAGCTGTAAGTACCACATTTAGATGGCAAGCTACCTGCAACTACAACTGAACCTGCTGGTACACGACCATAATGGATTTCGCCAGTTTCACGGTCATAAATTTTAGTTGATTGACCAATGAAAACACCCATTGAAATGACTGAGCCTTCTTCAACGATAACGCCTTCAACGATTTCTGAACGTGCACCGATAAAGCAGTTGTCTTCAATAATGGTTGGGTTAGCTTGTAATGGTTCTAAAACACCACCAATACCTACACCACCAGACAAGTGAACATTTTTACCGATTTGAGCACATGAACCTACAGTTGCCCATGTATCAACCATTGTGCCCTCATCTACATAAGCGCCAATGTTGACATAAGATGGCATTAACACCACGTTTTTAGCTTGGAAGCTACCACGACGTGCCACAGCAGGAGGAACAACACGAACACCTGCAGCTTTAAATTGCTCTTCAGTCCAACCAGAGAATTTAGTTTCAACTTTGTCATAGAAACGAAGATCACATGACTCGATTGGTTTATTGTCATTAAGTTTAAATGATAATAAAACAGCTTTTTTTAACCATTGATGAACAACCCATTCACCATTGATTTTTTCAGCAACTCGAAGTGTACCGTTATCTAAACCAGCAATTGCTTCTTCAACAGCTTGGCGAATTTCGCTTGAACAATCTGCTGCAGTAAAATTTGCGCGGTCTTCAAATGCTTGCTCAATGATTGTAGAAAGCTGAGACATGATCTTCCTTCCATAAAAAATTTTAAAGATTTTACACTAATTTGTGACAAGAATCTTTCAAAAAACGTGTTACGTTTAATTGATGATATAAATGAGATAAATCGAAATAAGCTTATTAGATAATCAAGTGTTTTTTACACAAAAATGATTTGAAAATAAAAATTTAACTCAATTTGTATCAAAAAATAACAGAAATCTAGCATTTTTTGTATAAAAAAGAATCTAAGCTGTCTTTATTATGATTTCAGTCACAAGATGAATAAATTAAAAACAGAGCCTTTTTGAGGAGAAAACTATGAAAGCATTACGTGTATTAGTCACCACAACAGCTTTATTCGCTGCTGGCGCTGCTATGGCAGATGAAGCTGTTGTTCATGACAGCTACGCATTTGACAAAAACCAATTAATTCCTGTGGGGGCGCGTGCTGAAGTAGGTACAACTGGTTACGGTGGTGCTTTATTATGGCAAGCAAACCCATATGTAGGTTTAGCTTTAGGTTATAATGGTGGTGACATTTCTTGGTCTGATGATGTAAAAGTCAATGGTTCAACTTATGACCTAGATATGGAAAACAACAATATTTACTTAAACGCTGAAATTCGTCCTTGGGGTGCAAGTACTAACCGTTGGGCTCAAGGGTTATATGTAGCAGCAGGTGCAGCTTATCTTGATAACGATTATGATTTGACTCGTAACGTTGATGCAACTCGTTCATTCCGCGTAAATAATCAAGACTTTATTGCGGGTGCCGATGGCGTGAAAATTAATGGTCAAATGTCTTACAAAAATGATATTGCTCCTTACTTAGGTTTTGGTTTTGCACCTAAGATCAATAAAAACTGGGGTGTATTCGGTGAGGTAGGTGCTTACTACACTGGCAACCCAACTGTTAAATTAGCTTCAACAGGTTCGGCAGTTACAACTGGTGATCAATCACTTGAAGAAGCAGTAAATGCAGAAGCACGTAAAATTGCCAACGATGATAAATACCAATGGTTACCAGTTGGTAAAGTTGGTGTGAACTTCTACTGGTAAGATCCAAAAACAAAAAACGAGCTACGGCTCGTTTTTTTTACTTAATAAAATAAAAGCGCTAAAAAGCGCTTTTATTTATTTTTAATCTTTATTCATCTGGATAAGCAATTTTCTTAAGCGCTTTAATATCGGCATCAGGTGAGCATAAAGAAATAAATTCGTAACCATAACCGCGTAATAGATGACCTTTGCGAACTGCAATCCAAGTGGTATTAACACCAAAAATATCAGTTTTGGTTTGCTTTAAACGATAATCACGTTCTGTGTCATAAGCCACATCATTGACAATCCCGACACCCATGCCGAGTTCTACATAGGTTTTAATAACATCGGCATCAAGAGCTGACATTACGATATCTGCATCTAGGTGAGCTTCTTCAAACGCTTTATCAATTTTAGATCGACCTGTAAAACCACCATGATATGTAATGAGTGGATATTCAGCTAAAAGTTCTAGAGTGATCTTGTCCGCCTGCACTAAAGGATGATTTTGCGGGGTAATAATACTGTGTTGCCATTGGTAGTAAGGAATACTAGCCAGATTTTCTTCAGTTGTTAAAGACTCGGTTGCAATTCCAATATCAGCTTCACCTTGTAAAAGCATTTCTGAAATTTCGACAGGGCTAGCTTGTTGTAAAATTAAATGTACTTTTGGGAATAATTTCTTAAATTGATTAACGATTGGAGGCAATACATAACGCGCTTGAGTATGCGTAGTTGCGATCGTTAATGTTCCTTCGTCAACCTTATTAAAATCTTCGGCAAGTCTTTTAATATTTTCAGCATCAACTAACATGCGTTCAACAATGCTAAGAAGTGATTGGCCTGGTTCTGTTAAACCTAAAAGGCGTTTACCTTTACGAACGAAAAGTTGAACACCTAATTCATCTTCTAAATCTTTAATGTGCTTACTTACACCTGATTGAGATGTGTAGAGTGCAGCCGATGCTTCCGTTAAGTTAAAGTTTTGGCGTACTGTTTCTCGGATAATTCTTAATTGTTGAAAGTTCATTTACACTTTTCCTCAAAAGAGGTGAGGAGCGTCTAAAGATCCGCAAGATATTTCCTCACCAAATATATTTCTTAAGCAACTTGGTCTGCAAATAAGTGCAATTGAGATGCGCTCACCCAAACAGTTTGATTAGGTTTAAATGCATGTAATTTTGCAGCTTCACTGCTCAGAGCAATTTCAATTAAACGTCCATTACGGTCTTGTAATTCGGCCACTACTTTTCCAGCAATCCAGATTTCACGTACAAAAGTCGCTTCAATGGTATTTGCTTGCGGTTGCGAGTGAATATGTAACTCATCTGGACGAGCAAAAGCAATCACTTTTCCTTGAGGTGCCTCAACTGCTGTTGGTAATTGAATACGGTCATTACCGATACGGATGATACCTTCCGTATGTTCACCTTCAAATCGATTTGCCTGACCCAAGAAATCAAACACAAATGGCGTTGCAGGTTTTTCATAAACTTCACGAGGTGAACCGATCTGCTCAACATTGCCTTTATTCATGACAATAATCTGGTCTGCAACCTCAAGTGCTTCTTCCTGATCGTGAGTTACGAAAATTGAAGTGATATGCAATTCATCATGTAAGTTGCGTAACCAGCGGCGTAACTCTTTACGGACTTTAGCATCTAGCGCACCAAATGGTTCATCGAGTAGTAAAACACGAGGTTCTACTGCCAAAGCCCGTGCTAAAGCAATACGCTGACGTTGTCCGCCTGAAAGCTGAGCAGGGTAGCGGTCTGCTAAAAAGCCCAGTTGGACTAGATCAAGTAAACGAGTGACACGTTTTTTAATTTCAGCTTCCGAAGGGCGTGTTGCACGAGGTCGAACACGTAAACCAAAGGCAATATTGTCAAATACGGTCATATGGCGGAATAAAGCATAATGCTGGAATACAAAGCCAACCTGACGCTCACGCACATGTACATTGGTTGCATCTTCGCCTTCAAGTAGCACTTGACCACCATCGGCTGATTCTAGACCTGCAATAATACGGAGTAGCGTTGTTTTACCGCATCCAGATGGCCCGAGTAGCGCAACCAGTTCACCTTCTGGAAAATCTAGGGAAATATTTTTAAGCGCATGGAATGCACCAAAGTGTTTTTCAATATTTTTAACTTGAATACTCATGATTTCATTCCTTACGAATCAGTTGAATGTGGTTCTGGTTTATCTTGATGTAGCTCTAACCAAGTTTTTAAAATCAGTGTTAAAAGAGCTAAGAAGGCAAGCAGTGAGGACACGGCAAAGGCTGCGCTAAAGGTGTACTCGTTATATAAAATTTCTACATGAAGTGGCAGGGTATTGGTTTCACCACGGATATGACCAGAAACCACTGATACTGCGCCAAACTCACCCATGGCACGGGCATTACACAAAATCACGCCGTAAATCAGACCCCATTTAATGTTAGGGAGTGTGACCTTCCAAAAGGTTTGCCAACCTGATGCACCGAGTACAATTGCTGCTTCTTCTTCCTCTGTTCCCTGAGCTTCCATGAGTGGAATTAACTCACGTGCCACAAATGGAACTGTAATAAAAATGGTTGCTAAAACAATTGCAGGTACGGCATATAAAATCTTGATGTCATGATCCATTAACCAGCCGCCGAACCAACCTTGAGCACCAAAAATTAGAACAATCATTAAACCTGCAATAACGGGTGAAACCGAAAAAGGCATGTCAATAATGGTGGTTAAAATAGCCTTGCCTCTAAATTGGAATTTAGAAACAGCCCAAGCTGCAGCAACACCAAATATCACGTTAATTGGAACTGCAATTGCTGCGGTGAGTAATGTTAATTTCACTGCTGATAACGTATCTGGATCAATCAAAGCCTGAACATAGACTTCTAGTCCTTGTTTAAATGCTTCTACGAAAACCAGAATGAGTGGCAATATGAGGCAACTTACGAAAAAAATCAGTGCGATTGTAATGAGGGTATAACGTACCCAAGTTGGCTCACGTGTTGCATCACGAGACTGTAACTTCAAGGCAAGTGCATTACTGTCGGTATGTAAATTCATGTGATGTTTCTCCCTGTACGACGGTTTGCCCATGCTTGAAGTAAGTTAATGACAAATAGGATGATAAAAGAGAGAACTAACATGACTGCTGCAATGGTCGTTGCGCCTGCATAATCATATTCTTCAAGACGAGAAATGATCATCAGCGGTGCAATTTCCGTTTTAAAAGGTTGGTTACCTGCAATAAAAATAACAGAACCATACTCACCCACGCCGCGAGCAAACGCTAAAGCAAAGCCTGTAAATAGAGCAGGTAGTAATATTGGTAAAATAATTTTAGTAATCGTCTGCCAGCGATTTGCACCAAGTGCTGAAGCTGCTTCCTCAAGTTCGGTTTCAATATCGCTAAGTACCGGCTGAACGGTTCGAACAATAAATGGAATACCAATAAAGACCAACGCTAGCGTAATCCCGATAGGTGTATAGGCAACCTGAATACCAAGTGGTTCAAGATATTGACCTAACCAACCAGTAGGTGCATAGAGTGAAGTCAGTGCAATACCTGCAACTGCGGTCGGAAGCGCAAAAGGTAAATCGACCAATGCATCAACTAGACGCTTTCCAGGGAAGTTGTAACGAACAAGACACCAAGCCAAAAGCAGACCAAACACAACATTAATAAATGCTGCGATTAAAGCTGAACTAAAGCTGAGTTGAAGCGATTTTAAGATGCGCTCTGAGGTTAAAATTTCCCATAGCCCGTCCCATCCGATTCCAAATGATTTGATAAAGACTGCGGCTAATGGAATAAGCACAATAAAAGAAACGTAGGCGAGGGTGAAGCCCAAAGATAGACCAAACCCAGGCAGCACTCGGGATCGCTGCGACATGATATTTCCTCAAAGAGAAAAGCCTTCTGAAACCAGTAAGCGAATAAATAAAGATAAACAGTGCGGTATAAAGATTGGTATTAAGCAAATTTCAAAGAGAAATGTGTTTTTACCGGGTCGATAGATGAGTGACTACACATCGAATCTTCTGGAATCAAATAATTCAGCAAATCTGGAAATGGCCCAAAACCTGAGGCAACATTAATATGACCCACCTCACCAAGATTAACGGGATTTAATTTCCATGATTTCGCAAGTTGTAACGCATCAAAAAAGCCGAGCCATGGATCATTTTCACTAATGAGTAGCGTTGCAGGTACATCAATTTTTAACTGATGAAAATAATCTTTGTAGTCGGTCAAGCTATGGCGAGCAAACCCTGCTTCCCCAAAGCGTGCTGGATTCGCTGGAGCGACTAAAATTAGTTTCTTAACTTGGCTTTTTAATTCTGGATGCTCAGCTAAAGCAGCTACACTCGTTAAGCATCCGAAACTATGTGCAACAATTTGAACAGGAGCTTGAGCTGCTTGAACTGTTTTAACGAATTGCTCAACCCATTCGCTTAATACAGGTCTATCCCAGTTTTTTTGCTCAACACGAGAACTAGACACGAGTTGACGCTGCAACCAAGATTGCCAATGCTGATGTTCACTGCCACCTACACCCGGAACAATTACAGTGTGAATCATGTCTGTTCTCCTTACTTTTAGTGCAAAGAATTACTTCTCTGCACTATTGATTTTCACGATTTGATCGAAAACACCACCATTATCAAAGTGTTGTTTTTGTACTTTTGTCCAACCACCAAACTCTTTATCGATTGTTACAAGCTTCAATGGCTTAAATACATTGCTGTATTTTTTAAGAACAGCTGCGTTACGAGGACGGTAGAAGTTACGTGCTGCAATTTCTTGACCAGCAGGCGAGTACAAATAGTTGAGATAACCTTTAGCAATGGTTAAGTTGCCTTTTTTAGCTGCATTCTTCTCCACAATTGCAACTGGAGGTTCAGCTAAGATCGAAAGAGACGGAGTAATAATTTCAAATTTGCCCGGCTGTTCACGAATAGCTAAATGAGCTTCATTTTCCCAAGCCAGTAATACATCACCAATGCCACGCTCAGCGAAAGTAGTCGTCGCACCGCGAGCACCAGAGTCTAGAACTTTAGTGTGTTTATAAATTTGGCGAACGTATTCTTGTGCTTTCGCGTCATTGCCACCTGGTTGATGTTTTGCCCAAGCCCAAGCTGCAAGATAGTTCCAACGAGCACCACCAGAGGTTTTTGGGTTTGGTGTAATGATTTCTACACCTGGTTTGATTAAATCAGCCCAGTCTTTAATTTGCTTTGGGTTGCCTTTACGCACCAAAAACACAATCGTTGATGTATATGGCGTTGAGTTCTGTGGCAGTTTTTTCTGCCAGTTAGTTGGAAGTAGTTTTGCTTTTTCAGCAATTTCATCAATATCTGCTGCAAGTGCTAATGTCACCACATCTGCATTTAAGCCATCGATAACCGCACGAGCCTGTTTACCAGAGCCGCCGTGTGATTGCTTAAACTCAATATCTTGACCAGTACGTTGTTTCCAGTAAGTACCGAACTGTTTGTTGAAATCTGTATATAGCTCACGAGTAGGATCGTAAGAAACGTTTAAAAATTCTTGGGCTGCAAATGACGAAACAGAAAGAAGTGCAGCGATAACCCCGACTTTTAATTGAGAAAAACGCATGAGATAAGTCCTCAAAAAATATGAAATGTTCAAAACATGAACGCAGAATAGCGCTAGTCTTTATTCTAAAAAAATAATAAAAAACGAATTTAATATGAAAAAAATAGAAATAATAATAAGAGATAAACTATTCTTAAATCTTGATATATAACAAGTTTCAAAAGTAGATACGAAATGGGTATAATTTTTTAAAATCAATCATTTATTATTTAAATGAAAGGTGTTGTATTGTTGTGCGGCTTTTAGCAAAGGATGGAACAAACATGTGGTGTTTTAAAAATGGGCAACCCGTTGAGACTATTCCTTTATTAGATCGAGCCTTTCATTATGGAGATGGATGCTTTACTACAATTCGTGTTTTTCAAAACCAAATTGAGCTTAAAGAAAGGCACTGGCAACGTCTAAAACTTGCATGTCAAAAACTGTCTTTGACAGTAAATTTTGAATTAATTGAACTGAGTTTACAGCAGCTGCAAAAGCAGAACCTCGTACTCAATGGCACTTTAAAAATTGTGATTAGTCGTGGGGAAGGCGACCGCGGTTATAGTTTACCAAAACATGAGGCCGATATTTATATCTGGTTTTATCCAAAAGCTTTAGAGCTGGTTGTGCCTGACTCTATCCAGTGTGGTGTTTTAAATCAGGCCCTAGGTTTAACCATGCCGAGCTTAGTTGGGCTTAAATCTTTAAACCGCCTTGAACAAGTATTGCTAAAAAAAGAAGCAGATCAACTCGGGTGGGCTGAAGCATTAGTTACTGATGTACAAGGTTATATTGTTGAAGGGGTCAGTAGTAATTGTTTTATTCGTTTAAATGATAGATGGATTACTCCTGAACTTCGTTATAATGGCGTCCACGGTGTAATGCGGGCAGAAATTCTGGCGCGTATGCAGCACCATGGTATTGCCTGTGAAGTACGTGTAATTGAGTTAGATGAAGTATCTGAAATACAAAGTCTATTCTTTTGTAATGCTTTAAACCCTATGCGAGTGGTTACTCATTTAGGCGAGAAAATGCTAGATACACAGGCATGCATAGATTTATTTCATATCCTTAACTTAAATCAGATTCATTAATATGCCGAAGCCACCCGTGAATACGAAAGCAAAAAACGCCAAGAAAAATAACAAAAAACAAGCTCCAAAATTTTCTAAGCGATTGGTTCTAATTGGCCTTTTTATTGTTTTAATCTTTACGTTTGCCATTTTATGGTCAAGCTTGTTTAAGGCTTATCCTGTTGAAGGAAAAAAACAGATGTTATCGATTACATCTGGAGAAACTTATTCTGGTTTTATTGATCGTTTGGCAAAAGAGGACAAAGTTAGCTTTCCTATCGTATTGAAGCTTTATCAGAAGTTTATGATTCATGACAGCATGAAAGTTGGTGTGTATGAAATTGAACAAGGGATGAGCGTAAGACAAGTGTTAGAGATGTTGTCTGATGCTGATAATGCTCAGATGAACCGTGTCTTAGTCATTGAAGGTACAACTTTTAAGCAGCTTATTACTGCACTCAAAAATGATAAAAATGTAAAAAATACAATATTAGATTTGCCTAATGATCAGCTCATGAAAGCGCTTGGGATTCCTTACGATCATCCAGAGGGCTTGTTCGCGCCGAATACTTATTTCTTTGCCAAAGGCGAGACTGACAAGAAAATTCTTACCGATTTATATCATCGTCAAATAAAAGCTCTAGATACAGCTTGGGCAAATCGCGCGCCGAATTTACCGTATAAAGATAAATATGAAGCATTAATTATGGCTTCTATTGTTGAGAAAGAAACGAGTTTAGACAGTGAACTTACACAAGTTTCTGGAGTTTTTGTCCGCCGTTTAAAAATTGGTATGCGTTTACAAACAGATCCAACTGTTATTTATGGAATGGGTAATAACTATAAAGGCAACATTACCCGAGAAGACCTGCGTACTCCAACACCATATAATACTTATACTATTAATGGTTTACCGCCAACTCCAATTGCTTTGCCAAGCCAAAAGGCAATTGAAGCAGCATTACATCCAGATGATTCAAATAACATCTATTTTGTTGCGACTGGTAATGGTGGACATAAATTTACGGCAAGCTTGCAAGCACATAATCAAGCTGTGCAGGATTATTTATCCGTGTTGAGATCGAAGAAATAAGGAAAAGAGATGTTTATCAGCTTTGAAGGCACGGAAGGGGTAGGTAAAACTACACTCATTCGAAAAATTCATCAGCATTTTGAAGAGCAAGGCAAACAAGTTGTTTTAACTCGAGAGCCGGGGGGTACACCGTTAGCTGAACAAATTCGTTCAATGCTTTTGGCTGTGAATCATGATGAAAATATGAGTCATGATACTGAGTTATTACTCATTTATGCAGCACGTGCTCAACACTTACAACAGGTTATTTTGCCTGCTTTAGAAGCTAACAAAATTGTATTAAGTGATCGCTTTACCGATGCGAGTTTTGCTTATCAATGTTCTGGTCGCGGTTTAAGCCAAGATAAATTACAGCTTTTAAATCAGAACTTCGTTTCACGCATGCCGGAGGTGACTTTCTGGTTAGATGCACCGATTGAACTTGGTATGAACCGTGCACGTGAACGCGGAGCTTTAGACCGTTTTGAACAAGAAAAGTTAAGCTTCTTTACTAAGGTTCGTGAAGGTTATGAAACCTTATGGAAGGCTGAACCGGAACGTATTAAGCGAATAGATGCAACCCAAAGTCCTGATCAGGTGTTTGAGCAGGCTTTGCAATATTTACGGTAAGCAAATTGGATGAGCCACTCTTATAAAAATATAGGAGTGGTGAAAAATGATGTTAATTCTGATTTAAATCGTCATAGAAAATATCTGTAATTTTCTTATGCTATCTTAAATATGATTTATAGATTGAAGAATAACAAGGATGAAAAGCTCAAAAGAAGAAATCGTGGCATTTCTTGAAAAGGAATTTCCACCAAGTCTTGAACATTGCACAATTGAATCAGTCACTCCCAAAGCTGCAGTTGTTTACTATCATGTCGATCAAAGGCATCAGCGTCCTGGTGGCACCATATCTGGCCCAACCATGATGACTTTGGCTGATTTTGCTTTATATATTGCGATATTAGGTGAGATCGGTATTGTTGGTTTAGCTGTGACGACCAACTTTAATATTAATTTTTTAAGAAAACCTGCAGGTGATCAAGACTTACGTAGTGAATGTAAACTCATGAAAGTCGGAAAGAGCTTGGTTGTCGGAGAGGTCTGGATTTATTCGGTCGGTCTGGATGAACCTGTGGCGCATGTGACTGCGACTTATTCAATTCCACCTAGACCATAAATATTAAACCAAATAAAAAGCACAGCCCTGGCTGTGCTTTTTTGTAGAAGAACAGCTTAAATGTCAGTATTAACTAATGGCTGTTCTACTGCAAAATTTGGAGGAGTTAAAACCGTTTTACGAATCTCGCTGGAAGTTTCCGGATAATCGAGCGTGTAATGTAGACCACGTGATTCTTTACGTTGCATAGCACAGCGAACAATCATTTCAGATACTAAAACAAGGTTACGCAGCTCGATCAGGTTTTTGCTAACACGGTAGTCTTGATAATATTCAGTGATTTCACGCTTTAACATTTCAATACGGTGTAAAGCACGTTCTAAACGTTTTGTGGTTCTGACAATACCAACGTAGTTCCACATGGTTGAACGTAACTCATCCCAGTTTTGTAAAATCACAACATCTTCATCAGGGTTGGTTACTTGTGAGTCATCCCAAGTTGGTACTTCAGGTAATTTGAAGTTTTCATCAAATTTATTTTCGATGTCTTTTGCCGCACTCATACCGTAAACGAAGCACTCAAGTAATGAGTTACTTGCCATACGGTTTGCACCATGTAAGCCTGTATAAGATGTTTCACCAATTGCATAGAGACCTTCAATATCCGTCTGGCTATTTGAGTCAACCACAACACCACCACATGTATAGTGGGCGGCCGGAACCACCGGAATCATATCTTTGGTAATGTCGATACCTAACTCAAGCAATCGTGCATAAAGTGTAGGGAAGTGCTCTTTAATAAACTCGGGTGATTTGTGGGTAATGTCTAACCACACGTGGCGAATACCGAGACGTTTGATTTCATGGTCAATGGTACGTGCCACAATATCGCGAGGAGCTAGTTCTGCACGATCATCAAAACGCAACATAAAACGTTCGCCATCAGGTAAGCGCAAATAAGCACCTTCACCACGCATAGCTTCGGTAATTAAAAATGAGCGTGCTTGAGGATGATACAGACAAGTTGGGTGGAACTGATTAAATTCCATATTGGCAACGCGGCAACCTGCACGGAAAGCCATTGCAATACCATCACCTGTGGCAATATCTGGATTAGATGTGTATAGATAAGCCTTCATCGCACCGCCGCAAGCCAGCGCGGTGAATGGTGCAAGGAAGGTATGAACCTTTTCAGTATTTTCATCTAATGCATATAAACCAATAGCACGATTCGCTTGGTCGGTATGGCCTAATTTATGCGAGGTGATTAAATCAATCGCAATATAATTTTCAAAAATAGTAATATTTTTACGTTCTTTGGCACGCTCAACTAAAGTGGTTGAAATGGCTTTGCCTGTTGCATCAGCAGAATGGATAATGCGACGCTGCGAGTGACCACCTTCGCGAGTTAAGTGAAGTTGCTCATCCTCATCTAGGGTAAATTGAACGCCTTGTTTTAAAAGAAAATCAACAGAAGGGCGGCCACCTTCTACGGTATGTTGTACTGCGTCCATTTCACATAAATGAGCGCCTGCAATCATAGTGTCATTAATGTGCTGTTGAATAGAGTCAGTCTCATCAAGAACAGCAGCAACGCCACCTTGAGCATAAAAGGTACTTGCTTCGGTTAGAGCAGCTTTGGCTAAAACTGCAATATTAAAATGATTTGGTAACGATAAAGCCAGACTTAAACCAGCGCCGCCGCTGCCCACAATAATCACGTCAAAGTGGTGAATTGTCTGTAAATTAGGCATGTCCATTCGCATCAATTTAAAACGTCCGCTAATGACACCCCTTTTTACCTAAAAAGGCAAGAGCTTAAGCGCTCTAACTCAGAGAAAAATTGCAATTGGCTTAAAAAGTTGCAATGCGTAAAATAATCCTTGTGATGATGTATTACAAATAAACATATTGTTACGCACAACCCCAAAGCGTTGTGATACAACAGTTTTATTCTTATTCTCGTAGACCAAATTGTGGGTGAGCACCGAATGAAATCTCGCTATTTACAACAAGGAATGTATGCAGCGGTATTTACAGTTGCTGCTGTTCAAGCAAATGCTGCTGTTGATTTTTCAAACCTCGTTGAACAAGTTAGTCCAGCAGTTGTGAGTGTGAACGTCGTAAAAAAAATGACTCAGGATGAACTGTTGCAGCAGCAAGTTCCTGAAATTTTAAAACGTTTCTTTGGCAATCAGGTCATCATTCCACAGCAACGAGGTCCACAAGAAAAGACAGCTTACGGAAGTGCATTCTTCATTAGTAAAGATGGCTATTTACTCACAAACCACCATGTGATTGAAAATGCCTCTCGTATCAGCATCACTCTAAATGACCGCCGTGAAATTGATGCAACCGTAGTGGGTAGTGATGAGCGTACAGACGTTGCTTTGTTAAAGGTCAATGGAACTAACTATCCAGCTTTACGAGTAGGAAATGTTGATCGCTTACGTGTCGGAGAACCGGTTCTAGCTATTGGTTCGCCTTTTGGTTTTGATTACTCAGCTTCGGCCGGTATTGTCAGTGCAAAATCAAGAAACATGAGCGGTGAAACCTCGGTGCCGTTTATTCAAACTGACGTGGCTTTAAACCCAGGTAACTCTGGTGGTCCATTATTTAATCAAAATGGTGAAGTGGTCGGGGTAAACTCTCGAATATTTAGTGGTACTGGCGGCTATATGGGCTTGTCTTTCTCTATTCCGATTGATGTAGCAATGGATGTTGCAGACCAGCTGAAAACAAAAGGTAAAGTCACACGCTCTTATCTTGGGGTGATGATGCAAGATATTGATCGAAACCTTGCTGATGCCTACAAATTACCAAAACCTGAAGGTGCTTTAATTACGCAAATTTCTCCGAACTCACCTGCACAAAAAGCAGGGCTAAGAGCTGGAGATGTCATTTTAAAACTAAATGGTGCACCTGTACTCCGTACGAGTGATTTACTCTATGCATTAAACAAAGTACAGCCAAATCAAACCGTTCAGTTTGAAGTGTTACGTGATGATAAAACACGTAATATTTCAGCAACCTTAACGACTGCGCCAGATGAAACACCTGCTACTGGTGTACAAGGTGCTGCATCTAAGGGGCCAGTTTTAGGCATGAGTATTCGTGATCTAGCTGAACCGGAAAAAAATGCGTTGAGCGTAAAAGGTGGTATTTATGTACAAGATGTTCGCCGTGGTGGTTTAGCATCATTGTCGAATATCATCCCGGGCGATGTGATTACTCAAGTCAATAATAACCAAATTTTAAATAGTCAGGATTTTGCAAAAGTTGTTTCTAACTTGCCAAAAAATACCGTAGCACGTGTTGCTATTATTCGTCAGGGACAGCGCGCAATGCTTGGTTTACGTATTCAATAATCCTCAACCCAATCGATAAACCACCCTGAAATGGGTGGTTTTTGTTATTTATCTTGAGCGTTTAGCGATATCTACCTACACTTATTTCAGTTTTAAGGTTAATAAATAAGAGTGTTCATTTGTGAGTAGTATTTTTGATTTACATATTCAGGTGCAGCCACATCACATTGATGCGTTGGGACATGTAAATAATGTGATGTATGTTCAATGGATGCAAGATGTAGCTGCTGCTCATGTTGAAACTTTGGGAGTAGGGGTAACTAAGTATCTTGAGTTAAAACATGCAATGGTCGCGGTTGAGCATCATGTGCAATATCGTAAAGCTGCGTTTGAAGGCGAACAAATTGTATTACGTACATGGTTAGATGACATTAATGCACTTTATTCGTTCCGCCAGTATGTGTTTTTTCGTCCATCAGATCAGGCCGTATTATTTGTTGGAAATACCAAATGGGCGTGTATTGAAATTGCTACAGGACGTCCAAAACGGATGTCGCCAACTTTTACCCATGCATACAAGCCGCTTGATTCAAGTATAAATCCTTATGATTTCACCGTTTCGTATGCTCAATAATTTGAAGTAATACGCTTACTTTGACTGTCCTTTTTTAAAACATAAGTACAAAGCTAATGATTATTTTGGATACTTTAAAATATGCATCTGTTATAATCTCACGCAATTTATTTAACCGCTTTGGCTGTGTATTAAAACAAGCTACATAGCACTCTATATTTTCTCAAGGTAACCCATGGCGCAAGCTAAAAAATCCGTCGATATCAAAAATATACGAAATTTCTCGATTATTGCCCACATTGACCATGGTAAGTCTACATTGGCTGACCGTTTTATTCAGATGTGTGGCGGTCTACAAGATCGTGAAATGCAAGCCCAAGTCTTAGACTCAATGGAGCTTGAGCGTGAACGTGGGATTACCATTAAAGCCGCTTCTGTCACGCTGTATTACACCCATCCAAATGGTCAGGAATACCAACTTAACTTTATTGATACGCCTGGGCACGTTGACTTCTCCTATGAAGTTTCTCGTTCATTAGCTGCATGTGAAGGTGCACTATTGGTTGTAGATGCAGCACAAGGCGTTGAAGCTCAATCAGTTGCAAACTGTTATACAGCAATTGAACAAGGTCTAGAAGTTCTTCCTATTCTAAATAAAATTGATTTACCACAGGCTGAACCTGAACGTGTAATTCATGAAATTGAAGAAATTATCGGGATTGAAGCGACAGATGCACCAACCTGTTCAGCAAAAACTGGTTTAGGTGTTGAAGGTGTACTCGAGCGTTTAGTCGATGTTATTCCGGCGCCAGAAGGTGATCGTGAAGCACCATTACAAGCATTAATTATCGACTCATGGTTTGATAACTACTTAGGCGTAGTTTCTCTTGTTCGTATTAAACAAGGTCGTATCCGCAAGGGCGACAAAATGTTGGTTAAATCGACAGGACAAACTCATCCGGTCACGTCTGTAGGTGTATTTAATCCTAAGCATACTGAAACAGATATTCTTGAAGCTGGTGAAGTAGGTTTTGTTATTGCGGGTATTAAAGATATTTTTGGTGCGCCAGTAGGTGACACAATTACTCTTGCTTCTACACCAGACGTTGCAACTTTACCGGGTTTCAAAAAGGTTAAACCGCAAGTATATGCTGGTCTTTTCCCGATTGATGCCAGTGACTTTGAACCATTCCGTGAAGCATTACAAAAATTACAGATCAATGATTCGGCTTTATTCTTTGAACCAGAAAGTTCAGATGCTTTAGGCTTTGGTTTCCGTTGTGGCTTCTTAGGTATGCTGCACATGGAAATTGTACAAGAGCGTTTAGAGCGTGAGTACGATCTTGATCTCATCAGTTCAGCACCTACCGTAATTTATGAAGCATTAACCAAAAAAGGCGAAACGATTTACATCGATAGTCCATCAAAAATGCCAGATGGATCGACTGTAGAAGATTTACGTGAACCAATTGCGGAGTGTCATATCCTTGTTCCTCAAGAATATTTAGGGAACGTAATGACACTATGTATCGAACGTCGTGGTGTACAAAAAGATATGAAATTCTTGGGTAACCAAGTTTCTATTACATTTGAAATCCCGATGGCTGAAGTCGTTATGGATTTCTTTGACAGATTAAAGTCATGCTCTCGTGGCTTTGCATCTTTAGACTATAACTTTGTACGTTTTGAAAGTTCAGCTTTAGTTAAGGTTGATGTGTTAATTAATAGCGAAAAGGTTGATGCCTTGGCTATGATTTGTCACCGTAATGATGCACGCCATCGTGGTATTGCATTGGTTGAGAAAATGAAAGACTTAATTCCTCGCCAAATGTTCGATGTTGCTATTCAGGCAGCAATCGGTGCGCAAATTATTGCCCGTTCTACCGTAAAAGCGATGCGTAAAAACGTATTGGCAAAATGTTATGGTGGTGACGTTTCACGTAAGAAAAAACTACTTTCTAAACAAAAAGAAGGTAAGAAACGTATGAAACAAGTGGGAAGTGTTGAAATTCCACAAGAAGCGTTCTTGGCTGTATTGAAAGTAGAAAGATAAGAAATAAGGGTGGGGGAAGTGAACAATTTCCTTTCCCCACTGTAATACAAGCAGCGAGGCTGCGAGTGAGGTCATGTGGATTTTGATTTTAATTTAATTCTTGTTCCAGTTACGCTGATTCTATTTGCAGTGTGGTTGTTAGATAAACTTGTATTAAAACAGCGTGCAAATAAAGGACGCGGGAACGAAAATTTTGTCATTACATGGGCCTATGACTTTTGGCCAGTTTTAGCTGTAGTACTTATACTCCGTTCATTTCTTTATGAACCATTTAATATTCCATCGGACTCTATGGTGCCAACTCTAGAAACTGGTGATTTTATTCTGGTGAATAAATTTGATTATGGTGTACGTTTACCTATTGTTAATAAGAAAATTATTGATGTTGGTGAACCAAAGCGTGGTGATGTAATTGTATTCCGTTATCCACCTCAACCGACTATTAGCTATATTAAACGTGTAATCGGTTTACCTGGTGATCATATTGTTTATGACCATGGGCAATTGATTATTAATGGGCAGAAAGTACCGAAAGTATTAACACAGTTCAGTCGTGAAAAAGATGTTATGGATACGCCAACGTCTATTTATCATAAAGAGACGATTGGTGAGCATACCTTTACGATGCGTGAGCTTGAAGGCGTAAATGTGGCGCGCCAAGCACCGTTTATCAACTATGTTGAAAATGGTAAATATGCGAACCAAGACGGTTTATATTGGGAAGTGACTGTACCAAAAGGACATTACTTTGCAATGGGGGATAACCGAGATCAAAGTGCAGACAGTCGTTTCTGGGGGTTCGTTCCTGAAGAAAACTTAACAGGACGAGCATTCTATGTGTGGATGCATAAAGAACCGGGCTTACACCTTCCTAACTTTAGCCGAAATGGAAAAATAGATTAAAAACAACCATTAGGAAAAAAAGAAATGCGTAAGGCACAACAGGGTACTTCGTATTTAGCAATTTTATTTGGGGTGGTTATATTTGCAGTTGCAGTAAAAGCTGTACTTGCAGTTTGGCCAGCATATTGGGATGATCGGCTGATTAATAATCAGATAGAAGAGCTTTTACAAGAAAGCTCTTCTGAGATCACACCACAAAAGTTTGTAACACAAATGGATCAGCGACTCGAAATGAACAATATTCGTGATCTCCACTTTAAAGAGATCGCTCAAGTGTTTAATCAGTCAGGTCTAACGGTCAAAAAGAAATATGAAGTAAGAAAACCTTTCTTATTTAATATTGATTTAGTTTTAACATTTGAGAAGAGTTTTGATAAAACATCAGTTCAAACTAAGTGATCCTCGCTTACTGAGTCGAATCGGATATCAATTTAAGCAGCTTGAATTGTTACAGTTAGCTTTGACTCATCGTTCGGTGAGTCACAAATACAATTACGAGCGCTTAGAGTTTCTCGGCGATTCATTATTAGGCATGATAATCGCTAATTATCTATATCATGCCTATCCAAATGAAAATGAAGGTCGTCTCACGCGTATGCGTGCGACCTTAGTTCGCCAAGAAGCATTAGGTAAGATTGCAACCGATTTGCAACTTAGTCGGTGTTTAATATTAAGTACAGGCGAGTTGAAATCTGGTGGTCATCATCGTGAGTCAATATTAGCAGATACGGTAGAAGCGATTATTGGTGCAATTTATCTTGATAGTGGTGATCTCAACTTACTTAAAGATATTGTGCTAAAATGGTACATACCCTATTTAGACCATATAGAACCTACGGATCAACTCAAAGATCCGAAATCACGTTTACAAGAGTATCTACAAGCACGTAAAAAACCTCTCCCTGTTTACGAGGTTGTAGATATTCAGGGTGATGCACCTCATCAGCACTTTAAAGTGGAATGTGTGGTAGATGGTTTACCGAAGATTTATGGTGAGGGTTCAAGTCGTCGTTTTGCCGAGCAGGCAGCAGCGGCGGAAATTTTAAAGTTATTGGAGCAATAACCTGCATGTCGATGCATTCTGATCAAATCAATCCAGATTCAAATGAAAACCAAGATCCTAATAATCTGATTGATCAATTTTTTAGTTCCAAAGGCGTAACAATCCCTTCGGATTTTAAGAGCGGATTTGTGGCGATTGTGGGACGTCCAAATGTGGGTAAATCTACCCTCATGAACCATTTATTGGGTCAAAAGCTCTCTATTACTTCGCGTAAACCTCAAACAACACGTCATAAAATTATTGGTATTGATTCTCGCGAAAAGATGCAGGCGGTATATGTAGATACCCCAGGTATGCATAAAAAAGAAGTGCGTGCTATTAATAAAATGATGAACCGTGCTGCTCATTCTGCATTACGTGACGTTAACTTAGTTTTATTCGTTATTGATGCTTATAAGTGGACTCAAAACGATGATTTAGTGCTTGAAAAACTCAAGAACGCTGAAATGCCAGTTATTTTGGTCATTAATAAGGCTGACACTTTTGAAGATAAAAGAGAGATTCTTCCTCTCATTCAAGAACGTGCCAAACTTATGAATTTTGCTGAGATTGTTCCTGTTTCTGCTTTGCGTGGTGCAAACTTAGAACACTTGAGTGAAACGATTGAGAAGTACCTTCCTTACCAACCACCATTGTATTCTTTTGATCAGATTACTGACCGCTCTGAACGTTTCTTAGCAAGTGAAATTATTCGCGAAAAAATCATGCGTCAGTTGGGTGAAGAGCTTCCTTATGATTTAACAGTACAAATTGAATCTTTCAAAACGGAAGAAGCAACTGTTAATGAAAAAACTGGTCGTTTGAAACCAGCTTGTACCTATATCGATGCAACGATTTTTGTAGACCGCGCTGGTCAAAAAGCCATTGTGATTGGTGAAAAAGGTGCCAAGCTTAAAACGATTGGTATGGATGCTCGTAAAGACATGGAAAAAATGTTTGAGCAAAAAATTATGCTCACACTTTGGGTAAAAGTGAAGGGTGGTTGGTCTGATGATGAGCGTGCTCTAAAAAGCTTAGGGTATAGTGATATCTAAAGGATAAGGATGCTGGTATGAAAACAATTACATCGTTAATTGCTATAGTTGGATGTACATTGATGTTACAAGGTTGTGTATATAAGCTTGTAACCGTACCAGTAGGTATCGCCTATAAAACTACTAAAGGTGTAGTTAAAGGTACAGCAGCTGTTGTAGGTGCTGTTATTCCTGATGGTGATGATGAGGATGACAAAAAAGAAAAAGAATCTGAGGAATAGATTCTTTTTATGATGCGCAATGAAGTCCTCCATGGATATATGATTCATCACCGTAAGTACCGCGAAAAAAGTCATATTGTGCATCTTTTTACTCAGGAATATGGGCGAGTCGATGGCATCTTAAGGCAGACTCCGCCCCCTCAATATCAGCCTATTCGGCTTCAAGCCACGGGTAAAAGTGAACTCAAAAATTTTACTAAGCTGGAAATATTAAATCAGCCTGTTTTCTTTTTTGGTGATGCTTTTTTTGCTGGTTTTTATCTCAATGAAATTGTTCTTAGACTTTGCCCATTAGAAGAGGCAATGCCGCAATCTTTTGAGCAATATCAATTAACTTTGCTTCAATTACAGCAATTATCTTCCCACGAAAATCCTGATCTATTTCTGAGACAGATTTTGCGTCAGTTCGAACATGTTTTGCTTCCTGAGCTGGGTTACGCGATTGATTTCTCAATTGATACTCAACAACAGCCAATACAGGCCCACCAGTTTTATCAATTTCAGGTGACTGAAGGTTTTGCGCCCATTGTTCAGGCAAGCCGTTCCTCATTGTCAGGTAAAGCAATTTTATCTATGTTGGATTATGAGCAAGGTCAGGATTTTTCTCACGAACAATTGCAATTATTAGGTAAACTATACCGTCAAATGATTACATCGCTTTTAGGAGATCGTCCCCTAAAAAGTCGACAATTGTGGATTCAAAATACTCAAACTCAATCGTAATTAGGATTTATTTATGGCTGCATTGCTTGGTGTAAACATAGACCATGTTGCTACTTTGAGACAGGCGCGCGGTACTACTTATCCAGACCCTGTGGAAGCTGCTCTTATTTGTGAACAAGCTGGTGCAGAGGGGATTACTTTGCATTTGCGTGAAGACCGTCGCCATATTCAAGATGACGATGTACGTCGCATGCGTCCATTATTAAAAACGCGTATGAACCTAGAGTTGGCTGTTACTGATGAAATGGTCGAGTTTGCGAAAGAAATTCAGCCTCAGCACGTATGTTTTGTTCCTGAAAGACGTCAAGAAGTAACAACTGAAGGTGGTTTGGATGTAGTGGGTAACTTTGAAAAAGTTAAAGCTGCAACTCAAACTTTAGCGGCTATTGGTTGCGACGTATCATTATTTATTGATGCTGATTTAGCTCAAATTGATGCAGCAGTTGCGTGTGGTGCACCTACGATTGAGTTACATACGGGTGCATATGCAGATGCGGAAACAGAGCAAGATCAACAAGCTGAGTTGGCGCGTATTATCAAAGGCGTTGAATATGCAGCTTCAAAAGGTTTGGTTGTAAATGCTGGTCATGGCCTTAACCTTAAAAATATTGCACCAATTGCAGCTATTCCACAAATTCATGAATTAAACATTGGTCATTCAATTATTGCTGAAAGTGTTTTTGTAGGTCTGGTTCAAGCTGTTAAAGATATGAAAACAGCGATTCAGGCAGCAGGATAGTTGGTTATGTCGAGTATCAATTACGATGAATTAATGCAACCTGTGGTGGCCTTTTTAGGATGTCAAACACCAAATGCATGGTTGGATGAGGCAATCAATAATTTAGATATCTTGATGCAAGATCATGCTAATTGTGAAAAGAAAGCGGCTAGTACAGCAATGAACTTAATGTTTCGCTATAGCTTCTTTCCTGACTTACAAATAAAACTTGCTCAGCTTGTACGAGAAGAAATGCTTCACTATGAACAAGTGCTTGAGCTTATGGCTAAGCGTGGTCAAGAGTGGACTGGTTTAAGTGCCGGACGTTATGCAGGTGGATTACGTAAAGAGATTCGTACGTATGAACCTGAAGCTTTAATTGATGTGCTGGTGATTGGTGCATTCGTAGAGGCTCGTTCATGTGAGCGTTTTTATGCACTTGCTCCGCGTGTAGATGATGAGTTAGGACGTTATTATCGATACTTACTTAAGTCAGAGTCTCGTCATTTTGAAGACTATCTCGCACTTGCGCTTGATGTGGCAAAAACTGCAAAAATGAAAGATCCTAAAGAGGATATTCAGCAGCGAATTGATCATATCCGTGAAGTTGAAAAGAATCTGATTTTAACGCCAGATAATACTTTCCGTTTTCATAGTGGTATCCCTGCTTAGTCTTGGATGTCTCAAACAAAAAAGTTTACCTTTCACGGTAAACTTTTTTTATTAGGTGAACATTATCTCTTAGACAGTAAGCATGCTCTGCTTTTAGTTTTTTAATGCATATAATTATTTAATAAATATATTTTTTATAGATTTTAATTTCTCTTAAAATTTTTAAAAAACTTTTATTTTTTTAGGCTAATAATAAATATTGTGTAAATATAAAGGCTGATATGTTCATCATGAGTTCAACTGAAATAGTTGATCATTTCTAAGGATATAAGAATGTTAGCATTAGTTACAGGCGCATCGGCAGGTTTTGGTTATAGCATTTCAAAAAAGCTGATTGAGCTAGGATATAAAGTTATTGGCTGTGGAAGACGAGCAGAAAAACTAGAAGAACTAAAACAAGAACTTGGTGAGAAATTCTACCCATTAGTATTTGACATGACGGATACGGCAGAAAATATAAATAAGGCATTGCTTGATTTGCCAGCCGAATTTCAAATCGGTCAAATTGATTTATTGGTGAATAATGCTGGATTGGCATTGGGATTAGAACCAGCAGATAAAGCAGAATTAGATGATTGGTATACGATGATTGATACCAATGTTAAAGGGCTTGTTACGATTACCCGACTAATTTTACCAAGTATGGTAAAGAAAAAATCAGGTCTAATCATTAATATGGGCTCTATTGCAGGTACATACCCATACCCAGGGGGCAATGTGTATGGGGCAACCAAAGCATTTGTGGAGCAATTTAGTCTAAATCTTCGTGCTGATTTGGCTGGTACTGGTGTGCGCGTAACTAATATTGAACCAGGGTTGTGTGGAGGTACTGAATTTTCTCTTGTGCGTTTTAAAGGTGATGAGGATAAAGTAAACAGCCTATATGATAAAAAGAATCCACTCTTGCCTGAAGATATTGCAAATACGGTAGCTTGGATTGCTTCACAACCTCCACACATTAATATTAATCGTATTGAAATGATGCCGACCACTCAATCTTTTAATCCTTTAAAAGTGGTTGAAGTGGAATAATAATTTGAGAATAGAATAGATTCTTTAGAGTTAAATTGGACGCTTAAACCTAACAAAGACTCTAAGAAAAAAAGAAATCCTCTATCTGCTGATAGAGGATTTTTTTATAGTTATTGATAAATTTATGGCAAAAAAAAGCCCGCTTTAATGCTGCGGGCTTTTTAGTATTTGGCTCTCCCACCTGGGCTCGAACCAGGGACCTGCGGATTAACAGTCCGTCGCTCTACCGACTGAGCTATGGGAGAATCTGCATGCGATTATAAGGAGATTTTGAGAAGGGTCAAGTCTAAATTGTCATGTTTATTTCATTTTTGTGTCGTATGCTTTTTATTTGATCAGTTGAGTGGTGAGTAAAGAAATTACTTGCACTTTAAAAAATCAATTGCTAGATTCAAAAAAGAACAAGCGTTTGGAGAAATCCAAACAGTGTGGATTTAAACCAACTTGCCAGCACTAAAATGGCTAAATCGGAGATAAGTATGAAAACGCTTACGATCGCTTCTATTTTTTCTAATTTTGATTTCTATCAACACAATTATCTGAATATCTTAAATCACTCAGAATCTTATTACACACCCGTAGAAAGGGCATGGATTAATACTTATCCTTTCAAAAAGCAGAATTTGTATTTAGGCGATTTATTGCAGCTTTGGTTTAGCTCTAAATGGAATGTGCATAATTCACTTAAGATTTTAAAAAGCTCGAAACTACTAAACTCCTCTGAATCTTTATATATTTTTCAATTAGAAGGTGAGTTATTGTTGGGTAAAAATAAAGTTTTAGCTTGGTCTGTAGAGCATCAAGAAATTATAGAGCTCCAACTTAAAAATATTTGGGCGCCGTATGTGATTGCACAAACTTGTAAACGTCCAGATAATTCCGGTGATTCAATAAAAAAGGCAGCGGTTTAAGGCTACCTTTAACGATTATGGACGAATAATCATGCAGGTTGCTGTTGCATAGGCATACAGTTTACCTTCCTCATCAATAATCTTTCCTTCAGAAATACCTAAATTTTTACTTAAATTAATAACTTTGCCTGTTGCAATTAAAGCCTGATTTTGGGGAATAGGGCGGCACATTTTTACGTTAAGGTCGATTGTGCCGTAACCTACACCCGCAGGTAACATCGTATGTACTGCACAGCCAGTCACTGAATCTAGGACTGTAGCAGCAAAACCGCCATGTACTCCACCGAGTGGATTTAGATGGTTTTGATCTGCTTGGGCTTTAAAAATAACAGATCCTTCTGAAATTTCAGTAGGTTGCATAGGTATAGTTTTACTAATACTTGCAGGTGGAATATGGCCTTCTATCATAGCTTGTAAAAATTCTAGACCAGTCATTTCCATCGGATTTTTCATTTTTTGAGTCCTTAAATTAATAAAGTTCTAAAATGGAACTTGATGTTAAGTTAGGCGTTATAACTTCTATTGTCAAGTTAACAAGTACAAGAAATATGGGCCACTTTATAGTTTATAAACTTGTAAATTTTGGTTGAGCAGAATATTTTATAACTCTAAAAATATAAATTTACTATGGAAAATAATAATGAATGGTCAATGTTTGTGTGGAGAAACAACTTTTGAAGTTGAATTAAAAAATCATGATGTACATGTTTGTCATTGTTCAATGTGTCGTCGACAAACGAGTGGTGTCATTATGACGATTGATGTTGTCAAAGGTAGTCTTAAGTTTAATCAGCAAAAACATCTGAGTATCTTTAACTCTTCTGAATGGGGTGAAAGAGGTTTTTGTAATGCTTGTGGAACAACAATTTTTTGGAGAACAAAAGATCAAAGTTACTGCAATATCAATGCATTTTCTTTAAATGAACCAGTAAAAGACTTGAAGCTAGATATAGAAATTTTTATTGATTCAAAGCCTGATTTTTATAATTTTCAAAATGATACAAAGAAATTGACCGAGGCTGAGGTTGCCGCTTTATTTAACTTAGAATAATTTTAATTATAAAAAAAGGCCTCAACTTTGAGGCCTTTTTTTATATTTTTAATTTATTTGGCAGCTTTTTCAGCTTCGATTGATGCAATCGCAGCATCAACACCTTCGATTGATTCAGCAGCTTTTTTGATACGTGCTAATGCATCAACAAGTACTTCGTCCGCAGTTGCATATGAAATACGCATAAAACCGCCTAAACCAAATGCATCACCAGGAACAACTGCTACGCCAGTTTCTTCAAGTAACCATTCAGAAAATTCTGTGCAAGACTTTAAGCCTTTTGCACGAATAAGAGGACGAATGTTTGCATAAGCGTAGAATGCGCCATCAGCAGGTAAGCAAGAGATCCCTTTGATGTCGTTTAAGCCGTTTACAACTAAGTCATGACGACGTTTAAACGCTTCAATCATTGGTTCTAAAACATCTTGTGGACCATTCAATGCAGCTTCAGCAGCAACTTGTGAAATAGAAGTTGGGTTAGAAGTTGACTGTGATTGGATCTTTTTCATTGCACCAATGATTTTTGCTGGACCGGCTGCATAGCCAATACGCCAACCTGTCATTGCATATGCTTTAGAAACACCGTTTAAAACAATTGTGCGGTCATATAAATCTGGAGCAACAGTTGCGATGTTGTAGAACTCGTCTTCCCAACGAATCGGTTCATACATATCGTCAGATGCAACAAATACTTGTGGATGACGACGTAAAACTTCAGCTAAAGCTTCTAATTCAGCTTTGCTATAAATCATACCTGTTGGGTTTGATGGGCTGTTTAATACCACTAAACGAGTGTTAGGTGTAATAGCAGCTTCTAATTGTTCAGGAGTGATTTTGAAGCGTTGGTCTTCACCACATTTCACAATGACTGGAGTACCTTCAGCAATAATGACCATATCTGGATAGCTTACCCAGAAAGGTGCTGGAATGATAACTTCATCGCCTTTGTTTAATAGAGCAAGTGCCAAGTTAAAGAAACTTTGCTTACCACCACATGAAACCAAAATCTGGTTTGCTTGATAATCAAGATTATTATCACGCTTCAATTTAGCAATAATTGCTTTTTTTAACCCAGGAGTACCATCTACAGCCGTATATTTGGTGAAACCATTATTAATCGCTTCAATTGCAGCATCTTTGATGTGTTGAGGGGTATCAAAATCTGGCTCGCCAGCACCTAAACCAATCACGTTCTTGCCAGCAGCTTTAAGTTCAGCAGCTTTGTTAGTTACAGCAAGTGTAGGGGACGGTTTGATAGCATTGACACGATCAGAAAGACGTACGTCCACGGCAATATTCCTCTTATGGGATTAAAAAATAAAAAGCATACTATCTTATCGCAAAAATTAAGCAATTTGCGGATACGGGTATTTTTAGATGTAAAAAAGTTTAATTTAAGAAGGTTCTTGTTGCTGTTTTACTCAATTGAAGCTTTTTTGAAAAGAAATGATAAAAATCATTTATAATAGACCGCAATCGAAATTTCGAGAATGAATCATGACTGAGCAACAGCCAAAACAGAAAAAGGCTTTGGTGAAATTGCCATTCCCAATGCCGAATGAAAGCAATCAAGCAGATGATGCGGTACACAACCAAGTGCGTCCAAAACCAGAGCAATACGCGGATAGAACATGGATGCCTCCACGTGGTACGCGTCGTTCTATGGGAAAACGCTAATTTTGAAAAACAGGCAATATGCCTGTTTTTTTATTGATTAAATAAAATTTCTTGATAATAACTTTTTTTCTTTTGATACATGTGATGGTCTGCTCGTTTTAGCATGTCCTCAATTTGTTCATTTGTTTGAGTGGTTGCATGTCCAATCGCAATACTAACTGGATGGCTTGAATAATATTGATTGTCGATATTAAAAAGCTCTTGAATCGTTTGAAGCATAATTTGAACGTTCGCTTCATCTGCACCTGGCATTAAGATCACGAACTCATCACCACCGATTCTAGATGCGGTATACGCTGTATTCGAAATAGCCTGACTTAAAATATTTCCAACACGGCGTAATAAACCATCTCCAATATCATGCCCAAACTCGTCATTTGTTTCTTTTAGACCATTCATATCTAAAAAAATTGAAGAAACAGGACGAATAATACTTCGGTTTAAACGATTTAGCTCCTCTGTAAAAAAAGCACGGTTATATAGTTTGGTCAGGACGTCGTGTTGCCCTAAATATTCAAGGTAGTTTTCCGCTTTTTTTCGTGCAGTAATATCTGTCAGTGCAACTTGTACCAGCCCCCAAGTATCTTCATATCCGGGAAAAACGGTAAATTGAAGCAACACATTTCTTATTTGGCCATCTAAAGCGTAGTTAACAGCCTCACGTTTATGATGGATATTCCCTTGCCACAATTCGATGAGTTGCTCCCGAAAGGTCTCAATCATTTCTTCAGCAAAAATCTTATGTGTATTTCTTAAAAGTGTCGATTTATCAGGAGCTTTAAATAAATCTATTGTGGCCTGATTAACATCTAAAATTAAAATATCTTCTATACATTGGCGCACAAATTCAGGATGGACATCTAGAAAAGTTCTGAAATCTTCAATTCCTAATAGCCTAAGTTGATCAATTCTATTTTTTATACGGCTGAAATCCTCAACCCACAACGAAGTAGGCGAGTAGATAAACATAGACTCAGCTAAGCGACGATTTTTTTCTTCCTGACGGAGTGCATTTTGATAAGGGGTAATATCTTCTGTAGTAATTAATACACGTTCAAAGGTAGATTCAGAACCCGGTAAAATGGAACCTCTTAACTGAACATCAATACGTTTGCCTGATAAGGTGTAATTCACAGTAGTGCTTGAAAAATGGGTTTTACCATTCCATAACTCTTCAAGCTCATAAATATGTGATTCGAACATTTCCTTTTTAAAAATAAGATTCAAATTCGAATATAGTTCTTCGTGTGTTCTTGCTTCAAAAAGTTCTAAAGTTTTTTGATTAACGCGAATAATTTTAATTTTATGAGCACATTCGATAACTAAATGTTTATTTTGATTTAAAAATTCGTGGAGGTTTTCAATACCTTGATTTCTCCATAAATTAAACTGTTGTTTAACTTCACTGAAATCCTCAATCCACATTGGTATGGGGCTAAGGTCAAAAATCGAAGAATCTAAAGTTTCCATATGTTTCTTTAAGTATTCAGTTTGCCTTAAAGTATAATGAGAAAAATTAAGATTTGGGAGGATAAAGAGTTAAATATATTAGAATAATTAAAAATAAAAGGATTAAATGTAAGTAAAAATAAAATAGTGAGAAAGCAGAGATTATCTGCTTAGCTCATAAATTTATAAGAAAACTTAACGATTAATAGGGTGATCAATATTTTTTTCACCACGCCATAATTTGATAAAATCTTGCTCATCAAAATCATAAAGCTCCATCAGTGCAACAACAGCACTTACAAAAATCATGGCACCTTCAGAGTTTCCATGAAGATTGAAAATTTTACCGTTCAGCTTCCCTAAAATATCACTAAGCTCATGATCACGGCCTCGTCCATAACGATCTCGTGGATATAACTCTTCATTTAAAACAATAAGTGCTATCGCTTTTTCAGCATCTGATAAATCAGTTTTATCTAAAGCTTCTTCAAAAGATTCACTGCCATGATTAAAGTAAAAAATAACTTCATCATTAATGAAACTTTGTACCATCTTTTGAGTCAAAGTCGGAAATTGAGATACCGCATTATCTTCCACGTAGGGTTTAAATGATTCCGGAAAAATAACGTTGTGATGAATCCCTCTAAAAAGAGGAGCGATTTCGGAAACTTTATAACCTGCAATGCCACAACCTAATGCAGTGACAAAGTATTTCATCTTGGGATGATTTTTTGTATATATCTTAAAGTCTTCAACATAATGCTCAATTTGTGAAAGAGGCATTTGTTGAATATGTTCATTTAAAGTTGGAATTGCAAAGCTTTGGCCTGCCCACCCACGACCTACACCTTCAACTGCTCCGAAGTGCTGACTTGCAACACGTGCTGCACCACTACTGTGTTGTCCAGCAAGATTACTTCCAAATACAAAAACTGTATCTTCGGGAAGTTCGGTTACAATACTTTCATCATGATATTGATAGGTCATGGTTATACTTTTTGTTTAATGGATAGCTTCATGTTGCAACCGATTAGGGTATTGGTCAAGTGTTAAGATGCTTAATCTTTTACATTGAATTTCCAGCTCAATTTAGACTTTAAATTAAGAGAAAAATCCCCATTAAAAGGGGAGACGTTAAATTCAATTTTTCATAAAGAGAGATAACTTTGAACGAAAATCAACCTTTTGATTTGGTCACTCATTATCAGCCAGCAGGTGATCAACCACAGGCCATTGAAAAGCTGGTAAATGGTATCGAGCATGGTTTTCGTAATCAGTTATTACTGGGTGTAACTGGCTCGGGTAAAACCTATACCATGGCAAATGTGATTGCTCAAACACAGCGACCTACAATTGTGATGGCCCATAACAAAACTTTGGCTGCCCAGCTTTATGGCGAATTTAAAGCGTTCTTTCCTAATAATGCGGTTGAGTATTTTGTAAGTTATTATGATTACTATCAACCCGAGGCTTACGTTCCATCCTCAGATACTTTTATCGAGAAAGATGCAGCTATTAACGATCACATTGACCAGATGCGACTATCAGCAACACGTGCTTTATTAGAGCGTCGTGATGCAATTATTGTGGCATCGGTTTCTGCAATTTATGGTTTGGGTGATCCGAATGCTTATATGCAAATGTTACTGCATGTGGTTGAGGGCGATCGCGTAAGTCGTGATGAAATTATCCGCCGTTTGGTTGAAATGCAATACACGCGTAATGAACTTGAGTTCTTACGTGGTACATATCGAATTCGCGGTGAAATTATTGATATTTTTCCTGCCGAATCTGATCAACACGCGATTCGTATTGAACTATTTGATGACGAGGTCGATTCAATCCGTTGGTTTGATCCTTTAACTGGTAAAATGGTTCGTAAAGTTCCACGTGTTACGATTTATCCAAAAAGCCACTATGTAACGCCGAAAGATCATCTGACTCGTGCCATTGATACGATTAAAGATGAACTACAAGATCAACTTAAATTCTTCCGTGAACATGACAAATTGCTGGAAGCCCAGCGTATTGAGCAGCGTACCCGCTATGATTTAGAAATGATGCAACAGTTAGGCTATACCAATGGTATCGAAAACTATTCACGTCATTTATCGGGTCGTCCAGCTGGTGAAGCACCTCCAACTTTATTTGATTATGTACCTGAAGATGCGCTCTTAATTATTGATGAATCACACGTTACTGTTCCTCAAATTGGGGCGATGTATAAAGGTGACCGATCACGTAAAGAAAATTTAGTGAATTACGGGTTCCGTTTACCAAGCGCACTTGATAATCGACCAATGAAATTTGAAGAGTGGGAGCGCATTGTACCGACGACCATTTTTGTCAGTGCGACGCCAGCAAAATATGAGTTAGAGAAGTCTGACCAAGTGGTTGAACAGGTGGTACGCCCAACAGGACTAATTGATCCTGAAATTGAAGTTCGTCCTGTATTAACTCAAGTTGATGATGTTCTTTCTGAAATTAATATTCGTAAGAATCTAAATGAACGTGTGTTGGTGACTACTTTAACAAAGCGTATGGCGGAAGATCTGACCTCTTACTTAAAAGAATACGGGGTTAAAGTCGCTTATTTACACTCGGATATTGATACGGTTGAACGTGTCAAAATTATTCATGAGTTACGTACAGGTGTATTCGACGTTTTAGTCGGTATTAACTTGCTGCGTGAAGGTCTCGATATGCCAGAAGTTTCTTTAGTTGCTATTTTAGATGCAGATAAAGAAGGTTTTTTACGTTCGGAACGTTCACTTATTCAAACGATTGGCCGTGCTGCGCGTAACGTAAAAGGTAAAGCAATTTTATATGCTGACCGAATTACTGATTCTATGCAAAAAGCAATAGATGAGACTGAGCGCCGTAGAGCGAAACAAATCGAGTTCAACGAGTTACATGGTATTACGCCACGTAGTGCTGTTCGTCAGGTCATCAAAGAAATTGATTCAGGTGAAGTGCTTTCAGATGATGAAATTGATGAGAAAGTACTTGAACAAGCACAAGCTTTAAGTGCTGATGAAAGACATATTCTCTCTGATCCAAAATTGTTTAGTAAGCATATTACTAAGCTTGAAAAAGAGATGTTGAAAGCCTCGAAAGATTTACAGTTTGAGCAAGCAGCACAGATACGTGATGAAATCATTCGACTGAAAGCGCAAATGTTGCAATAAACGAATACATAACGCTACATAATGTGTTTAAAAAACAAGCTACTGTAGATATTTGAGTTCTTTTGTATTCACAACTAATCGTTGAGGGCAACAATGGCATTTCGAAATAATGTTCCGCAAGCCAGTTGGCGTTTGGCTAAAATTGCTTTGGGCGGTGTCGTTTTGGCTGGTTTGGCTGTTGGAACCTATGTCTATGCCCAGCCGAAACCTTTACAAACTGTCTATAAAGTTGAACTGGACCGGTATTTAGGTGTTTGGTATGAAGTCGCTCGTAAGCCTACATTTTTTCAAAAAAAGTGTGCTTATAACGTATCTGCAACTTACACCTTAAACGAAAATGGAAATGTAGTGGTAGATAATCGCTGCTATGACAATAGAAAACAATTACAGCAATCTATCGGGGAGGCCTTTGTGGTTAACCCGCCATATAACAGCAAATTGAAGGTAAGTTTTTTACCTGAAGCTGTAAGGTGGATTCCGGTAATTCGTGGGGATTACTGGATTTTAAAGTTAGATGAAGACTATCAGACTGTTTTGGTTGGGGAGCCTTCACGTAAATATCTGTGGGTGCTATCAAGAAATCCTCATCCAGAGCAAGAAGTGGTGGATGAATATTTAAATTATGCAAAAACATTAGGTTTTGATATCCGAGATGTTATCCGTACAGAACATAAAGAATAGTGGTATATACCTGATTAAGAAGAAACCATGTTTTTACATGGTTTTTTCTTTTTTATGGTGGATAAATCAAGTATTGTAGTGAGTTGTTTTTACTAAAGTCTAAGAGGTTGATGATGTTTAAGGGCGTGATCTTGTCTGTCATGGCATCATTCACTTTTGGTGTACTTTATTTTTATACTCAATTATTAAGCCAACTCGATAGTGAGCAAACTTTTGGATGGCGAATTATTGCAACATTACCATTCCTTACTTTATTTATGTGGTGGAGTGGTGATTTAGCCTATATCAAAAATATCTATCAACGTATTTTGGCTAAACCTTCTTTACTATTGCTATTAATCACAACTTCTATTTTAACCTCAGTACAACTTTGGCTTTTTTTGTGGGGGCCGATGCATGGACGTGGGTTGCAAGTCTCTTTGGGATATTTCCTATTACCGCTGGTTCTAGTTTTAGCAGGAAGTGTTTTGTATGGCGAAAAAATATCAAAATTTCAATGGGTAGCAATTATTCTTGCAGTCATTGGCGTTAGCCATGAGATATGGCGTTTAGGAAGTATTGCTTGGGAAACTGCATTGGTAGCAGTTGGATATTCTGCCTACTTTTTATTACGTAAGAAAATTAAAACAGATAATTTAGGGGGCTTTTGGTGGGATCTGGTCATTATTATGCCCGTTGCGATTTATTTAACTCATACAGGTTTGTTGCCATACAGTAAATTTATAGACCAACCGAGTCTTTCTTTGATCATAATTGGGCTTGGAATTTTAAGTGCGATTGGTTTGGGAAGTTATATTCTGGCAAGCCGCTTTCTACCTTTAGTTGTATTTGGACTTTTAGGATATTTGGAGCCTGTATTACTTGCTTTAGCTTCTTTAGTTTTAGGAGAGAGTATTGGTCAAGAAGAGTGGTTCACTTATATTCCGATTTGGTGTGCTGTTTTTGTACTCGTTTTAGAAGGGGCGCTTCATCTTTATCAACAACGGCAAAAAGCCCAAAATCTACAACTTAATATCAAAAAATATCAAAAAAGATTAAAAAATGATGAGTCCGAGTAGGTCGTTAGAATCTAAAAAGTAAGAAAAAGCAAAAATTTAGCTGCTTTAAACAATAAGATAATAAAAAATAATTATAGGTATTTTATGAATTTATGATGAATTTTAGGAAAATCTAGCCACTAACGTCAGCTTTTGATTCATTCTTGCCAATAATTCCATTACAATTACGGGGTTTTAAAAATCACGCCTAGATATAATTAATTAGAGGACGTATCTGTGAGCAAAGACACTATCATCGCCCTGCACGCTGAACACCAAGGCCGTTGGAAAAACCGTGAAGAAATCGCGGAACGTATGATTGCATTAATCGGTCAATTATACCGTGAAAAAAATATTGTCGTATCTGTTTACGGTCGCTCTTTAATTAACCGTTCTGTTATCCAAATTTTGAAAACTCACCGTCGTACACGTGTTGTAGACGTTGAGCTTTCTGTTGTAAATACTTTCCCAATTTTAGAAGCTTTAGCAAAAGTTGAAAATATTGGTTCTGCAGAAGTTGATATCGGTAAACTTGCTGTTGAATATAAAGAAAAAGGTGGGGATGTTGATGCTTTTGTTGCTCAATCAGTTGAGTCAATCAAAGGTAGCGCAACTTCTGAACAACCTAAAGATGTAGTTCTTTACGGTTTTGGTCGTATTGGTCGTATCTTGGCTCGTTTAATCATTAGCCAATCAGGTTTAGGTCGTGGTTTAAGCCTTAAAGCAATCGTTGTACGTAAGTCTTCTGACGGTGACTTAGCAAAACGTGCTTCTTTACTTCGTCGTGACTCTATTCACGGTACTTTCGCTGGTACAATTTCTGTTGATGAAGAAAACGAAGCAATCATTGCTAATGGTAACTTCATTAAAGTGATTTATGCCTCTAGCCCAAGTGAAGTTGACTATACTGAATACGGTATTGAAAATGCACTTTTAATCGACAACACTGGTAAATGGCGTGATGCTGAAGGTCTAAGCCAACACTTGAAATGCCCAGGCGTTGCACGTGTTGTATTGACTGCACCAAGTAAAGGTGAAATGAAAAACGTTGTATTTGGCGTAAACAACTCAGATATCTTAGATGAAGACAAAATCATCTCTGCTGCAAGTTGTACAACAAATGCAATCACTCCAATTCTTAAAGTATTGGATGACAAATATAAAGTTCTTAATGGTCATGTTGAAACTGTACACTCATTTACAAATGACCAGAACTTAATCGATAACTATCATAAAGCAGATCGTCGTGGCCGTGCTGCTACTTTGAATATGGTAATTACAGAGACTGGTGCAGCTAAAGCAGTTGCTAAAGCATTACCTGCGTTGAAAGGTAAATTAACTGGTAACTCTGTACGTGTTCCTACACCAAACGTATCTCTTGCGATCTTGAACTTAACACTTGATAAAGAAGTTGATCGTGAAGAAGTGAACGAATACATTCGTCAAATTTCGATTAACTCTAACCTTCAAGGTCAAATTGGTTATACCAACTCGACTGAAGTTGTATCGAGTGACTTTATCGGTTCTCGTACAGCAGGTGTATACGATGCTCAAGCAACGATTACTTCTGGTAACCGTTTAACTGCTTACGTTTGGTACGATAACGAAGTTGGTTATAGCTGTCAGGTATTACGTATCGCTGAACAAATGTGCGGCGTAAGCTACAAAAAAATTCCAGCAGAATTGAATGCTTAAGATCATTTAACGATCTATAAAATATTTTCACAAAAAGACCCAGTTTAGACTGGGTTTTTTTACAACCGTACAAAATATATGCTGACTATTTTTTGTAAATAAATGAGAATACAAATTAAGGAAAAAAAGAAAATAGTAAGGGATAGGAATTGTCGCAGTTTAAACGTTTGTTGGTCGTTTTTATATTCATCATTATTGCCAATTTATGTGGTGTACTCATTGCAATATGGGTATTTAAGCACTTTAATATTTATATTCCACTGAAAAATCAGGCAGTTGCTATTGATTTGCAAGAGCCTCTACAAGTTAAGGTTAAAGTACAAGATGCTTTAAATGTGGATGTAAAAGGGCGCGTAAATGCCAGTATTCCAATTGATGAAAAACTAAATATTCCATTAACACAAACATTAACTCCGCGTGTTTATTTCGATAATATGGTGCCGATTAGTACAACCATTCCGGTCAAAGAAACATTAAAAGTCGAGCAAAATCTACCAATTGATACCAAGGTTCAGGTGCGAGTTTTAGGACGTGATATTACCTTGCCATTGAAAGGGACAATTCCATTAAAACTTGATGTGCCAATTGATATTAATGTCCCACTTGAACAAAAGGTTCATTTAAAATTTGATGCACCAGTACGTACAGTATTAAAAGAAAATTTACATATTCCTTTAAAAGCAAGATTGGACACGAATATCCCAATCGAGGGTAATTTAAATGTACCTGTTAAAACAGCGTTAAATGCTTCAGTTGATGTGAAAAACACTTTGCCTGTTAAGATTGCAAATGGTGAGTTAAAGATTCCTCTGTCCACTATGCGATTAAATCGAGTATTAGGTTCAGAAACATCACAAAATACAGCTGATCAATAGGGTGGATGCTAATGTTCCGTTCACTCAAGAGTATGTTAATCAGTTTCTTTTTAATGATGATACTTGCCGCTATTATGTTTTGGGTGTATCTCAATATTCAAGCAAATTTAGTCGTTTCGGCTCATAATGCCGATATTAGTTTACCTGACTCTTTAGAAACAAAGATTCAAGTTGGTAATACTTTGCAGGTTCAGTCTATTGGTAAACTTGATACAACATTAGATATAGACCGCCAATTAACTTTACCCTTAAAAGGGAAATATCTGGCAGATTTAAATTTTGCAGTAGAAACACCTATTACGGTAAATGTCGATTATTCAACGACTCTCAAAATTGATCAGGTCATGCCTTTAGAAACCACCACAGACTTGGTTTATCAAAGTAAGTTTTTACCAAAATTTCCACTTAAATTAGATATTCCTATTAAATTGGATGTCCCTTTTAATTTAAAACGTAGTTATACCGTTCCCGTTAAAATTGTTTTTGATGGTCCTGTTTATTTTGAATTCGATGAACCTGTAAATTTATCGGTGAAACATCAGTTTAAACCAAGCCTAAACGTAAATGATCCTATGGAAATGGGGAATGTCTCGTCATTTAATGCCATCATGTACAATTCTGTGCCAAAAACAAGAGCAAATCTTGATATGCAAATGACCTTACCTCTACGCAATGTTCATCCTTGATAATTAAATAAATTGGCTAAATTTTATTTTTTATAAGGATCCTATTTGCAAAACTAAAAGCATCTGCTGGATTAAAGATAAAACAGATCGTTATAAATGGAATTGTTCCATTTTCTATTCGAGAATTTTATGAAAATATGGCAGAATAGGCGGTTTTAGAGTTTTTAGAGGATTGGCAGATGCGCTTTGTTGATGAAGCAGTCATTACCGTAGAGGCTGGCGACGGTGGCAATGGCGTAGCCAGTTTTCGCCGTGAAAAATTTGTACCATTTGGTGGCCCAGATGGTGGTGATGGCGGACGTGGTGGAAGTATCTATATTCAAGCTGATGACGATACAAGTACGCTAGTCGATTACCGTTACACACGTAAATTCCGTGCTGAGCGTGGAAAAAACGGTGCAGGTGCTAACTGTACTGGACGTGGTGGTGAAGATGTGGTTTTAAAAGTACCCGTTGGTACAACAATTGTTGATACAGATTCAGGCGATATTATTGGCGATTTGGTTGAAGACGGCCAAAGAATTCTGGTTGCTGGTGGTGGTGAAGGTGGTTTAGGTAACACTCACTTTAAATCATCAACTAACCGAGCACCACGTAAATGTACGACTGGTACAAAAGGTGAGTTTCGTGAAATTCGTCTTGAATTAAAAGTATTGGCAGATGTTGGTTTGCTTGGTATGCCAAATGCCGGTAAATCTACTTTCATTCGTGCTGTAAGTGCTGCAAAACCAAAAGTGGCAGATTATCCATTTACAACCATGGTTCCAAACTTGGGTGTAGTCGATGCTGACCGCCATCGTTCATTTGTAATGGCCGATATTCCTGGGTTAATCGAGGGTGCAGCAGAAGGTGCAGGTTTAGGAATTCGTTTCCTTAAACATTTGGCACGTACTCGTATTCTTTTACACATTATTGATGTACAACCAATTGATGGTTCAGATCCCGCGCATAATGCAAAAGCGATTATGAATGAGTTGGTTAAGTTTTCACCAACTTTGGCGAAACTACCAGTTGTTTTAGTACTCAATAAACTTGATCAGATCGCAGAAGAAAGCCGTGAAGAGTGGTGTCAGCACATTCTAGATGAATTAGAGTGGACTGGACCTGTCTTTAAGACATCGGGCTTATTAAGCGAAGGTACAAAAGAAGTTGTGTATTACCTGATGGATCAGATTGAACAACAACGTGAACGCGAAGTTGAAGATCCTGAATACGCAGCAGAAGTAAGAGCTTTCCGTGAACAACTAGAAGTTGAAACACGTGAACAAACCATTGCGGCAAAAGAAGCATATCGTGCAATGCGTCGAGCACAACGTCTCGAAAGCATGATGGACGATGATGATGATTTTGACGATGATGAAGACGACAATGATGTAGAAGTCATCTACGTTCGTGACTAGAAAACCGAGGGAAACATGATAGAAGTGGTCGATGGGCAACGTCAGCTCAGTGAGTGTAAACGAATCGTTGTTAAAATCGGATCATCTTTACTTACAGCTAATGGGCAAGGTTTAGATCTAGATGCTATTTCGCATTGGGCGAAACAGATTGCAGATCTACACAATGCCGGACACGAGATTATTTTAGTGTCATCAGGAGCTGTAGCAGAAGGTATGGTTCGTATGAAGCTTGCGAGTCGACCCACCGATCTACCCAGTCTACAAGCCTGTGCTGCAATTGGGCAGATGGGTTTAATTCATACTTGGTCTAGTGTGCTTGAAAACCATGGTATTCGTACTGCTCAGGTTTTATTGACTCATGATGATTTGGCGGATCGCCGTCGTTATCTGAACTCGTGTGATGCTTTGCAAAACTTGATTGATTGGCGTGTGATTCCGGTCATTAATGAAAATGACACGGTGTCTACCGATGAGATCCGTTTTGGTGATAACGATACCTTAGCTGCGATGGTGGCAGGTCAGGTTCATGCAGAATTACTGATCATTTTAACCGATCAGCAAGGTATGTTTGACTCAGATCCGCGTCATAATCCTGAGGCTAAATTACTATCTACCGTTCGTGCTATGGATGATGATTTATTCGACATGGCCGGTGGGGGGGGGGTACTCGGGCGAGGTGGGATGGTCACTAAAGTTCGTGCTGCACGTTTAGCTGCTAAATCGGGCTGCCCAACTCTCATCGCGAGTGGCGAAAGTGATAATGTCCTGTCACGTGCGATGGCAGGTGAGATGCTAGGTACTTTGTTTACTACAGATAAAGACCGCATGACTGCTCATCAACAGTGGCTTGCTGCTCATTTACAAACAGCAGGTCGTCTTGTGATTGATGATGGTGCTGTTGAAGCGATTAAATTGAAGCATCGCAGTTTGCTCCCTGTGGGAGTTAAAAATGTTGAAGGACATTTTGATCGTGGTGATGTAGTTGAATGTGTCGATAAACAAGGTAAACGTATTGCGGTAGGTCGAGTGAACTTTAGCTCACGATCAGCCGAAATTATTAAAGGCTTAGCCTCAGATAAGGTTTATCAAGTGCTTGGCGAAGCTCGTTCACTTGAAATGATTCACCGTGATCATATGGCAATTTATTAAGTTGTGTTCAAATAAAAAAAGCTCGCTTTATGCGAGCTTTTTTTCTGGTGTTAAACGAGGTAAAACACGGTCTTCACCTACCATATATGGATGTGTGGCAAGACTGAGCATATCTAGGTCTTCTGAACTATTACCATAAGCATAAATCTGGTGGTAATGCTGTAGCGTATATTGCTGATGTATTCTCAACTTCTTTTGTTCACTACTACAATCTGGAGTGGAGTAGTAACCAGTCATCATACCGTTTCTAATTTGAGTTTCGGTACAAATCAACTCGATATCTAGTAACTTGCAAAGTGGAGCAAGATAGACATCAATTGAAGCCGAAACCAATACCACTCGATCACCACGTAATTGATGGTGTTGTAACTGAGTAAAGATTTCTGGCGAAAGCGCAGAGACTAATTCTTGTGCGTATTCTTCACCTAATCTTTGCAATTCAATTGCAGGGGTATCTTTAAACATGCTACGGAATAACTTGGCACGCATAGCATGGGCTGGATAAAAGTTAAGATAGTAGGCTTGAATCCATGGCAGAATTTTTAAGCCTTGCTTAACAATGTGGCGCTTAGATAAAGCATAAAAGATGAACCCTGTAAAACTATCTTTACTACACAAGGTTCCATCAAAATCGAACAGGGCGAGACTTTTTATAGTCTTATTCTTTTCGCTCGTTGCATACATGTTTCATATCGTCCGTTTACGCGGGTTGCGTACCAATTAGTATTATAATCACGACTTAATTTAGGCCCAGAAATCACTACTTGAGGCATAATTGCATAAAGTGGTTCTTTGCTAGTTTTGGATTTATAAAGTTTAGTCAGCGCAATATAAGTTTGAGTACTCTCAAACTTTTTCTCTTTTTCTAATTTAAGATCATTACGAATTTGTCTTGGTGTAACTAAGATATTATTTTTTGCAAATACCGTAATCAGCTCTTTTTCTGACTCGCTTTGAGTTGCGCGTGGATCACCATCTTTTGTATAAAGAAGTAGATCGCCATCAAGGCTTATATCATTATCAGTAAGTTCTCGTAGCATTTTTTGAAAAGCTGCATTACGGCTAGAGTACATACCAGAGTTATAATCCGCAAAACGATAAATAGCTTTATCATAGTCTGCCGGATAAACCATTAAACGATGTATGCCGTAATATAAACCACCATATTCAGTATAGAGATCATCGCGAAGCGCAGCAGTACTCATACTCGAACGCTTGTTTGCTTTTGCATAATTAATATGAACTTGCATTGAGCCCAAAGTCGTAATAGGGTTCATTTTCTCGCCAATATCTTGACCAACTAATTTGGCTGCGCCAGTTAAGGCACTCACATGATAATGTTTAGCCATGAAGTCGAAAATTTCTCGGTAAAGTAAGTCGAGTTCTTTCTCGGTTTTAACTTTACGCATTTGACTCATATAGTTGTTATCAGGAGAAGGCTGAGTTCTTAGAACTTCTTCAAAATAACCAGCAATTGTTCCACCAACGGTTTTGCCAAGTTTATCTTCAAATTTTTCATTTAAACGTGTACTCACTTCCTCAACAGCCTTTTGTCCTAATCCAGACACCTGAGGGTTGGCAACAAAGTTAGATTCTTGATCGACAACGGCAATAATACTGCAGACATTTTTTTTATTTTTTTGAATATCTAACTCTCTCATGATGTCATCCATATCATTTGCCCATGACTCACGGTCATGCACACGCGATGGAATTAGACGTTTAATCTGTTGGCTTTCTAGTTCAGGCTCATCATCGTTTGACCACCAAGCTTTATCACCACAAGCAGCTAAACTCATGCATACGGCAGCCATGCCGAATGATTTTAATAAAAAACGGGAAGACAACGGTTTGTTCATGGCGAGGAAAGCACCTGCATAAAAAGATGAGCCGATTAAGCGGATGAAGTATACTATGTTGATCATCAATTGTATGAATATATATGTATATTGGTCCCTATCAACTGTCAAATAATTTAATTGTTGCTCCTATGGCTGGAGTTACTGACCGTCCATTTAGAACACTCTGCAAGTATTTTGGCGCAGGCCATGCAGTCAGTGAAATGATGACTGCTGATAAAACTTTGCGGATGAGCAAAAAGAGCCTCTATCGTGCGAACTTTGATGGTGAACTCGCTCCAATCTCTGCTCAAATTGCAGGTTCTGATCCTGAGCAATTGGCAGAGGCTGCACGCTATCAAGTAGCAAATGGCGCACAAATTGTTGATATCAATATGGGATGTCCTGCCAAGAAAGTATGTAATAAGCTCGCTGGTTCAGCGTTATTACAAGATGAAGACTTAGTGGCTCGAATTCTTGATGCAGTGGTCGCTGCTGTTGATGTTCCCGTGACTTTGAAAACCCGTTTGGGCTTTTTAAATGGTCAGGAAAATATTTTAAGAGTAGCAAAAAGGGCAGAAGAAGCGGGGATTGCCGCGCTAGCTTTACATGGCCGTACTCGCGAAGACATGTATTTAAATACAGCACGTTATGATTTGATCAAACATGTTAAAGAATTAATCAATATTCCACTTATTGCGAACGGTGATATTGATAGTCCTGAAAAAGCAAAATATGTACTCGACTATACAGGGGCAGATGCAATTATGATTGGTCGCGCTGCTCAAGGTCGACCATGGATTTTTCGTGAAATTGCTCATTATTTAAAAACTGGTGAACACTTAGCTGCACCTAATATTGAAGAGGTGAAGCAGGTGTTATTGGGGCATTTATCAGAACTTTATCAATTTTATGGTGAATACTCTGGCTGCCGTATTGCCCGTAAACATATTGCTTGGTACACCAAAGGATTACGTTCGAGTAATGAATTCCGCCAAAAGATGTATAAAGTTGAAAGTACTGCTGAACAGGCAATAGTAGTCGAAAATTATTTTAATCAGCTATTGGCTGAAGGAAATTTGATGAGTGATGTTCAGGTTGAGCAGGTTAACTTATTAGAAACTCATTAAATAAAAAGCCAGTATCTGATTACTGGCTTTTTTAGATTTACTCATCTTCTAGCATTTCTACGACTAACTGGTTAACCAGATCAGCAGCATCTAGCTCTCGTATTTGCGAGACATTACTACCTGCCCAAAAAGCACCGAAGCCATAGTCTTTATTCTTGCTTGCAATGGCATTTAATTGCTTAGCTAAATCATATGCATATGGATATTCGGGTTGAGGAGGGCGATTAGGCAAATCAATTTGTGTGTGCCAATGGTTGAGCAGGCCACGGGCTGGACGTCCAGAAAGACTGGCGCTGATTTGTGTCACAGGCTCATTAAATAAAGCTTTACGATATTCGGCTGATGCATTTGATGTAGGGCATTGAACAAATGCAGTTCCGAGTTGAACAGCAGTAGCTCCTAAGCTCAACATATGTCGTGCTTGTGCGCCATTCATAATACCGCCAGCGGCTACCACAGGTGGTTTGCAATGCTTGACAATAAGGTGTACTAAATCACTCGTTTTAATTGCTGCATCAAAGGTTTTATTAAAGATTCCACGATGTCCACCAGCCTCAATACCTTGAGCAATAATAATATCTATACCAGCCGCTTCAATGGCTTGTGCTTCAACTAAATTAGTAGCAGAAACCATCGTGATAATTCCTGCATCTTTTAATGCCTGAATTTGATGGGGATGGGGAATCCCAAAATGAAAACTGACCGCTTTAGGTTTGGTTTCTAAGACAACATTTAGAAAATCATCGTTATCAAGAAAACTTGGATAAATACAGTTTAAGTTTTGAGGAGGCTGTTCTCCGAACTTTTCAAATTGTGGGCGTAAATATTCAATCCATTGTGCAGAAGTTTGAGGGTTAAGTTGTTCGGGTTGATGGCAGAAAAAATTAACCTGAAATGATTTTTCTGTAAGTGTTTGGGTTTTTAGAATCTGTTCTCTAGCACTTTGCGCCGTATTTGCACCTAGACCTAAGGACCCAAGACCACCCTGATTAGAAACTTCTGCTGCAAGTTCAGGTGTAGACACACCTGCCATGGAGGCAAGAAAAATCGGATGTTTAATTTCAAGTTGTTGCAACAGGCTCATTTTATTCACCTCATTTCTTTCTTTTCACCATAACGTGAAATCAGAAGTAAGAGCAAATAATATTGGGTATTTAGTTTTTAAATATTTAGTTCTTAAATATTTATAAGTTCTACTTTTTAAAGTGGAGTAACATGAAATAAAGATCCGATCCAGCTTGAAAAAGCCATCGCTAAAATTCCCCATAAAGTAATGCGCAAACTTCCTTTAAGTTTAGATGTACCTGCAAAATGACTTGATAGCGCTCCTAAAAAAGCTAATGAAATAATGCCAAATATTAAGACTGTTTTTTCGATCCATATATCTGGACTGAGTAAAATAGCCAGCATGGGAAACAATGCCCCAAATGAGAATGAGCCAGCTGAAGCTAATGCGGCTTGAATAGGATTTGCTGCGGTATTTTCATGAATACCAATTTCATCACGCGCGTGAGCCCCTAATGCATCATGATTTGTAAGTTGAGTAGCAACTTGTCGAGCTAAATCAGGTGTTAAGCCTCTGGTTATATAAATTTGGGTGAGTTCATCTAATTCGCGCTGCGGATACTTTTTGAGTTCTTGTGCTTCAAACTTTAAGTCTGCTTTTTCAATATCTTCTTGCGATTTTACGGAAATATACTCTCCGGCAGCCATAGAAGTTGCACCAGAAATTAAACCAGCAATACAGGCAATAAGTAGAGTATGGGCCGAGGCCCCACTTGCTGCCATTCCCATGATTAGACTAGTAACAGAAATAATCCCATCATTAGCCCCTAAAACGGCCGCTCTTAACCAACCTGAGCGGTGAATAAAATGATGTTCTGGATGTTGAGAAAAGGACATATTTTTCCCTACTTGTAGTTATAAATTTTTATCTTATCCTATAAGATTATTTACAATAATACGATTAAAAAATGTGTCATTATAGGAAAAACAATCAGATAAGAACTTTTCAAGAACATAATATAAAAGGAGATGAAATGAACAAATTAAAGAACTCATATACTTATATAAACAGTGTCATTTATGGGTTTAACTATAATAAATATTTGTTAATTAAACTTTAACTTTATTACTAGACAAGCATTCTATCTATTTTACTGTAGAGGTCTCAATGAATAGCAAAACAATAAAATCTATAACCCGTTCCTTTATCGTTATTGGTTCGATCTGTCCAGCTTTAGGCCTGTTAAGTATTGAGACTACATTTGCCCAAGAAATTGTTAATCAAGAATACAAACCTGGAAACCCAATTTATGATAAATGGGATCAATTCTATAAAATTGAGAAGACTCAACCTGAAAATGCCGAGAAATTATTATTAGAACTTGGAGAGATGACACCACAAGATATTAAAGTCTGGAAAAGTTTAACTTACTTACAGATTCGGTTAGGGAAACAAGATGCTGCTTTACAAAGTCTAAGAAAAGCAGAGGCGTTAGATCCAGCAGATGACACTTTAAAACTCCAAGAAGCCTATCTGCTTAATTCTCAAAAAAATAACAAAGAGGCTTTGGTGGTTTTTAAAGAACTCACCCAGTCTAAAGATGCTGATATTGCCGCTAAAGCGACACAAGCTGTAAAAAATCTAAGCGGAGGAGAGGTCAAAACTTATTTTCGAGATGTGTATTTTGCACCTTCATATGAATCACGTTACGACGATGTAATTTTCCCACTTAAAGCTCGTTATGGTAAGAACCTCGATAATGGTCGAGCACAGGTGTATGGCTTTTTAAATCTAAACCGCGACACCCAATCTCAAGGTGGTGTACGACCTGAAATTATTGATGAAAATGCACTAACTCTAGGTGTGGGCGCTAATTATCAACCTTGGACTTCTATACCTGTGCGCATGTATTTAGAAGTAGGGGGAAGCTATGATCTGATTGATCGAAATAGAGATAAATTTCGTGAAAGTGTTGTCGGTGGGGTGACGGGTTATCAAGAGTGGTATTCTCAAAATAATTGTAATCATTCACTTTGCTTTAATGATTACTTCACTGATTTATATGGTAATGCGGCAACTTATTCTAGAGAGGATTATAACGTTATTGGTGACTTGCGATTACGTACGGGTTTGAATGTCTATAAGGGGGAAACGGGCACTGTACAGGCTTATATGAAATTGCATACCTTAGCTGACAGTAAAGATGAGTATTACAATAATTTATTTGAATATGGCCCAGGTATTTCATGGCAGCCTTTTAATTATCAACCTATAAAATTACGTGTAGAACGACTATATGGCAATTACTTTAAAGATGTGCCAGTAAATACAAAAGATCATTACAACAATACTCGAGTAGAACTCGTTTTTTATAAGGATTTCTAAAATGAAGAAAATTTTTATATCTATTGTATTTGGAACCCGTCCTGAATTAATCAAACTTGCCCCTGTGATTTTATTGGCAAAACAAGACCCTCGCTTTCAAGTTGAAGTGATTTTTACTGGACAGCATGACGAATTGGTCAGAGATGCGATAGATTTCTTTGGGGTTGAAATTGACCATCGTCTTAAAATTATGAATGCTGGTCAAAGTTTAAATCAGCTATTAATTCATGGTTTGAGCCAAATCGAGAATGTATACACTGATGGACAAAAAAGAGATGCGATTGTTATTCAGGGTGATACAACAACTGTTTTAGCAGCTGGCTTAGTTGCGTTTTCAATGAAAGTTCCTGTTGCGCATGTTGAAGCTGGTTTACGTTCTTATGATTTAGATCATCCTTTTCCAGAAGAGGGAAATCGTCAGTTAGTTTCACGTATTACCAGATGGCATTTTGCTCCGACAGAACAATCAAAAAGAAACTTACTCAATGAACAAATTCAGCCAGAGCTCATTACAGTTACAGGCAATACCGTTGTTGATGCGGTATATCTTGGACGTAAATTAATTGCTGAAAAATCTGATTTGAAAAACCAGCTTGAACCTTATGGAATTCAATTAAAGCAGGATGACAAAGTTGTACTTATTACTGCCCATCGCCGTGAGAACTTTGGCGGTGGAATTCAAAATATTTGCAAAGCGGTTGAGCACTTAGCCCAAGCCCATCCTGATTTACATTTTATTTGGCCAGTCCATTTAAACCCAGCAGTACATGATGTGGTGGATGATAAGTTTAAAGATCATTCCCAAATCCATCTTGTTAAACCATTAGACTACCCAAGTCTATTGGCAGTCATAGACCGATCTACTTTTATTTTGACAGATTCGGGTGGCTTACAAGAAGAAAGCCCATCATTTAATAAGCCAGTTTTAATCTTGCGAGACACTACCGAGCGACCAGAAGTTGTTGAGGTGGGAGCAGGCGTTTTGGTGGGTACAAATCAACAAAAAATTATTGAAGAAGCTGAAAAGTTACTCATTGACCAACAGCACTATGAAAAAATGGCGCATGTAGAAAATCCTTTTGGTGACGGGCAAGCAGCTCAACGTATTCTCGATCAAATTGCTAAATCTTATGAATTGGCATAATGGTGAGTTAAGGATTGCTTCTCACTTATGGCTTTATTAACACCCCCATAAGTGAGGCGATACCATAAGCTCACAATATTGACGCACCAGCGGCTCATGTAATGTGGCCCATCAAAAATATAAACAGTTTTGCCTTCATACGCTTTTAGCTGAGAAATAATTTCCCAAGGATACGCGGCTCTAAATTGCCCATTCTTTTTCACTCTAAAAGCTTCTAACACTATAATTACTTTGTCTTTTCCAAGTTTGTGTTCAAGCTGGTCTAAAATATGTTTGGCCTGTTTAGGTGATCGAACTCCTACGCCAACACCATCTTGGAAAAAAACTCCCGTATGGTCAGGCAGCCAGCTTTTAACCCATAAATCATAATTTGCAGGCTCAGTTTCGCCACTATAAATGCTCACCCAGACTGGTGAGGGGAGCTCTGACAATACATGGCCTAAAGCACTGACTCGTAGCCAAGTTGGATCTGCCTCTACTGGAAAATAATAACCTTTAGGTATCGTTTTTTGTTCTTTTATAATTTGAGCAGATTTTTCACCTAACTCAATGACATTTGCCCGAGCTTTAGGTTCATTATATTCACCAGCTAACCCTAATATGAGATTTTTAGCCCATGGCTCTTGTTTAATCTTTTCTAAATTAATGGCTTTTTCCCATTGAGGAAAATTTGATTCTTTCCACCATGATTTAGATTCAACCACAGACCATTGGGGAACAAATGTATTAACCCCTAAATAGTGCCAATTTCCCTCTGGAGGAGTCGTATTATTGTCGGGTTGCCAGAAAATGCCTTCAATATTGGGGGCTTGACCTTGATGTTTGAAAAGCCCCGCATACACGATGACACTACATATAATTAAAATAATAAATGCAACTATTTTAATTGGTATCTGTTTTCTCATTATTTCGTCTTAACCAGTACCACAAGAAGATAATTATTATCATAATTGCAGAGATAATCACAACTAGTAAGAAGAAAGAAGACTGTTGGATTAAAGGGGCCTTTTGATTTCCGACAATGAGTTTTTGTAAAACATAAATATTCCCATTTTCTGAAACCAGCATTTTTGTTACGTTGTTTGGAATCTTATGTTGGATCTTTTCCCAAAGATGCATAAAAGTTTGTGCGCCACCCTCTGAGTCGGTAATTACATCAAAGCGATTATTGTTATAACTGACAATAAATCCATTCTGCGCAGCAGGTGCATAGATAATATCCTGATGCATTAACACCTGTTGTTGATAAATATCTTTATTCACACGGACATTTATGGATTGAGGCGCACTCGGTGAATAACGGACTAGGTTGAGAGGCATGGGTGCCGGTGTTAAAAGCATTTTTTTCGCGGTTTGTCCTAATACAATCGCGATATTTAATGCACCAGATTGATCATCAATCGCAATGGTTGGGGTTGTTGCTAAAGTCATTGAAATTGCAGCTACACCATTTTTAAGTTTGTGGGGTAGCTTTACAGTAGATTTGGCTGTATCAATCCAAAGTGAACCATGGGCATTGGGTAAACATTGAGAATTAGCAATTACTGAGTTTTCAAGCTTTAAACTAAAGTTTGTTGTATTGGAAATGGCTTTTGCAAAAATATTGAACTGACGGTTTACTGGATCGGAAGCCAGATCAGCCGTTTTCATACTTCCTGCAAGTCCACCATCAATCCAAGCTGTAATATTGGAACCTTGTAATAAACCACTTTGAATACGAAGTGCAATTTGCCCTTGCAAGATATCGGTTGGTTGCCATACTGAAGGGAAGTCAAGGAATAAGTTTTTTTCAGCATGATTTAATCTGAAATCTTCAATTCCTAAATCCGCAAGTGTATTTATTTTTTTTAATTGAGCCCAAGCAGGATTAGATATCGTATTTGGAAAAATCGCAGTCCCTGTACTAAGTTGCTGTACATAAGATGGATTAATTAACCCGTTTATTGCGCTCGTTAAATCTTGTTGAGTGTGGTAAGTAATTGATAGAGTCGGCACACCTTCTGTAGGTTTCGCGATTTGTACTAATGCTCCGCCTTTTAATGGCGTAGGTGAGCGAATAATTTCGATGATAAAGTTTGTTTCAGGATTTAAATTAGTCTGTCCTGAATCGACCCATTCAACAGGCGTTATTGAAGTCCATGAACTTGCTAATCTAGCGAGCATAGAAGCTTCTATAATCTCTTTTCGGTTATATTTTAAAATGCCAACAAATGGGGTAGGCCGTCTCGATTGTGGGTTATATAAAGCATCTGGTAGATCTTTTAAGCGATATTCATTACGAATAGGGGTAAAGTTGATTTGTGAATTACTTAAATAGGTTAGGTGATCAATATCTTCTGTACAGAATGTTTCTTTCGTTTGATTAAGCGTAGTGGGTTTCGCATATTGTTGAATAATAAAGTCTAAACGATGAAAACCACTCTGGCTAACTGGAATATTAAATTTTAATTGGCCATCACCGCTCAGCGTAGTGTTATAAATAAGTTTATCATCGTATTTTACAAGTAAAGTTGTATCGCTTTCAGTGGAATAATCACTTGAAAATTGGATGTTTTGCCACTGGGCACCTTTGCCAATATAGAAAAAATGAGGCTCGACTGTGTATTTAGTAGAAGTGCTAATATCATCAAGTTCCCATGTGTATGCATGAGCAGACATGGCGAGCATGAGACTGGTGCTGGCAAGGAGCACTTGAGCTGTGTTGTAGAGATCAAAAGTCTTTTTCATTTATTTTTTCTCCTTGCTACGTTCCGTTTTGTACCATTGAAGGGAATTACCCTGTATTTTATTTTTAAGCATGTCATATGCGGCTTTAAATACAATGAATAGAAAAACTTGTGAGTAACTTACATACGATAGAACCGAATAAAAATAGAGTTCTGGTTTTACTTTTTCGAGTGAAAGGGTAAACCACATTTGTGCAACATATAAGCAAAATGAGAGGCCCCACAACGTGGTAAATGGCCCAGGAACTGAAATGCCTGCTATATCAAGTAACCCAAGGGTTAACGTGATATGACTCCAGAATAAAGCGGGTACAAAAAGTATGTAGCACATAATGTTATTTAGAATTTCAATTCCTATAGGAAAAGGCGTTCTTAATGCTACGGGCAAATATTTACGAGTTACATAAAAATTACCTTGGGTCCAACGTGAGCGCTGTTTCACAAATACACTCAGAGATGGGGGGTCTTGCTGCCAACCAATCGCATAGGGCACCCATTTAATTCGTTTTTGGCCGATAAAAATCCTAAAACTCATTTCAGTGTCATCCACCAATGACTTTTCATCGAAACCACCTAAGGTTTCTAAAGCATCACGCCAGATGACATAGTTAGTACCCATCAAGGTCGATAGTTCAAAACGTTGCCAACGACCGCCTTGGAAAATCCATTGAAAAAAGATGAACTCGATTGCGATAAATCTGGTCAAAATACTATCTTGCCAGTTACGTGTTCTTACTTTCCCATTTACAGCTACTAATTTTTTATCGGCCAATAAAGTTTGCGCCAATAGTCGTACACAATCGGGTTCTGGTGTACTGTCTGCATCATAGACAACGATTAATTCACCTCGAGCATGGGGTAGGCCATTATTAAGCGTTCTAGATTTACCTTTACCACCCATTCCTTTAGGAACATTAACAATCTTTATGCAAGGATAAATTTTTGCCAAATTTTCGGCGATTTCGAGTGTATTATCCTTTGAACCATCATTAATCAGTAGAACTTCATATGCTTCGGCTGGGTAATCTTGTTGAGCAATTGCATGCAAAGTATCTTCAATTACAACGCCTTCATTATAGGCAGGGATCAAGACGCTCAAAACAGGCCATCTCTCTGGTATAGGAAGGTTTTGTAGCTCTTTTTCAGCTGTTTTTGAATATTTCCAAGCTTGATAACTTAACCACGCCCAAAATGCTTGTGGAATCCAAATCCCTAAAAAGCCAAATAAGAAGAGAATATCAATGGGAGCCATTTGATTTAACCCTCCTAATAATAGACGAGATGAGCAATACCAATAAAATCAACCCAACTACTAAGGAGATCCATGAAATATAGCTGCCAAACGTACCAAGGAGGTCTGGGTAGGTACTTGTAAGAATTAAATCGAGAGGAACTACAACTGTGCTTAACCCAATGAAAATATAGCCAATAAGACTTGTCTCTACTTCTTCAGGCGTACTTATGTAATTAATCTTATTAAATTTCCAAGATATACCGAGTTGAGGATATCGAATATTTGTTGTTGGTAGATTAGCAGGAGGATTAATAATAATTTCATAGCCAGAAATATGATTATTAAAAGGTTTAGCCGAATAAAATAAATGCTGTTTTTGCTTAATTTCTCTAGAGGGGAGAGGAAGCTGTGACGGATTAAATTGAATAATATAACTACCAGCGGTCTGTGAAATTAAGTTTTCATCCCAACCTGTTGAGACAAATGCAGCCATGGGCCGTAAACCAATTGCGGTCGAAAATGTGGCTTTTGCAGCAAAATATTGAGGCTGCTCTGATTTATAAAGTGCAATTGGAATTGCACCTTGACTGACCGCTTCTTTTAATAAGAAATAATGAGAAAAACTGAAAACTTCATCTGGCAATATAATGCCGGGTTTTATTCCTTTATGAATCAGCTGTTGAAAACTATCTGAACTGATCTGGTCAATTGTAAAGACAGGCCACCATGTGTCTTGATAAGGGAAAAACATGGAAAGATCGTCTGTGCTTTGAACTTCTGTTTTAGTGTATTCCCTTTTAATTTCACAATGATAATATTGCCGATAAAACTGTTGTAACGTAGCATCGGGATATTGGCTAGAGGCAATAATAATTCCACAAATATTAAGAAGATTAGACATTAAGTCGTCTCCTCTTGAGGTGGAATCTGAATGATTTTATATTCTACTTCAAGCCTCAAGGTCATAATTTCTCTTAGCTTTTTAATAAAATCAGGTTCTTCATCCGTTTTTTGTTTGCGAATTACAATACTGTATATATTTTCAAGGTCATCATCAGCGAACTGGAAAATAATTTCTTGTGGATGATGCTGGCTCAAAATTTTAATCATTTCATTTTGAGTGGTTTTCCACACATCATCACCTAACATTTCTTTAATTAAGCTTCGATTGAGAATCCTAATTTCAAAAACTTCATAGTCTTGTATGTAATGATGATCAAGAAGTTTAAAGAAACTACGTTGAAAATACTTGAGTGCACTAATTGGGAAAATATCACGGCGATAATTACGGTCATAACTTTGAATATCGCGATATTTTTGGACATTAATTTCAATGTTATGGCGAACAGCACTCAGAAAAAGAGGAATAAGAGGAATAATAAAAAGTAAAAGAAGCTGACGTTCGATATGAGTTTGGGCACCTAAATCTAGTAGAAAATATACTGCAACACCGATAAAAGCAAGTAAGCCCACAATTAAAGATGCACCAACTTGTAAAAAGGCTCCAGAAATTAAAAGAATAAGAATGAAGATCCAACTTCCTCTAAAACTGACAGGCAACCACTCATACGCCACTATGCCCATAAATAGATGAGCTGCGATAATCCATAAGACGAGTGTTCTTCCAGGGTTCTTTTGTTGTTGTTGCATGCGGGCTATGGCTACCTTTTTGTAATGTTAATTTTTTTATACTTTTATTACTAAACGTGAGACATTGCGAAGTTATTGTTGTTTATGGCCTTTTTAAGTAACTATTATCTTTATTTGTAGATCAAAGTCACTATTTAGTCAAATATTGTTCTTATTTTTTAATTAAAAATAAACAGATAAGACGTAACTCTTATCTAAATACTCTTGAAAGTTTCAATTGCTTTAAGGCGTGTTTCCTTTAAATCAACTATTGGTTTTGGATAATTTAACTGAGTATTTGTTTTGGTCGAGTAGGGCTCATGAATGGCTTTATTGTCTAGATGAGCTAATTCTTCAACCCATTGACGAATATAATCTCCATTTGGATCAAATTTCTTTGATTGAGCAATAGGATTAAAAATTCTAAAGTAAGGTACAGCATCAGTTCCGGTAGAAGCGCACCATTGCCAGCCACCATTATTTGCTGCTAAATCACCATCGATTAAATGCTCCATAAACCATTGTTCACCTACTCGCCAATCGATGAGCAAGTTTTTACATAAAAACATGGCTGTAATCATGCGTATACGATTATGCATCCAGCCGGTTTTTAAAAGTTGACGCATACCCGCATCAATAATCGGTATACCTGTCTGGCCCGTTTGCCATGCGGCTAGGTGCTCTGGATTGTGATTCCACTTAATTTTTTGAGTATCTTTTTTAAATGGAATATGTTTAGAAACATGTGGGAAATCAAATAAAATATGCTGATAAAATTCTCGCCAAAGTAACTCATCTAGCCAAGTTTGCTGGCCTTCATTTGTCAAATGAAAATTGCCATGTTCAGCCCTAAAAAGAGCTTGCAGGCACTGGCGGATAGACAAAATCCCAAGGTTTAAATAGGGAGAAAGTTGGCTAGTTCCTTTTACATTGGGAAAGTCACGTTCTAATTTATAATCAGATAGATGATCTTTAATAAATACGTCGAGTTGCTCTAGAGCAAAAACTTCTCCGGCTGGCCATAAGTCTTGTTGCTCTTTAGAAACAGAAGGTTCAAAAAAAGCTTCAATATCTTCTAGAGTTAAGCTGTTTATTTTTGAAAAAGACGCTGGATAGCCACTTTGCTTTTCAGGAATCGGATAGCATTGAGGTAACCCACTGATATCCAATTTTGAATAACATGCTTTTTTGAATGCACCGAAAACCTGATAGGGCTGCTGTGACTGGTTGCGAATAGAGCGTAAAGGAAAAATCGTACGGTCATGAAATAAAAAAAGTTCTTTGCCTTGTTGATTTAAAAAATCTTGTACAGTTTTATCTCTTTTTAATTCATTAACGCCGATCTCTATATTTGAATAGACATTTTCAATATTAAGTTGAGTGCTAAGTTCACCAATATAATCAGCGATATCTTTCCAGTAAGGAATGACTTGGATAATAAGGGGAATATTAAGTTGTTCTAGTTCTTTTTTTAGTTGTTGAAGTTGACGTAGATAGAAATTAATTTTTATAGGTGCATCGTGATGCATTTTCCATTGTTCAGGCGATAAAATAATTAACCCAATACAAGGCCCTTGTTGAGAGGCATGCCATAAAGCAGCATGGTCTCGAACTCTCAAATCTTGACGAAACCAAATTAGCTGATTTACGTTTGACATGAAAATTGGCCCTTTTAGAGTGAAGTGAGTTAAAGAATTATTATCAAAATATTATATAAAAATAAATACATAAAAAAAGCAAAGCCGAAGCTTTGCTCTTATCATCTTTAAAGATGAATTAGTGGTGATGACCACCAGCACCGTGTACGTGACCGTGATCTAATTCTTCTTGAGAAGCATCACGAATTTCTACGATTTCAACTTCAAAAGTTAAATCTTGACCAGCAAGTGGGAAGTTAGCATCAACAACAACGTTGTCGCCTTCAACCGCTTTAACAGTAACGATCTGTACGCCGTCATCTGTTTGAGCTTGGAATTGCATACCAGGTTGAATGTTCTCAACACCTTGGAACATTTGAGCTGGAACTTCTTGTACTAGGTCTGGGTTGTATTCGCCATAACCTTCAGCAGCTGGAACGTTAACAGTGAATTTTTCACCAACAGTTTTACCTGTTAATGCATTTTCTAAACCAGGAATGATATTGCCTGCACCGTGCAAATAGGCAAGTGGTTCACCTTGAGATTGATCAAGTGTTTCACCCTCAGCGTTTGTTAATTTGTAGTGGAATGAAACCACGTGGTTATTTGCAATAGCAGTCATGTTTTTGATCCATTCAATCAATTGAAGCGTACATCATAAAGTGAAAAATAAATTTTGTAGACTACAAAATCTTAATCTTTGGCACTTTTTCTGATGCGTTTTTATATAAATAGGGACGAACTTAAAAAATTCAACTTAATACAGCTTAATTTTTGGACGTACACGTCTTGTAAGTAAATCTTTCATTGTGAGTAGTCCAGCCTGAGTATATCCGTGAATCGTTGCTTGATGTAAACGATATAAAGAGACATACATTGTTTTCGCAATATAGCCTTGCACACTGACATCACCAAGTAATTCTCCAACGGCTTTATGACGACTTAAAGACACGAGAGAACCTTTGTCGTTAAATGTAAACATCGGTTGTGATCGGCCATTTAGTCGAGCAGCCATAGCATCGACTAAGAAGCTGGCCTGTTGGCTTGCAACTTGAGCACGCGGGCCAAGTGGAGGATGTCTTGCATCAAGTTGGCAATGAGCACAGTCACCAAATGCAAATACATTTGGATCAGAATAGGTTTGCAAGGTTGCATAGACCATTAGGCGGTTAATATTGTCACGTTTAAAATCGGTAAAACTTTCTAATACCTTTGGTGCTTTTACGCCTGCGGCCCAAACGGTAATATCACTTTTAAGTTGGTTGCCATTACTAAAGTAGATGCAATGTTTATCAATTTTTTCAACACGATGTTGAGTTAAAATTTCAACACCCATTTTTTTAAGTTGTCCTGCACTGTGTTCAGCAGTTTTATCATTTAAAGCAGGTAAGATACGTTCAGAAGCTTCAATCAGTGTGATTTTGACTTGGTTTGGATGAATCTTCTTTAAACCATATCGATAAAAGTTTTTAGTCGTTTCAATTAACTCAGCTGCAAGCTCTACACCTGTTGCTCCCGCACCAACAATTCCAATATTTAAAGTTCGCTGATTGGGTTGATTTTGAGCTTCAATATAAAGATGTAATAAATCTTGCTGGAAAATATCGGCTTGCTTTCTGCTATCAAGGAAATGGCAGTTTTCACGCACACCTGCTGTATTAAAGTCATTTGATACTGAACCAAGCGCTAAAATAAGTGTGTCATAACTTAGCTTTTGCGAATGATTCTGCTGATCCTTAGACACTTGAGGGGGCATTAGTTCAATTAATTTTTTATCTTTATTAACTCCAACTAATGTTCCGAGCACAAATTCGTAATGATGTTTTTCTGAGTGTGCAAAATAGTTAGTTTGTTCTTCGTGGGGATTTAAAGAACCAGCAGCAATTTCATGAAGCAATGGTTTCCAAATATGGGTAAGGTTTTGGTCAACCAATGTAATCTTTGCTTTACGATTTTTCCCAAAAGTTTCACCGAGTTGTGTTGCCAGTTCTAAGCCGCCAGCACCACCACCAACAATTACAATATGATGTAAATTTTGGGTCATTTTTTCACCTAATTATTTTTCTATAAAAAAAGATGGCTAAATTATGCCATCTTTTATTTATAAAAATTATTGTGCGTCTGTGCACAATTTGATGTTTTTAGTGCGAATCTACTGGGTAAAGTTTTGCAGCACTATGTTCACTTGATGAAAAAATAGAGAAGAGGCTAGAAAACCACATTGCGATTTTTTGGAAAATGTTGGCTTCTTCAATATGTACGTTATCTTCGATTTGAAGACTACGGATAAGTTGATTATTTTGATAAATCGATACTGTTGCCAAACTTACGACTTTCATTAATGGCGCAGTTAATTGTTTTTCATTGAGTTCAATGTTTACATGGGTCTGAGTCGTTTCAAGTGGAGCAATCACCTTGAGCTGTTGATTGCTATCAAGTACTTGAACGCGTTGAGTCACATTATCAAAAGTATTTAGATCAATTGGTGCTGGGTCTGCGTATAAAGATGTCGTTACAATTGTCGGTTGCTTTGTTTCTACCTTAAACATTTTTAAAGTCGACTTTACAACAGGTAGTTCAGCAATTAATTTCTGCTCAGGAATAATCACTTCATCACGTGTATAGGCGTAAGCAAGATTCATTAATTTATCTGCAATCTCAGCACGTTTTACAGCACTCGGTGTACCTAAAACAATGACTAATAAACGTCTTTGAGTTAAGTCAGATGAGAATGAAGGACGTGAAGCTGTTAAAGCCAAGTTATAACCCGCTGCCTTGGTATATCCCGTTTTTAAGCCATCTACAGATGGATCATATTTCAAAGCAAGATTAGTCGCGTGGTGGAAACGTTGGTTATAGCTAAAGCTTGGCATTTTTGAATAATGTAAATATTCAGGGGTTTGTTTAATTAATGCCTGACTTAATAAGCTAAGGTCGTGTGCTGTAGTGAAATGATCAGGCATCGTAATTCCGGCAGGATTACTAAAGTGAGTATCTTTCATACCCAATGCTTGAGCTTCCTGATTCATACGTTGCACGAAGCGCGGAACATCGCCAGAGATTTTTTCAGCTAAAGTCACGGCTGCATCATTAGCAGACATCACGATTAGACCTGCCAATAACTGATCAACTGAAATTTGTTCACCAGCTTTAAGATACATTTGTGATTCATCCCACTGCACAACACTAACCACTGGAGTTGCAGTAATGATTTCTTCTTTTTTCAGTTTTCCAGCTTTAATCTCTTTTAGGGCAATGTATGCAACCATCATTTTGGTTAAAGATGCTGGTGCACGTTGCACATGGCTATTATGTTCAGCAATGATTTGACCCGATTGAGTATCTACTATAGTCCATGCAGCAGCTTCAACACTTTCAGGTGCAATATTGAGTAATGCAGCATTGGTTAGGGTAGTACAAAAAATACTAAAGAGGGTAAAAAGAGATAGAAAAAATTTCACGGATGACCTTAACTTCACTGGCAAATACGGGACACAGATGCACAGCATGCTATGCCTTTTTTTCGTGGAAGGCTAGTGTGAATTGTTGCCAAAAAATACATCTACGCAAGACGATACAAAAAAGTGATAATCTAATGTGAAGCCGTTCTTATTTTTAAATTGAAGAATTTATGTTGCATTATCAAATTGAGTTCGATGATTACAAACAACACCTTGTTCACGTGACAATTCGTTTTTTAGCCAACCCGAATCAGGAACTTTGGTTACCAACGTGGATTCCGGGTAGTTATCTAATTCGAGAGTTCTCAAAACATATTGAATCCGTTAAAGCTTATGATGAAGCTGGACGTCTGCTGGACATTAAAAAAACGAGCAAGAATCGCTGGCGTTTATTTAATACAGACCACGAATTAATGACGATTGAATATGATGTGTATGCATATGATTTGTCTGTACGTGGTGCGTATGTAGACCAGACACGCTTATATATTAATCCAGCATGCGTATGTTTAGCTTTAGAAGGACAAGAACAGTCTGCTTGTGAAGTCGAAGTTTTCTTGCCAGATGAATTAAAGCATTTTCAGTTAGCAACAGGCTTAGCTTCAAAAAGCTTAGTTAAAGGTCGATTTACTTTAAAAGCAGATCACTACGATCAACTGATCGATAGTCCATTTGAATTGGCTGATCAAACACGCTTTAGTTTTGAGACGAACGGCATTGAACATGAGTTCGTAATTTCTGGTTCGCACAATACCAATATTGATCGCCTAAAAGCCGATATTGAAAAAATTTGTGCAGCTGAAATAAATATGTTCGGGTCAGCACCATTTAAAAACTATACCTTTATGACCATGGCAACAGGGAATAGTTATGGTGGATTAGAGCATTGTAATAGCACAAGCTTGATTACACCGCGTGAGGATTTGCCAAAATCGAATGAACCCACTGAACCTTCTAAAGATTATCAACGCTTTTTAGGCTTATGTAGTCATGAATATTTTCATTCATGGTTAGTCAAGTTTATCCGCCCAGAAAACTTTACAAACTATAATTTGCATCAAGAAGGCTACACGTCTTTATTGTGGATATTTGAAGGCTTTACTTCATATTACGATGACCTGATTTTATTACGTAGCGGTGTGATTTCTCAGAAGTCTTATCTTGATTTACTCAAAGCACAAATTGACCGTTATTTGCAAAACCCAGGCCGTTTTGTTCAAACAGTTGCAGAGTCAAGTTTTGACGCGTGGATTAAATTTTATCGTCAAGATGAAAACTCGAATAATGCGGGTACCAGTTACTACAATAAAGGTTCGTTAGTTGCGTTATGTCTAGATTTAGGTTTACGTCTACGTGGTTCTAGTCTTGATGCTTTAATGCGTCGGTTATATGAAAACACTCAAAATGGTATGCAAGTAAATGAAAGAACCATTTTTGATTTATGTAAAGAACTGACGGGTGATAGCTGGATTGAACAAATTAATCATTTGATTAATACCACTGATGAATTGCCACTTGATCAACTGTTCCCTGAGTTTGGCTTAAGTTATAGAGTTAAAACTGACAAATCTTTGCCACTTGGTTTGAAACTTGTTGATAAGCCAGAAGGTGTACTCGTGCAAAGCGCTCGCCGTGATAGCGCAGCAGCTAAAGCAGGTATTTCTGCCAATGATGTAATTATTGCAATTGATGGTTTAAAAGCGACCACTAAACTTGTTGAGAAGTATGCAAAACAGGGCGGTACTTATACTGTGTTTGCTTTCCGTCGCGATGAGTTACTATCTTTTGAAGTTGAGTGTGCTACATCTGATTTAACTGAAATTGAACTTATTGTTGAAGATCAGGCTAAAACTGAAAAATGGTTAAAAGCTTAAATAACAGTTAAATAGTTTATAAAAAACCGATGTTTTCTACATCGGTTTTTTATTTTTAAGTGCTACTAAACGATGAGATTCGTTTTATCTTTGAGTTTGTTTTGAATGAAAAGTATAATAATTGTCAGAACTCTGAAAGATATCTCATGTAATTTAATCATATTCAGTCCATAAAAAAGTAATGATGAATGATGTATTACTTAAAGTTGGGTATAGGAATATTATCAATAGATTTAAATTATGTATTATTTCGCTGCGAAATGTCGTTATCACTGGATATTTCGTTGACTGGAAGACAATGAGAGCCGATACTCTCAGGGTTTTATTTAAGCATATCGGTTCGTAGGCGCTGGGCCACAAGCTCGGTCCTCAACACTCAATCAAACGGAAGGGGCTATATATGGCTGGTGAAAAGTCAACTATTATTTACACACTGACTGATGAGGCGCCATTATTGGCGACCTATTCGCTACTGCCGATCATTGAGACCTTTACCAAGCCAGCTGGCATCGAGATTATTAAAAGTGACATCTCTGTAGCTGCACGTGTGCTCGCAGAATTCGCTGATTACCTAAGTGAAGAGCAAAAGGTATCTGACAACCTTGCAGAGCTAGGTCGTCTTACACAAGATCCAGATACAAACATTATCAAACTACCGAACATTAGTGCGTCTGTTGCGCAATTAACTGCATGTATTAAAGAGCTTCAATCAAAAGGTTACGCAATTCCTGATTATCCGGAAAATCCAACGACTGAAGAAGAAAAATCAATCAAAGCTCGTTATGGTAAGTGCCTTGGTTCAGCAGTAAACCCTGTCCTTCGTGAAGGTAACTCTGACCGCCGTGCTCCAGCAGCAGTTAAAAATTATGCGAAAAAACACCCTCATTCAATGAGCGAGTGGAAACAGTGGTCACAAACTCATGTTTCACATATGGAAGAAGGTGACTTCTACCATGGTGAAAAATCAATGACACTTGATCGCGCACGTAATGTGAAAATGGAACTTATCACGAATAGTGGTAAGAGCATTGTTCTTAAGCCAAAAGTTGCGCTTCAAGAAGGTGAAATCATTGATTCAATGTTCATGAGCAAGAAAGCACTTTGTGATTTCTATGAAAAAGAACTTGATGATTGTAAAGAAGCGGGAATTTTATTCTCTTTACACGTAAAAGCGACAATGATGAAAGTTTCACACCCGATCGTTTTTGGTCACTGTGTGAAAATTTACTATAAAGAAGCTTTCGAAAAACACGGTAAGTTATTTGACGAATTAGGTATTAACGTTAATAACGGTATGGCTGGGTTGTACGAGAAAATCGAAACTCTTCCAACTTCATTACGTGAAGAAATCATTGAAGACTTACATGCTTGTCAAGAACACCGTCCTGCACTTGCAATGGTTGACTCGGCAAAAGGCATCACAAACTTCCACTCTCCAAACGACATCATCGTAGATGCTTCTATGCCAGCAATGATTCGTGCCGGTGGTAAAATGTGGGGTGCTGATGGTAAGCAATATGATGCTAAAGCTGTTATGCCAGAATCAACATTTGCCCGTATTTACCAAGAAATGATCAATTTCTGTAAATGGCATGGTAACTTCGATCCGAAGACTATGGGTACAGTACCGAACGTTGGTTTGATGGCTCAAAAAGCTGAAGAATATGGTTCTCACGACAAGACTTTTGAGATTTCAGAAGCTGGTATTGCAAACATTACCGATCTTGACACTGGTGAAGTGTTATTGACTCAAAATGTGGAAGAAGGCGATATCTGGCGTATGTGTCAGGTTAAAGATGCTCCGATTCGTGACTGGGTTAAACTTGCAGTAACTCGTGCACGTAACTCAGGCATGCCTGCAATCTTCTGGCTTGATCCGTACCGTCCACACGAAAATGAATTGATCAAGAAAGTACAAAAGTACTTAAAAGATCATGACACGACTGGTCTTGATATCCAAATTATGTCTCAAGTACGTGCTATGCGTTATACACTTGAGCGCGTAGTACGTGGCCTAGACACGATTTCTGTGACTGGTAACATCTTACGTGACTACTTAACTGACTTGTTCCCAATTATGGAACTTGGTACTTCTGCAAAAATGTTGTCTATCGTTCCGCTTATGGCGGGCGGTGGTATGTACGAAACTGGTGCTGGTGGTTCAGCGCCTAAACACGTACAACAACTTGTTGAAGAAAACCATTTACGTTGGGATTCACTTGGTGAGTTCCTTGCGCTTGCAGTATCTTTAGAAGAAATGGGCATTAAAGAAAATAATGCTCGTGCTAAGTTACTTGCGAAGACACTTGATGAAGCGACTGGTAAATTGCTTGACAATGACAAGTCTCCATCACGTCGTACTGGTGAAATCGACAACCGTGGCAGCCACTTCTACTTGTCTCTTTACTGGGCTGAGGCGCTTGCTGCTCAGAACGAAGATGCTGAATTGAAAGCTAAATTTGCTCCTCTTGCTAAAGCTTTAGCTGAAAATGAAGAGAAGATTGTTGCTGAACTTGCTCAAGTACAAGGTAAACCAGCGGACATCGGCGGTTACTACGCAATTGACCCAACTAAAGTAAATGCTGTAATGCGTCCAAGTGCTACATTTAATGCAGCTCTTGCAACAGTTGAAGCTTAATTACTAACTCGTTAGTAATTAGCTTAAGAGCCGGTGCATATGCACCGGTTTTTTTATTGCCTAAAATAAAAGACATTAAAAAAGCCCACTGATGTGAGCTTTTAAAAGATTAAATCTTATCGACCATTGCGGCCACGACCACGTGGTGCTTTGGTATTGGGACGAGTTGTACCATTAGTCTTACGACGTGGTTTCTCGCTTTCATCCATTTGCCAAATACGTTTTGTACCAGACTTTTTCGCAGAACCATCTTTGTTTTTGCGAACCATTGGTTTGCCACCCGTACCGCCTGGCTTTTTCACATATGAACGTGATCGATAAGGTTGTTCAGCTGGCACATCTTTAAAGTCAGGGTAAAGTAATGGTTCAATTTCTTTTACATCACCCGGTTTTAAGCCAAGTTGAACTAAATCGATTGAGCCAATTTTAGTACGAATTAAACGTAAAGTTGGAAAACCTACCGCAGAAGTCATACGACGAACTTGACGGTTACGGCCTTCACAAATTGAAATCTCAATCCAAGATGTTGGAATATTTGCACGGTAACGTACGGGTGGATTGCGTTCCCATAACCATTCAGGTTCACTGACTTTAATGGCTTTGGCAGGAAGCGTCATACCATCATTCAGTTCTACACCTTTACGAAGTTGCTCAAGCGCTTCTTCGGTTACATCGCCATCAACTTGAACTAAATACGTTTTGTATTTCTTATTTGCAGGGTTGGTAATGAACTGATTCAGACCACCATGATCGGTTAAAAAAACTAAACCCTCAGAGTCCATATCAAGACGGCCTGCCAAGCGCAAAGTCGGGTCATCAACAAAGTCAGAGACGGTCATGTGCGCTTCGTCTTTACGAAACTGGGAGAGAACGTCATAAGGCTTGTTGAGAATCACAATTTTCATAAAAAATGGCTTCTTCTTTCAAATAACTAGAGAAAACATTGAGCTATATTTAAGTGCGAAATTTGCTTATTTCCCACATAAATCTCAAAAAGAATTAAATTCGATTAAGCTATTATGCGTTAATAAAAGTTGAAAGTATTGTTTATCGATAATTATTTTTAGTTAATTAAGTATTATAAAAGGGAGAATCTACATAATGGGTTATCAGAAGATCGTGGTTCCTGCCGACGGCGACAAAATCAAAGTAAATGCAGACCTATCACTGAACGTACCAAATCATCCAATTATTCCTTTCATTGAGGGTGATGGTATTGGTGTGGATATTACACCAACAATGAAAGCAGTCGTAGACGCTGCTATTTTAAAAGCTTACGGTGGCAAACGCTCAATTGAATGGATGGAAGTGTATTGCGGCGAAAAAGCCAATAAAATTTATGGCAACTATATGCCAGAAGAAACTTTTGAAGCACTTCGCGAATTTGTTGTATCAATCAAAGGTCCTTTAACCACACCAGTAGGTGGGGGCATTCGTTCACTCAACGTTGCTTTGCGCCAAGAACTAGATCTATATGTTTGCGTACGCCCTGTACGTTGGTTTGAAGGCGTTCCTTCACCAGTTCAACACCCCGAATTAACTGATATGGTGATTTTCCGTGAGAACTCGGAAGATATCTATGCAGGTATTGAATGGAAAGCTGATTCTGAAGAAGCCAAAAAAGTCATTAAGTTCCTTCAAGAAGAAATGGGTGTTACAAAAATTCGTTTCCCTGAAGGATGTGGTATTGGAATTAAACCTGTTTCAAAAGAAGGAACACAGCGTTTAGTCCGTAAAGCCATTCAGTTTGCAATCGAAAATGATAAGCCTTCTGTGACGCTGGTTCACAAGGGTAATATCATGAAGTATACCGAAGGCGCATTTAAAGAATGGGGCTATGAATTGGCTCTAGATCGTTTCGGTGGAGAGCTAATTGATGGTGGCCCATGGGTTAAAATTAAAAACCCTAGAACTGGTAAAGATATCATTATCAAAGATGTCATTGCAGACGCGTTTTTACAACAGATCCTTATGCGTCCAGCCGATTACTCTGTGATTGCCACGCTAAATTTAAACGGTGATTATATTTCTGATGCTTTGGCAGCAGAAGTAGGCGGCATTGGTATTGCACCTGGTGCAAATATTGGTGGTGCTATTGCAGTATATGAAGCAACTCATGGTACCGCACCTAAATATGCGGGACAGGATAAAGTAAACCCTGGTTCTATTATTCTTTCTGCAGAAATGATGCTACGTGATATGGGGTGGACAGAGGCTGCTGATCTGATCATTAAAGGAATTTCTGGAGCAATTGCAGCCAAAACCGTAACTTACGATTTTGAGCGCCTAATGCCGGGTGCAACCTTGTTACGTTGTTCTGAATTTGGTGATGCAATTATCAAACACATGGAAGATTAAATAAATTTCCCTTAAAAAAGCCCTCAACTGAGGGCTTTTTTTATTGCATAAATTCGGGATGTTTCGGAGTTTTAATAAAGCCGATTTTCTTTTGATAACTCTGGTCTAGGGTCTGAATAACAAGAACAAAGGCAATTAAAAATAGCGGGAAGAACAGAGATTTCATGATTCGGTTTCTCCGAGGGTTGAGATGAAAGAAGGGCGTACAGGAAGTAAAAGGCAAACTGCAAAGAGTAGAACGGTTCCACTCAAAAGAAAGAGGTGGGCATAAGACCAATGCAAATGATGCAAAGTACTAATGACAACTCCCCCTAAAAGCTGAGTGCTAGCAAAGCCAATGGTGGCAAGGCTCCAAAGCTTTTGATAATGTTGCTCATAAATCTGTAGCAGACTATAAGAACTAATAAATACGGTTGCGGGAGTCAGTAAGCCTGTCAAAAGTGAAGATAAGGCTAGTAAAGATGCAGTATGTGAAAGGAATGGCAAAACAACGGCTAAGCAGTAAATGGTATATAACCATTTAATGGCTTGTAGATATTCGATTAGTCTGCTTAAGCAATAAGCGACAAGTGCACCAATGCAGCTTCCCACTCCATAGAGAACCCAGAATAAATTTCTTTGTTGTAATGGAAAATGCAGAGTTCCTGATAAATAATCCATCCAAAACAAAGAATGTGGAATGTAGGCAAAGGCACTACACATGTAGGCAAGAATGATGACCAGACCTAAACGTGATTTTTGTGAGGCTTGTAGAGAGGTCGATTGTGGTTTAATAATCTGGGCAGTATTACGAGTTAATAATCGATAAAGAGTTAAGCTTCCTAATAGCGAAAGACCAGCAAAAATATACCAAACATAATAAATAGGCATATTTTGAAGTAGGGGAATAATAATGGTGGCAGATAAAACGCCCACACCAATCCCACTAAATCCTAAGAAATTAACTTTTAATCTTTGCGTGGTGGGAATGTATTTCATCGCAAAGCTAGGCGCCAAAATCATAAGTAAGCCGCCAGCAATACCTGAAATCGTACGCCAAAAAATGAACCACACCAAAGGCATATCCATGAATGAACAGCTTAGTAGGCTGAGGCTGCCAGCTATAGCCGACAAGACAATCATGGATGGGATGTACTTTTCTTTAATACTCAATAGGGCGAATAAAGCACCAATGAGATATCCCAATAAATTTGCGCTGCCCAAGAAACTGGCAAAATCATGGGTCCAATGGTATTGCTCGATCATGATGGGCATAAGCGCAGTATAGGAAAATCTAAAAACACCAATTCCCAAACAAGTTGCCAAAAAGACAATTAAGCTCATTCGATAAAACGTAGACATGAGAGGACGCTCAATTTTTTTATTATTAAAAACGAGTTTTTAAATCTTTAAAAATGATTTAATATGATAGTTATTATCTTATTTTGAGATAGTGGTATGTTGCTTAAGTCTCTAGAGTTTTTTTTAGCAGTTGCAGAGAGTGGAAGTTTTTCATTGGCTGCACAAAAAATGTATACGGTTCAATCGAATATCACGAGCCATATAAAAAAACTTGAAGAAGAGTTAGAGGTTATTTTATTCAATCGTAATAACCCCGTGACTTTAACGAATGCTGGACAACAGTTACATAGCTATGCTGTTCAAATGATTGCATTGCACGATAAAGCTAAGAAGATCTTTCAAGAAGGTGATATTGATCCGAACGAAACCATTCGTTTGGGTAGTATGGAAACGACAGCAGCAATACGTCTACCTCAATTACTCAATCAATGTATGAGGCAGTATCCGAATTTGCCGATTGAGCTGCAAACTCATCCGACCCGTTATTTATTAAATGCGGTACATCAAGGGGAATTGGACTGTGCTTTTGTGGCATCTAAACATTCGATTCCTGAGTTATATAGTTTTCCTGTGTGGCATGAAGAGCTGGTTTTGGTTTGCCCTAAGCAACAACAGAGTTTTCCAGACAAGGCAACCCTTGCAAAGACCAGATTTATTGCATTTCGGCAAGGTTGTTCATATCGACATGCCATAGAGCTTTTCTTGAATGACTTTAGTATTCCGCCTTCGCAAATTATGGAAATGGGTAGTCTTGACGGAATCGTGAGTTGTGTAGAGTTAGGTGTTGGTTTTGCTTTATTACCGAAATCATATCTCACAAAAGTTGCAGATAAAGTTTCAGTTAATTGTTTTGGACTAAATACAGAATCTGCTTTTTTCACTACATATTTAGTTGCCCAGTTACCAGAAACATGGGGGACCAATTTAAAGCAATTTATTCATTTTATTGAGCAGCAATTTGAATTAAAGGTTGCTTAAGTAGAGGCTGGTTTTTATACATAAATATCTCACTTAATTTATAAATTAAAAGTGATATATATGTATTTAAAAGTCATTTTATATTCTCACGCAAGTTTGTAATCATCTTGATGCTATAAAATTGTTGAAAAGGGTAGTTTATATAGGCCGGCTATGGTCAAATATGCCCCCTTGAAAGATGACACAAGCAATAATTTGGAGTTTGGGAATGAATATACCCTTAATCATCAATATTGTGGTTTTTGTCGGGTTAATATTTTTACTCGCCCAAACACGTAAAACAGACTGGAGCTTATCGAAAAAAGTTCTGGCTGGCTTAGTTCTAGGTGTAGTGTTTGGTTTAGGACTACATTTGATTTATGGCGGTGGCCATCCGATTCTTGCTGAATCTATTAGCTGGTTTAATATCGTTGGAAACGGCTATGTAAAACTTTTACAAATGGTCGTTATGCCTTTGGTATTTGTGTCTATTTTGGGAGCGGTTGCAAAATTACACCAAGCATCTTCTTTAGGCAAAATCAGTTTTTATACGATCGGTACTTTACTCTTTACAACGCTGATTGCTGCACTGGTAGGGGTATTTGTTACCAATCTGTTTGGCTTAACGGCAAAAGGTTTGGTGCAAGGTGCTGCTGAAACTGCACGCTTAACTGCGATTAATACAGATTATGTAGGTAAAGTTACCGATTTAAGTGTACCGCAGTTTATTCTTTCCTTTATTCCAAGTAACCCATTTGCTGAATTAACTGGTGCAAACCCAACTTCAATTATTAGCGTGGTTATTTTCGCCGTCTTTTTAGGTATAGCAGCGCTTAACCTAATGAAGGACGACGCAGAAAAAGGTCAACGTATTCTTACTGCGATTCAGACGTTGCAGTCGTGGGTAATGAAGCTTGTGCGCTTAGTGATGACACTTACACCATATGGTGTTTTTGCGCTTATGACAAAAGTCGTGGCAAGTTCAAATGTCGCAGATATCTTAAATCTAGGCGGTTTCTTGGTGGCGTCTTATTTAGGCTTGGCGATTATGTTTATCGTACATGCCATTATTTTGACGATGACGGGTGTTTCTCCACTTAAATTCTTTAAGAAAGTTGCTCCAGTTTTAACGTTCGCATTTACTAGTCGTTCAAGTGCAGCAAGTATTCCACTGAGCATTGAGACGCAAACTCGTCGTTTGGGTGTGCCTGAATCTATTGCAAGTTTCTCTGCTTCTTTTGGGGCGACTATTGGTCAAAATGGTTGTGCAGGTTTGTATCCTGCAATGCTCGCGGTGATGGTTGCACCAACTATGGGTATCAACACCTTAGACCCAATGTGGATTGCATCGTTAGTTGGTATTGTGACTTTAAGTTCAATTGGGGTTGCCGGAGTAGGTGGTGGTGCGACTTTTGCTGCGCTGATTGTTCTTCCTGCAATGGGTTTACCTGTAACATTGGTTGCGCTTCTTATTTCAATTGAACCCCTCATTGATATGGGACGTACTGCATTAAACGTAAATGGTTCAATGACTGCGGGTGTAGTGACGAGTCAATTCATGGGCCAGACTGATAAAGAAATATTAAACAGTGAAGATGAAATTGAATTAACTCAACATCATTAAAGATCAGTAAAAAAAACGGCTCTCTATTCTAGATGAGCCGTTTTTTTATATGCATAAATTATTACTGTGATGTTAATTTAAAAAAAACTGTATCTGTTTTTCTTTTAAATAATTTTCGAAAATGAGTCTATTACAAAAGAGAGCACTATCATGAAAATGTATCAAGTCGATGCTTTTACAAAAGAGCTATTTCGTGGAAATCCAGCCGCTGTCGTTGTTGAAAAAGAGTGGTTAGATGTAGATTTAATGCAGAAGATAGCACTTGAAAATAACTTATCTGAAACTGCTTTTGTAAAAATTATAGACTCTGAAAACTATGAAATCCGTTGGTTCACTCCAACGATCGAAGTTGATTTCTGTGGGCATGCCACACTTGCCAGTGCTTTCGTATTATTTAAAGATTTTACCGAGAAAAAGACCATTAATTTCCATGTTCGAACCTTGGGTCTTTTTGTGGTTCACCAAAATGAAGACGGTAAAATCAGAATGGATTTTCCAATTCGCAAAGCTCATCAAGTTGAAGATTATCCAGCTCTTTTACGTCAAGCATTAACAAAACCCTTTAAAGCGGTTTATCAAAATGTTCAAGCCTACATTGTTGAGTATGAATCAGTGCAAGACGTGTTAGATGAGCAGCCTGACATGAACTTACTTAAAGCCTTAGGTAAACGGACTGCGATTACCACTGCAGGGATGGATGTTGCAATCACCTCAAAAGCCGATCAACAATATGATTGTGTATCGCGTTATTTTGCACCTGTCGCGGGCATTGAGGAAGATCCTGTTACAGGTTCAGTTCATACGGCAATAGCACCATTATGGGCAGAGAAACTCGATAAAAATAATATTATGGCTTATCAGGCTTCTAGCCGTGGAGGCGTTTTATATTGCAATATCCTCAATCAGGAACGTATTGAAGTTTCAGGGTATGGGAAGCTTTATATGCAAGCTGAAATTTTTCCTTAAAATATAAGGCCGTTTAAATAAACGGCTTTTTTTTCAAAACTTTACTATGAAAGTCAGCTTAAATTTCCTACTATAGTCCCACAACTATTGATTTTTTATTATTCAAATTAATTGGTATTTATATGTTTATGCAGTTTAAACAACTGACACTCTCCCTATGTATTCTTGGTTTAAGTGCTGCGTCTTGGGCACAAACTACACTAGTAAAAAGTAAGCAAAATATTGAGGAATATAAATTAGATAATGGTTTTCGGATTGTACTTGCGCCGAATGACAAAGAAAATAAAATCTTTATTAATACCATTTATTTAACAGGCTCATTAAATGACCCGCAAGGTAAAAGTGGCTTAGCTCATTTGCTTGAGCACTTGGCTTTTAAGGGGACACAAAATGTTAAAGGGGAAGAATTCCAGCGTCGTTTAGATCAATATACATTGATGACAAACGCCAGTACCGATTATTACTCGACCAAATATACCAATATCGTTCGTCCAGAAAAAACTGCGCTTGATCAGGTGCTGTATCTTGAATCTGAACGTATGGATAAATTAGTTCTTCAAGAAAAATTTGTTCCTTCTGAAATTGAAATCGTAAAACGCGAACGTGAAGTCCGTATGGATCAACCTTTTGCTGTGCTGATGGATCAAATGTGGAAGTCAGCTTATGGTAACCAATATTTAGGTCGTTTACCGATTGGCGATTTACCTGAGCTTAAATCGATTAAAATGCCTGAATTAAACCAGTTCTATCGTAGTTGGTATGCACCTAATAATGCAGTCATGGTGATTTCAGGTAAGTTCGATAAGACAGATGTCTTAAAAACAATAGATCAATATTTTAGCCCAATCGCGGCAAGAGCTGTTCCTAAGCCTGTACAGATTCCTGTGCTCGACTCTACAAAAATAAAAAATCGTCAGTTTATGGTGAAAAAGGGGAGCGATCTCGCTAAATTCCATATCTATATGAATGGTAAAAATACCAAAATTCAGCCCACGCTCGCTTTAGCGCCTTTGTTATATACAATGCAGCCAAGTGGTCACTTATACCAGAACATGGTTGAAACAGGTATTACCACAAATGTTGATGCGAGTACTTGGCTAGATCAAGATTTTAATGTGGTCTTTCTTGGTGCCATTTATTCACCTAGTAATGACCCAAAAAAAGTTGAAAGCTCTTTGTTAGCGGGCATTGAAAAAGGGAAGCCTTTTACTGAGGTTGAATTAAATCGTGTTAAAAGTTTAATGAAAACTCAAGGTGACTTAATCACTAAAGATGCGGTAGCACTTGGGTCACGGTTAAGTGATTACACCGTCGCTGGCGGGCAATGGGATCAATATTTTAAAGATTTGGATTCAGTAGAAAAAGTTAAGCTAGATGAAGTGAATCAAACTTTAAAGCAGTTCCTTGTGGCTGAGCATCGTATTGATGGCGATATTTTGCCAACCCCCGAAGACCAGAAAAAAGCTCAACAGCAAAATTCAAAAGAGACACCTAAAACTCTAGATCAGGTCGAAGCAAAGGCTGAGCCTTTAAAAGATCCGAAGGTATATCAACAAGAAGTCGCTGAGTTTTTAAAAACTTCTAAGCAATATGTTGAAAGCAATGAGAAGAAGATTATCCGTGGAAAACTAAAAAATGGAATGAAGTATGCTTTATTCCCAGTTGAAACGCGTGATGATCGTACTTACGCAACGATTACGATGGACTTCGGAACAGAAAAATCTTTATTTAATAAAGGTACGGTAGTTGATTTAACGTCATACTTATTGCTTCGTGGTTCTGATAAATACAGTTTGCAAGATATTGCTGATAAATCAATTGATGCAGGCGGTGCGGCTTATGCAAGTGCTGATGGCAATGGCATGACCATTAATATTCAGTCTAAATCAGAAAAATTTGATGAGTTTTTCAAGTTTGTTCTTGATGTGATGAAAAATCCGAAATTTGAACAATCTCAATTTGATTTAATTAAATCGCAAAGCTTATCAAGCCTTGATCGTCCTTATACAGAACCAGATGTAGTAGCGGGCTTAACACTTTCACGTTTACTTGAAGAATATCAACCGGGTGATTTGCGTTATCACTTCGAACCTGAATTGGCAAAACAACAGTTGAAAAACGCAACTCAAGAGCAAGTGAAAGAGTTATATGAGCGTTTCTTTGCAATGAACCATGCTCAAATTGCTATTACAGGCGAATTTGATGCGAAAAAGATGCAGAAATTACTGAATCAGGAATTTGGTCGTTGGAACGGTAAGCAGCCATATCAAAAAATCTTGATTGATCACGTTGATTTTCCAGCACAGCAAGTTCATGTTTTATCTGAGCAACGTGAATTTGGTAGCTACCAAAGTGTGCTTTCAATTCCAGTTGGGAAAAACCATCCAGATGCATCTGCTCTCATTTTAATGAATTATATTTTAGGGGAATCTCAAATTTCATCACGTTTAGCTCAAGAGCTTCGTGAGAAAAATGCGCTAGTCTACGGTTTTGGAAGTGGGCTGCAACTTGATCGTGATACGAATGTAGGGGCTTTGAGTATTAGTGCAAATTATACTTCGGGTCGCTCAGCACAAGTGTCTGCATCAATACACAAAGTGTTAAATGACTTGGTTAAAAATGGGGTAACTGAGCAAGAGCTTGAAGCTGCTAAAGCAGATATCATGAAGAAACGAGTTACGGCACTAGAAGATGAACGTAATATTCATGGCATGTTAAATCTACAGCTTGAAACAAACAAAACATTGCAAGACCGAATTCGTCATGATCAAGAGTTAACTAAATTGACTGTTGCTGACGTTAACAGAGTAATTAAGAAGTATATTAAACCTGAACATTTGGTCGAAGTGATGGCTGATCAATATGGTCAGGCCGCAAAGAAATAAAGTCTTCTCGCAAATAAAAAGCCACTCAAATGTGGCTTTTTATTTAGGTCTTTAAATCATGTTAATGATCATGTTTGTGCGCGTGAAAATCTTCATTTTTACGGAAACGTAAATAATTTTCGAATTGTTCACAATACTCATCAAAGTTATCTTCAAGCATCATTTGAAACTGCTGAAGAAGGTAAGACATGACCTGATCTTTTGCATCACGCATTTCATTACCATCTTTAAAGTTATTTGCTGCTACCCATGTATTGAAACGGGCAGTAGCAAATAACATTGCAGCACTCACTTGACCACGTAGCTCAGCCGGATCAACTTTTTTATCTTTTGGCGGGCGACAAAAATCATTAGCTTGTTTAATAAATTCATCCGCACGCTCAAAGAAAACAGCATTTAATGCTTCTTCTTCAGTAATATCTGTTGCATTAATCTTTTGAGACATGACTTATTCCCGCAAAAATAGAGCTGCTTATTATAGGCAAACGCTTGCGGAAACAAAACCTTTGACTTAGTCTGTAAATAGCCTAAGTATTGGTAGGAGAAACTAATATGCAAGATGCAATTGCTATTCAAAGTTTAAAGACAGATATTGCTTTATTACGCCAGCATGTTTTCCCACCTCAATATTTAGAGCATGTCGAAGGATTGCCCATTTATTATGGCTTGCAAGAAGAAGTCGAAAACTACTACCGTCAATGGCAGGGGCTAATTGAAAGGGCGCAAGAGCTTTTTCAGCCATTTATGGAAGATGAATTACCAGATGCGATTCATTTGCCAAGTCATTTAAATTTACCGCTATTCTTTTTTCACGTAGACCGAATTCGGATTAATAAAACACGCGCAAAAGAATCTAAAACTTTTCGCGGTGTTGCGAGTCTTATTGAAAAATGCGGGCAGTTCGAAACTGATCAGATTTTTACGATGCAAGAATGGTTGCAAAGTGATGATACCGCGGCTCTGGTTGCTCACCGTGAATTTATCGATTTAAGAACCTATGTATTCCAGCATGGACAAAGCGAATATACACGTTCACGGTTTTACACCAATGGGATTGTGCTAGGGGTTGAACCGCATTTTAAACTGGTCGATGCTCGTGATAAGCCAAGAAAGCAACGCAGCGATAGCTATAGTGATCCGTTGGCAGATAACGGTGTATGGAAAGTATTTGGTAAATACCGATAAAAAGTCGCTGCACGTTTACAGCGACTTTTTATAAATTACCAGAAAGTTTCAGCCTGACTAAAAGTCTGTAAAGCTTTTGCTGAGCGCTTTTGTAATTGTGGCTGTTTGGCTTTGACCCAACCTAAGGCAAACCAGAAAGACGGATCTTGTTCAACCACATTGTTAAAAATACCTTCTGCAATAAACAAATCGTTATATTGACCTAGGGTATTTTGCACAGGTTGTAGCTGTTTTAAATATTGCTGTACTTTTTTATTTGGATAAAGACTAGAAATAAACTCAACACAATAACGTAACTGCTTAGCTTGCTTTCTTATTTTGTGTTGTTCAGTCACTTCAAGCTCAGAGAAGTGTTCAGCATTACTAATCACTTTATGATGTAACTTATCTAAGCTCTTTTTAATATGTTTTTTTAAGCTGCCTTTTTGGGACTTAGAATCTTCTTCTGAATAAGCAAATGCTAATAAATTGAGTAATAGCTTAATCGTGTCTGCAGAGGTAAAGATTGTTGAGAGTTCTTTTGAGGGCTGGGCTGAAACTGGTAGTAATAGTTCAGGTGATCCATGTTGTTGAATAATAGGTAACACTTCGGTACGAATCGCATCTTCATCACGAGTGTCTCCAAGTTTACGGAAAAGCTCAGCAATTTGTTCTTCCCAAAGAGGATTTAGCTCGCCTGACCAACCTGCAAAATGCTTAAGGGCACTACGTAAACGACGTAGACTCACACGTGCTTGGTGAATATGCTCAGCTTCAGCAACCCCATCGGCAATGACAGCCATATTTGGTAAGAATTGTTCTAAACAGTTTTCGACAATCTTTTTGAGAGCCTGTTGAGCAGTAATATCTTTATTTAATGTTAGAGCTTTGGCATGAATAGCAGGTGAGGCAGCTTGTCCTAATGCTAATAAATTGCCACGTTCGGCTTTACTTCTTACATCAAGCCAAAGTGCGTAACGATTAATCCATTGCTGCGCAAACTGAATTAGCGTTTTCACAGCCCCTTGTTTGAGTTCAAATTCGACTTCGCAAATTACACTTTGTGCATCTGCTGTTTTTACGACACCATCATCTAAGCAAACTTCAATCGCTGTATTATCTGCTTCAAACACATGGTAGGTACGATGTACATCAGTCTCAAACTGCAAACTTAATTTTTCGGCTTCTGTTCCTAAAGCCGTATTAATTAAATCAGTTACCACTTTATTATCTTGATATAACTCAAGGTTTAAGTCAGGTTCTTGGTCACACACACCTAAATGAATTTCTTCTTCAACACGGTGGAGATGGCTTTGACCTGCGGCTTTAAATGTTTGTACCCATTGATCATCTTCTTTACGTAAACGTAAGGCCATACCGTTTTTTGCAAGCAGTCGATCAGGAGTATCGTAATACTTTGCCTGTAAGTGAATATTCTTTGCTTTGTGTTTTTTTAAGTATTGCTGGACAGTTTTTTTCTTCGATTCAGGTAACTGAAACTTTAGTTCGACTTCGACCATAATATATCTCCCTGAATCAGGTATTTAGACTATCTTGAATAAGTATAATAGCTTAGCTCTAAAAATAATGGTTTTGATAGAGAAAGTTACAATCAAACATATGACGCTACACTTTTATTTAGGTGTACAATCAGGTGACGTTTTGATCAAATAAAAATCAGGAAGATGATCGTGAATGCACCAGTAAACTTTAGCCATGAAGCTCAGCCAGAGTTTGAATTGCCGATTAAAAATTATCAGGAATTTTATCGTTTTTATTTAACTGAACACCGTAACATTATGAGCAGACGTTTGCATGTGGTGGGTAGCAGTATTGGCATATACTTTTTTTCAAAAGCAATTCGTAAGAAACAACCCAAATATGTACTTTATGGTTTGGTAGCGGGTTATGCAAATGCTTGGGTTGGACATTTTGTGTTTGAAAAAAATAAGCCTGCAAGTTTTAAACAGCCTTTCTATAGTTTTATTTCTGATTGGCGAATGTTGTCTGATGTTGCACGTGGCCGTTTGAGTTTGGTTGATCGTAAGCACGACAAAATTCCGAGTTAATTTTTACTTTCTCTTTTAAATATCCGATTGGTACTGGTAAGCCTATATCAATCGGTACTTATGATGATCTATAAATCCGTTATACTAGCGAAGTTTTTTAAAGCGAGAGTAGAGTATGCGCGGTTTATACCTCATTACCAACGATGACCCAATCCAACTATTATTAGAAAAACTAGATGCCGCGCTCGCAACTCGTCAGGTCGCAATTTTACAGTACCGCCGTAAGAAAATAGACAAAGCAGACCAACCCGCAGAAGTCGAACAAATCAAATTATTGTGTGAAAAATATCAGGTTCCTTTTGTCATTAATGATGACTTAAAACTCGCCGCTCAGTTTGGTTTAGGTGTGCATTTAGGTCAAAGTGACGGTGAAATTACTGATGCAAAATCGCAATTACCAGAAGGCGTGATTATTGGCCGTACTTGTCTGAACTCATTAGAACTTGCGCAAAAAGCAATTGCAGATGGCGCGACCTATATTGCATTTGGTGCGGTCTATGCGACCTCTACAAAACCAGAAGCAGGTAATGTAGGTATCGAAGTAATTAAGCAAGCAGCAGCCCAATATGATTTACCAATTTGTGCGATTGGTGGTTTAACGGTTGAAAACTCACAACCTGTGATTGAGGCTGGGGCTGACCTGTGTGCAGTCATTAGTGATATATTAGGCCGATCAACTGCTGAAATTCCTGCCCGTGTACAGGCGTGGGCACAATTATTTTCTTAAGCTTTCAAAATTATTTTTTAGATATTTAAGACGAGCATTTCCATGAGTTTATCTCCAAAGCAAGAACAGTTATTTAAACAAGCCAGCAAACACATTCCAGGTGGTGTGAACTCTCCGGTACGTGCCTTTAATGGCGTTGGAGGAACACCAGTTTTCATCGAGAAAGCAAAAGGTGCTTATTTATGGGATGTGGATGGTAAGCGTTATGTTGACTATGTTGGTTCTTGGGGACCAATGATTTTAGGTCATGCTCATCCAGAGATTATTAAGGCTGTACAAACAGCAGCAGAAGATGGCTTAAGTTTTGGTGCACCAACCGTACACGAAACAACACTGGCAGATATTATCTGTGAAATCATGCCATCAATTGAATTGGTGCGTATGACTAACTCGGGTACAGAAGCGACCATGACCGCTATTCGTTTAGCACGTGGTTATACTGGCCGTGACAAAATCGTGAAGTTTGAAGGTTGTTACCACGGCCACTCTGACTCACTTTTAGTAAAAGCGGGTTCAGGTTTACTCACGTTAGGTGAAGGTGAACCAACTTCGAAAGGTGTTCCTGTTGATTTTGCTAAACATACTTTAACGCTGCCGTATAATGATATTGCTGCATTAAAAGAATGCTTTGCTAAATTTGGCCATGAAATTGCGGGTGTTATTATTGAACCAGTCGCGGGTAACATGAATATGGTGAAACCAATTGACGGTTTCTTACAAGCCATTCGTGATATTTGTGATGAATATAAATCTGTATTCATTATTGATGAAGTGATGACAGGCTTCCGTGTTGCTTTAGGCGGTGCGCAATCAGTTTATAACGTTAAACCTGATTTAACGACTTTAGGTAAAATTATTGGTGCAGGTCTGCCTGTTGGTGCATTTGGTGGTAAGCGTGAAATCATGGAATGCATCGCACCTTTAGGCGGTGTATACCAAGCAGGTACATTATCTGGTAATCCACTTGCTATGCGTGCTGGTATTGAAATGTTTAAACATTTACGCCAACCTGACTTTTACAGCAAATTATCTGCTCAACTTGAAAAGTTACTTGCAGGCTTACAAGCTGCAGCTGATGAAGCGGGTATTCCATTTAAGACTCAGCAAGCTGGCGCAATGTTCGGTCTTTACTTTACCGACCAAGAAGACATTACAAGCTTTGACTCTATGTTGGCATGTGATATTGAAGCTTTCAAAAAGTTCTTCCATGGTATGTTAAAACGTGGCGTAAACTTGGCACCTTCAGCATTTGAAGCAGGCTTTATTTCATCTGCACACTCTGATGAAGATATAGAATTTACGATTCAGGCTGCAAAAGAAACATTCGCTGAAATGAAGTAAGCAAAAAAGCCCGTATTAAACGGGCTTTTTAATTTGAGCTATTTTTATATTTATAGAGAACAATGTTTTATCCCTTACCTCGAAAAATCCAGTTAGCCGCAAGTACTTCAAATTGGTCAATTGAGTCAGCGCAAAGTATTTTGCTCATGGTTGGGCTCAATGAGCTTAAACTACGACCAGATTGGTCTGAGCAACCATTGGCGAACCATTTAGAACTGTTGATTAAGCGCGCTCAATCACTCGAAATTCCAATTATTTTTATTGAGACATCTCAGCTTCAACAAACGATGTTGGAGCTTGGTCAGCGTTTGTCATCAAATACTAAAGCTCAAGTTATGATGGCAGGTGATTTATCTCCTCTGTTTAAACAAGTCATGCAGCTTGTTTTATCGATTACAGATCAGGTCAGTGTTGTAAATGATGCGATCTTGGCGGCTAATCTAGAGCAGCATATCCAATGGATTGAAAAGATCAGTTTTGACCATATAAAACATTTAAATACGTACAGCTTAATACGCTTATGGTCTTTAAGTGCATCTTCCTCCTATATCTTGTCAGATAAAGGAATTTTATTGGCAATTGCTGAACAGGTGGGGCGACACCCCATGGAGATCCATCCTGAAATTGATTTAAGAAACTACGGATTAGATCAGTCTGCTGTGAATTATCTAGTCGATCTATGGCGTGCAAATGGTGCGAGCTTAAGCGCTGAAGAGATAATGCAAACACCGACATTGCAACATATTATGCAGTTATTGAAGCCTTGACTGACTATAGACCTCAAGTGATCCATAATATTTGCAAATTCTGCTGTTAATTTACCCGAACGGCATTGTAATTCGGACGTAAGCTTTTTATTATTGCCCGCTTGTTTTTCATCTTACCTTGGGAATACAACTTTGAGTGATTTTCTAAGTGAACATCTGATCTATCGTGATGATGATTTTATGGTGATTCATAAACCTTCGGACATCTTGAGTGTTCCTGGTAAAGGTGATTTACATGATAGCGTTTTGACAAGGTTGGTTGCGATTGAACCTAAAACTTTGCTCATTCATCGACTAGACCGAGATACTTCAGGTATTTTAGTATTTGGTTTATCGAAGCGCGGTCAAAGTGCGATTGCACGTCAATTTCAAGATCGTCAGACTTCAAAAATATATGAAGCGCTTGTCGCAGGGCATTTAGAGGGTGAGGGGACTGTAGATATTCCTGTCATCTATGACCCAAGCCGACCACCTTTACATATTGTCGACGCTTCTCACAACAAGCCTGCTTTAACACATTGGCAGGCCATAGAACATTTTCAGATTCAGGGACAGCCTGTAACTCGTGTGAAATTAACACCAATTACGGGCCGATCTCATCAACTCCGTGTACATATGCAATATCTTGGGCATCCAATTGTAGGTGACACGCTGTATGCAACACCGGAGCAACAACTTGTTCCGCGTTTATGTTTGCATGCCAAACAGTTAAGTTTTAATCATCCTGTCACAGCAGAAACATTAACTTTTGACTGTCCTGTACCGTTTTAATGTAAAAAATTTAATGCGTGATTTTTTGTAGCAAAGCGATTTAATTGGTTTTTGCTTCAAAATTTTGCTTTAAAGACTACATAAAAAGATGCAAAAATAAGCTAATTTGCATCGTACAATATGTAGTGCGAACTTGAGAGAAAGGTGGAAAAATTGCAGCAGTATGCTATTGGTCAACGTTGGCTATCAGACACAGAAACTGAGCTCGGTTTAGGTGTTCTTATTGATGTAGATGAAAGATCTGTCAGCATTTTATTCCCCAAAAGTGATGAGACACGTGTATATGCACGTAATAATGCGCCACTATCTCGTATCATCTTCAATACGAATGATGAAGTTCAAGATCAAGAAGGCCAGAAGTGGATCGTTGAGTCTGTTGAAGATCGTCATGGCGTTTTGCGTTACAACGTTGTTCGTACTTTAGAAAATGGCGAGCAAGAGCGTAAAGCACTCAATGAAACGCGTATTGGTGCGCAAATTCAATTATCTAAACCTTTAGATCGTTTGCTTGCAAGTCAAGTTGATTATAAAGAGTGGTATGACCTGCGTATTGAAGCGATGTTGATGCAAGCGCAAATGCAGACCAGCCCTCTACGTGGTATGGTCGGTGCCCGTGTTGGTTTGATTCCTCATCAGCTTTATATCGCACATGAAGTTGGTAAACGTTTTGCACCTCGTGTTTTACTTGCCGATGAAGTTGGTTTAGGTAAAACAATTGAAGCTGGTTTAATTATCCACCAACAGCTTAAAACTGGTCGTTCAGAACGAATTCTGATTTTAGTCCCTGATTCTCTACAGTATCAGTGGATGATTGAAATGCGCCGTCGTTTTAACTTGCAATTCTCTCTGTTTGATTTAACACGTACCGCATCTATTAAAGAACATGATCCGGAACTTAATCCGTTCTTGACTGAGCAATGCATTATTGCCAGCGTTGACTTAATGGTTGACCATGATGATTTGCGTGAGCAAGCCATAGAAGCTGGTTTTGATTTGCTCGTAGTCGATGAAGCACATCATTTGATGTGGAGCGAAGAAGAAGGCGGTAATGATCGCTACGATTTAATTGAAGAACTCGCTGAAAATACAGCAGGAGTATTATTACTCACTGCAACACCTGAACAATTAGGTGTAGAAAGTCATTTTGCTCGCTTACGTTTACTTGATCCACAGCGTTTTAGTAGTTTAGAGCGCTTCTTAGATGAAGAGACTCAGTACCAGCAGACTGCAAAAATTGCTGAAGTGCTCATGTCGGATCAAGCTCTAACACCAGAGCATTTATCTGCTTTAGAAGGTTTGTTAGGTCACAGCATTGAAGACCAGCCAGATCAACGCTTTAGAGCAATTCACGAATTATTAGACCGTCACGGTACTGGACGTATTTTATTCCGTAATACACGTGAAGCCATTCAGGGCTTCCCAGGTCGTGATTGTCAGCCAGCACCATTACCAGCACCAGAAGATTGGTCAAAAGATGGCAAACTGCGTGAGCAAATGTGGCCTGAAGAAGCACAAATTGATGGTTCATGGATGCAAAATGATCCGCGTGTGCCGTGGTTAATGGAAATTTTACGCAAAGATCTTAAGCATAAAAAAGTGCTTTTAATTGCGCGTAGCGGACCAGTAGTTGAATCTTTAGAAAATGTGTTGCGTTTGCATGCAGGTATTCGTACTGCAATGTTCCATGAAGGTATGAGCTTACTTGAACGTGACCAAGCGGCTGCTTATTTTGCTGAAGAAAGCTATGGTGCGCAGATTTTACTGTGTTCAGAAATTGGTTCGGAAGGCCGTAATTTCCAATTCGCCAGTGATCTAATTTTATTTGATCTACCAGCTAACCCAGATGTTTTAGAGCAACGTATCGGCCGTCTAGACCGTATTGGGCAAGAAAACCGTATTCAAATTCATGTGCCATACCTTGTGGGAACAGCTCAAGAGCGTATGTTCCGTTGGTATAATGAAGCTCTGAATATTTTCAGCAATATTTCTCCAACAGCACAAACGCTGCAAGAGAACTTTATTGTTGAGTTAAAAGACTGTTTACTTGCAGACCAAGGTCAAACATTTGAAGATTTGCTTGAAGAGGTGAATGTTCAACGTCAAGCCTTGGAAGCTGAACTTCAAGCCGGCCGAGATCGTTTACTTGAATATAATTCATGTCGTCCTATTGTGGCACAAGAAATTGTTCAAGCTCTTGAAGACTATGACGACAATACAACGCTGCCAATGTTTGTGAAGCGTTTCATGTCATCAACCAATATCGATTTTGATGAACAAAGTAATGGTACGGTGATTATTAAACCGACCGACCAAATGCAAGTGCAAGGTTTGGCATTAGACGAAGAAGGTATGACAGCAACTTTCTATCGCGATCAAGCTCAACTTCGTGAAGATGCTCAATATTTAACTTTAGAGCATCCATTCATTGAAAGTGTTATGGAAATGATCCGTACGCAATCATTTGGTAGTACCAATGTTGCTGTACTTAAATCTAATGCATTAAAGCAGGGTTCAGTATTAATTGAAGTCTGGTTTAAAGTGGATGTTGTTGCACCGAAGTCACTGAATTTACCATCAAGCTTACCTAAGCAGCTTATTCGTGTATTGTTAAGTGAAAATGGTCAGGATTTATCTGAAAAAATTGATCCGACAATTTTAAAACCATATTTACATCACTTAGATGGCAATAGCTGCCGCCAAGTAGTTAAGGCTCGTCGTGATATCATTGAGCAGCGCTATAAACAAGCGTTAGAAATTGCGAAAGTTGATTTACCGCAGCTTCAGCAGCAAGCAAAAGAACATTATGGTAATAAATGGCAATATGAAATTGACCGTTTAACTTATTTAAAACAGTTCAACCCAAGTATTCGTCAAGACGAAATTGAACGTTTACAAAAACTGCAAAAAGAAGGCTTGAGCTTACTTGATGGTTTAACTGTTACACCAGAAGCAATTCAGGTGTTAGTGGTGGTTAAGCCGTAACTCACTCAAAATGAAAAAAGCGCCGAGAGGGCGCTTTTTTTATATATTGATTTTGAGTTAGATGAGACCGGCATCTTTTAACTCTAATTTTAAATAAGCATAAAAAATTGGAGCAGCGATTAAACCACCTAAACCAAAAATTGACTCAAATACTAGCATTGCTAATAAAATTTCCCATGCATTGGCATTGATCTTATGCCCAATAATTTTAGCATTAATAAAATATTCAAGTTTGTGAACAAGAACGAGATAAAGTAATGCTGCTCCTGCTAGTCCAAGAGAAATGGTAAGAGCGGCAATAAATGTCAAAGTATTTGAAATCAGATTACCTAAAATTGGAATCAGTCCAAACATAAAGGTCAAAATGGTTAAAGTTTTTGCAAAAGGAAGATGGACTCCCCACAGCGGTAATAAAATAAATGCAAACAAAATAAAGAGCAGCGTGTTAATAGCTGAAATTTTTATTTGGGCAAAAACAACATTTTTAAATGAAATTGATAATTTTTGAATACGTTGGATAAGCAGTGACTTAAAAACAGGCTGAGGCGTACGGCGATGAAAACCATGTATTGCCACCAAAATACCAATAATTAATCCCATGACCATAGTCACGAAGTTATGCAAAATATCGGAACTGGTATTTTTTAGGGTGGTGACGTTATCTTTCATAAATGCAAAGATTTCGTCTTTTAGATCTGTCACGCTATCAGGAATATAACCTGGAAGATATTTTGTGATTTCTGCTTGTAAATGAAGTAAGGTTTGATCAACTTTACTATTAATACTATGTAATCCGACGCCTTTTAGATCGTATACAACAAAACTAATCAGACTGGTAATGAAAAAACCAATAAGTGAGATGGTGACGATACTTAATAAAATACTAATAAAAATACGGGCTCTTTGGCCATCAATATAACGTTCTACAACCGAACTTAAACTAATAATAATTTCATAAATGAGAAAGCCTGCAAAAAAACTTGCTAATAGATGTAATGGGATAACCGAAAGCAAAAAGATGCCCATAAGAATGTAGCTTGCAATCAGACTTTGACGATTATTCAAATTTTGCATGTGAATCCCTGAGATCGTTGGGAATATAGGAGAAAGAGCAAATGGGGTAATTATTTATACTCTGGCAAGCTATTCGCTTCAATCAGTGAATTATATTTTTATTAGAAAATAGAAGGGTTAGATGTAAAAATGGCCTGTTAATCAACAGGCCATTCATTAGGGGATTTTAGCGAATTTTTGCTTCATCCAAATGACGAGCACCTTCTAAAATCATTCGAATCATAATCATGGTTTGTTCAGCAACTTCTGTCCGTTGATTGATCGGTAAATCAATCACTTTGGCACCCATGTGAAACACAAGTTGAGTAATTGCTTTGGCAACGAGGTCTGGGTGATAAAGGTGATTGTTATTTAAGCGCTCAAGACGGATTAAATCTTCTTGTAGCTCTTGCTGAAAAAAGTTGAGCTGGCGATCTACAGCAGCCTTATAAGAAGCAGAACCTGTAAAACTTTCACGTAGTAATAAACTTAAATTGCCTTCATCGGCATCGAGTTGTTGAAGGAAAATATCTACAGAACTACGAATAATACTTTCTTGTAAGGAAGCGCGTAGGCGAGCCTGACGGATGATTTTACGTAAAACAATACCTGCACGGTCAATTAGAGAAATTGCTAATTCATCAATATCTTTAAAATGTCGATAGAAACTATTTGGCGCAATTCCTGCTTCTCGAGCTACTTCTCGTAAACTCAATGACGCAATACTTTTTTGCGGACCAATAAGATTTAGAGCGGCCTGAAAAAGTTCTTCTTTAGTAATTGTCGCTTTTCTTCCAACAGAACGCGTAGCTGTTTTAATTTCAATGACATCTTGTTGTTGGGGTGTGTCATTCAGGTTCTGAGAAAGTGAAGATTGGGTCATGCTGTTCAATATATTTGTAAACTCTCAGGATTATAGCCTTAGAAGCTGAACTTGTGAAATTGTAATTAAAAGTACGGGTGTATATACAAATATATATACATGTGTATAATAATTAAAAAAGAGCGACAGAGCCTTCAGTTATGCAAGCAATCGAAAAGAGAAATTCTCTATTCAATTCATTGACACAAGCCATCTTTGATAAAGAAATGGCTAATTTCTGGCTACAAAAAGTTAATCCTTTATGGTCTGTAAAGCACGGACTTGTTCAAATTGTAAAAAAAGAATTTGTCGCTCATGACATGGTGAGCCTGACGCTAAAATGTAACCGCCTAGTAAAAATGGGCGTTGCAGGCCAGCATCATCCTGTGATTGTAGAAATTGCTGGTCGTCGCTATGAACGTACTTATAGTTTGACGCAAATTGATGCGCAGCACCTACGTTTAACAGTTAAAAAAGTTGCTGATGGTATTGTGAGTAACTGGTTTATTTCTGAAAGCAAAATCGGTGATGTTTTTGAGCTTGGACAACCGTATGGTGACATGCAACAAAACATCAAAACATCGAATTTAACTATGTTGGCTGCAGGTAGTGGCATTACCCCAATGTTGAGTCTAATTACTGCGATTAAACAAAGCCAGCAGTTAGATAAAGTTCAGGTACAACTTTTATATTGGGTAAAACAGCGTTCAGATGCGGCTTTTGTTGAATACTTTGAAAAAGTTGCACAGCAATATCCGAACTTTAATTATCAGGTTTTCTATACACAAGAAACTCCAAATGATGAACGTTTAAATGCAGAGCATTTAGCTTTAGTTGATGATGTCGAAAACAGCACAATTTATGCGTGTGGACCTTCTGGTTTTGTGGCGACTGTTGAGCAACTTTTTGAAAAAGCTCCAGCCGTTTTAACAGAAGCCTTTAGCTTAACAAATGAAAGCTCTGCTGATGATATTGGTTATGTGAATGTCACATTAACCCAGTCTAATAAGGTTATTGCAATTCCTAAAGGCCAGTCAATTCTGGTTAGCCTTGAACATGAAGGTCTTAAACCAACTCATGGTTGCCGTATGGGAATTTGTAATAAATGTGTTTGTAATAAATCACAAGGTTCAACACGTAATTTACTCAACGGTAGTGAGAACACTGAACCAAGCCAATTACTCAAAATTTGTGTGAACTCAGCACAATCCGATCTAGTTATTGATCTTTAAGAGAGAACTCTTATGAATATGCCAGTGAAAGTCGAATATTTTAAAAATCCTAAAAATCGAGATTTGACTCCAGCAGAACTTGATGCATTTGCAAAAGAGCTCGATCAGATCAAGCAAGAAGTATTGGATGATTTGGGCGAAAAAGACGCTAAATATATCCGCCGTGTTTATGCTGCAATTCGTTATAGTAGCTTTCTAGGCCGAGCATGTTTGTTTGCAGGTTGGTTCCCACCAGCGTGGATTTTAGGAACAGGCCTATTAGGCTTCTCTAAAATTATGGAAAACATGGAACTCGGTCATAACGTGATGCACGGTCAATATGACTGGATGAACGATCCTAAATTTAATGGTCAAACTTACGAGTGGGATACAGTTGGTACTTCTGATAACTGGCGCCAAACTCATAACTATAAACATCACACCTATACCAATATTAAAGGTATTGATGATGACATTGGTTACGGTTTACTTCGTTTATTCCCAGAGCAACGCTGGAAGCCAGGTTTCTTACTTCAACCTGTTTATAGCATCCCATTTTGTTTATTGTTCCAATGGGGCGTAGCTATTCAGAATCTTGAAATTGGACGTGTTCTTTATAAACGTAAGAGCATGGCAAAATTCTTGGAAGAATTAAAACCTGTGAATAAAAAGATTGGAAAACAACTTTTTAAAGACTATGTTTTCTTCCCTTTAATTGCAGGTCCAGCAGCTTTACCTGTATTCACTGGTAATTTGGTTGCAAATGGTCTTCGTAATATCTGGACATTTACGATTATTTTCTGTGGTCACTTCACAAAAGATGCAGAAGTATTTCCAAAGTCTGTTTTACAAGAAGAAAGCCGTGGTCACTGGTATATGCGCCAGATTCGTGGTTCTTCTAACTTGAAGGGTTCAGAAGCATTACATATTTTAAGCGGACATTTGAGCCATCAGATTGAGCACCATTTATTCCCTGATATTCCAGCGCGTCGTTATCGCCAAATGGCTCCAAAAGTTGAAGCTGTATGTAAAAAATATGGTCTAAATTATAACAATGCAAGTTTGGCTAAACAGTTTGGACAAGTGGTAGGCCGTATATTTAAATACGCTTTACCTTTTAAAAAATAAGTCAAAAAGCCCTGATTATTTCAGGGCTTTTTATTATTTCTTTTTAGAAATCCACATAGTAATCGTAGCCTGAAAAACTTTGTCTTTTTGAGCATCATAGACTTCTACATTCACTAAATATTCGCCAGCTTTTTCCCAGTCATAATTTTTTTCTACAGGCGTTGCAACTGCAATGAGGTCTGTTTCTGCCTTTTTTAAATATTCGACTGTCATACCTTTGGGGATCCAGCGGTGTGTAGAAGGCACAGTAACTTCTGTCATTGTTCCACCTGCCAGCTCTGTCATATTACACATCGCAATAGCATGTACTGTTCCAATATGATTTAGAACGGAACGTTTTTTCTTAATGGCTATTTCGCAATATTTGGGTTTTAACTCGATAAAGAGCGGGGAAATACTTCCGAAATAAGGTGCTTTTAAACATAGCATGCGTGAGAAAGTCCATTTTCCTTTCGGAAAACTAGACACCTTGTTCCAAAGTTCTAAAGTGGTTGCCATGATTTAAGGCTCCATAAAAAACAGAATAAAGTTCTGTTAAAGAATATAATTCTGTTTACAAAATTGAGTCAAGTCATTCAGAATATCTCCGATAACTGGTTAGGGACTAAATGATGCAATCTGCACAAGAGTTATTAGAGCGGTTATATCCGGGCAGAAGGGCTACTTTAAAGAGACAGATTTTGTTAGATGCCTTGTCTTGTTTTTTAGAAAATGGAATTGAAACTACAAGCATTGAAATGATTCGTTCCAAATCTGACAGCAGTGTAGGGGCTATTTATCATCACTTTAAAAATAAAGAAGGTATTGTTGCGACTTTATTTTTTGCAGCTTTAGATGACCAAGCGGCCTTAAGAGATAACTATCTCGAGACTACAAAATCGCTTCAAGATGTTTTATATGCTTTTATTCATAGCTATGTTGATTGGGTAAGTGGACAGCCAGAGTTTGCTAAATTTTTAATCTCTGCTCGTTTTAGTGTGATGCAGGGTGAAGACCAAGAACGTCTCATTCAGAAAAATAAATTAAGAAATCAAAAGATCTTTAATGCAATTTCAAATTATGCTGAGGCCGGGTTTTTAACATCGATACCGCATGAGCTATTACTTTCACTAGTGATCGGATCTACAGAAAATTATTGCCGTGCATGGTTATCACAACGAGTTACCTCAAACCCTAAAGTTTATAAGGATATTTTGGCGAAAGCTGCGTGGGATTCTTTGCAAAATTTGAGTTAAAGATTTTGTTCTACCCATAAAAAAAGCCGCATCTTTCATACGGCTTTTTAGACAAACAAATTATTTAAACTGAATTGAACCGTTTGCATTCACAGTAATTTTAGACTCACCAGCTGCCATGTCTTGAGCTGGTGCAGCTTCGGCAACGGCAAACTTAGCCATACTGGCACGCATTACAGGCTGTGGGAAATAGTTATTTGTGTTCAGGTTTAGAGTGACTAAAGTATATTGGTTTTTATTCCAAGCTTGGGTCAACATTTGAGCACGTTGTTGGAAGTTTTTAGAGGCTTCAACCATCAACTCATTTTCAACTTTTTTACGTTGTTCATCAGAAACCGTAAAGTTAATTGATTGAGTTTGGAAGTTTTGCTGTAATTCGTTTACTAACTGGCTAGCAGCTTTAAAGTCTTTACTTTCAAGACGGATTTCAGCACGGCCACGCCATTCTTTTAACTTATTGCTATCGTTATCGTAAATTGGGTAAGTGCTTTGAGCACCAGTTTCCACTTTTACTTGAGGATATTTACGAGAAACGCTAAGCGCTTGATTCATTAATTGATTAATTTGATTTGAAAGTTCAGCTGGTTGTTTGTTACTTTTTTCAATATATAAAGTCGCATGCATTTCATCATTAGAAACTTGGCGAGAAGCTTCGGCTTGTACATTTACAATATTGTAGTTCAAAGCATTATCATCCTGAGCAAAAACTAAAGGGCTAAGGAGGGAACCTAAAAGAAGGGTTGATACGGCTAAAGTACGCATAAATTTTTCCTTTAAAAATTAATATAAATTTAATTTTTTTCATTAAGAAATGTTAAACATAACTTATGCATAACTTTTGCAGATTTTGTGGCGTATTTGTAATATTGAGATCAGTTTTTTTAAATGATGGCTAAGGTGAAATCTTTTAAAAAATAGTAACTTAAAAATAAAATATTTCAATGTAAACTAAAAAATCAAAGTAATATAAAAAAAGAATATTTTCTTTAGGTTGTCACATAGTATGATGATAATTCATCATAACTATTGGGATGATACATTTTTTCAATAAGATTAGATGAGTAAAGTACATAAAAGACGTTTTTTTTCTTGTAAAATTAGGTATCATCGCGCTCCTAGTTACAAGATATAAAATAAGTGTCTTTGCTAGTTCTATAAAGCACCGAGTCAAAGGACCAATCGTCACCAGACTTATTTCTTTCTACCCCTATCAGAGATGGTAATCCGATATGAGCGTTACTTCCGTTAACCCTGCCACTAATGCTACTAACGAATATTATTTGACTCGCCAAAGTCAAATGGAATCAAATGTTCGTAGCTATCCACGTAAATTACCGTTAGCGATAGCGAAAGCACAAGGATGCTGGGTTACTGATGTTGAAGGTACACAGTACCTTGATTGTTTAGCTGGGGCAGGTACATTGGCTTTAGGTCATAATCATCCTGCGGTGATTCAAAGTATTCAAGATACATTGGCAAGTGGTTTGCCATTGCATACTTTAGACTTAACCACACCTTTAAAAGATGCATTCACTGAAGCATTGTTAGCATATTTACCTGGTGGTAAAGAAGAATATTGCTTGCAGTTCTGTGGTCCTGCTGGTGCAGACGCAACTGAAGCAGCAATTAAACTTGCTAAGACTTACACTGGCCGTAGTTCAGTGATCAGTTTCTCTGGCGGTTATCATGGTATGACCCATGGTGCACTTGCTATGACTGGTAACTTAAGTGCAAAGAATGCAGTTAACGGTTTAATGCCAGGCGTACAATTCATGCCATATCCGCATGAATACCGCTGCCCACTTGGTTTAGGTGGGGAAGCTGGTGTTGACGCTTTAACTTACTACTTTGAAAACTTTATTGAAGATGTAGAAAGCGGTGTAACAAAACCGGCTGCTGTTATTCTTGAAGCGATTCAAGGTGAAGGCGGCGTAGTTACAGCACCAGTAAAATGGTTGCAAAAAATCCGTGAAGTGACTGAAAAGCACAACATCGTTTTAATTTTAGACGAAGTTCAAGCTGGCTTTGCACGTTCAGGCAAAATGTTTGCATTTGAACATGCAGGTATTGAACCTGATGTTGTTGTAATGTCTAAAGCAGTAGGTGGTGGTTTACCACTTGCAGTATTAGGTATTAAACGTAAATTTGATGCTTGGCAACCTGCTGGTCACACGGGTACTTTCCGTGGTAACCAACTTGCTATGGGTACTGGTCTTGTCGTATTAAAAACGATTAGCGAACAAAATCTTGCTCAAAATGCGCAAGAGCGTGGTGACTTCTTACAAGCTGAATTTAAAAAATTAGCTCAAGAATTCCCATGTATCGGTAACGTACGTGGTCGCGGTTTAATGATCGGTGTTGAGATCGTTGACGAGCGTAAACCAGCTGATCGTATTGGTTCGCATCCTGCTGATTCACAATTAGCTGCTGCGATTCAAACTGCTTGTTTCAACAATAAATTATTGCTTGAAAAAGGTGGCCGTAACGGTACAGTAATTCGTTTACTTTGTCCGCTAATCATCACTCAAGACGAGTGTGTTGAAGTAGTTGCTCGCTTTAAGAAAGCAATTGCAGAAGCATTGGTTGCAGTACGAGGCGCATAAGTATGGTGGATTTTGCAGAACATCGTAAAGCGTTACTCTGCAATGATGCACAATCCATTGCTGACTATGAGTCAGCAATGGGCGAAGCGGTAAAAGCCGTTTCAGCATGGTTGCAAAATGAAAAGATGTACACTGGCGGTAGCATTAAAGAATTGCGTTCAGCAATTTCTTTCCAACCTTCAAAAGAGGGTATGGGTGTACAAGAATCTCTTCAACGTATGATTGAGCTTTTCTTGAATAAAAGCTTGAAAGTACACCATCCACATTCATTAGCACACTTACACTGCCCAACCATGGTGATGAGCCAGATTGCGGAAGTGTTAATCAATGCAACTAACCAATCTATGGACTCATGGGATCAAAGCCCGGCTGGTTCATTAATGGAAGTTCAGCTCATTGATTGGTTGCGTCAAAAAGTAGGTTATGGTTCTGGGCAGGCTGGTGTTTTCACTTCTGGCGGTACTCAATCTAACTTGATGGGTGTATTGCTTGCTCGTGACTGGTGCATCTCGAAAAACTGGAAAGACGAAAATGGTAATCCATGGTCTGTACAGCGTGATGGTATTCCTGCCGATGCAATGAAAAACGTCAAAGTCATTTGTTCTGAAAATGCACATTTCTCTGTGCAAAAGAACATGGCAATGATGGGCATGGGCTTCCAGTCAGTTGTGACTGTGCCTGTGAATGAAAATGCACAAATGGATGTAGATGCTCTCGAAAAAACGATGGCGCATCTTCAGTCTGAAGGTAAAGTCGTTGCTTGTGTCGTTGCGACAGCAGGTACTACAGATGCCGGTGCAATTGACCCATTGAAGAAAATCCGTGAAATTACCAATAAGTATGGTTCATGGATGCATATCGATGCGGCATGGGGCGGTGCATTAATTCTGTCAAATGACTATCGTGCAATGCTTGATGGTATTGAGTTGTCTGACTCGATCACCCTTGACTTCCATAAGCATTATTTCCAAAGCATTAGCTGTGGCGCGTTCTTGTTAAAAGACGAAGCGAACTATCGTTTCATGCACTACGAAGCTGAATACTTGAACTCTGCTTATGACGAAGAACATGGTGTACCAAACCTTGTGTCTAAGTCATTACAAACGACTCGTCGTTTTGATGCATTGAAATTGTGGATGACAATCGAATCACTAGGTGAAGACCTTTACGGTTCAATGATTGACCATGGTGTAAAACTGACTCGTGAAGTTGCAGATTACATCAAGGCAACTGACGGTTTAGAACTTTTAGTTGAGCCTCAGTTTGCTTCGGTATTGTTCCGTGTTGTGCCACAAGGCTATCCAGTTGAGTTTATCGATAGCTTAAACCAAAACGTAGCGGACGAATTGTTTGCACGTGGTGAAGCAAATATTGGTGTAACAAAAGTTGGTAATGTACAGTCATTGAAGATGACAACATTAAGCCCTGTTGTGACATTCGAAAACGTTAAAAACCTTTTAAGTCAAGTATTGGCTGAAGCTGACCGCATTAAAGATGCAATTGCTTCTGGTAACTATGTACCACCAATTGACTAATTGAGTTGATAATAAAAAAGCCTGGTTCATTACCGGGCTTTTTTTATTACAGATTATTTTTATTTAAAATGTGTATTACGAGAAGAGTGCATGCACAAATCATGCATATTTTCAAAAAACAAAAATAATTATGCATGATTTATGGGAAGCAAATTTCTTATTGTATTGGTATGTCCCCAATATTTTGGTCACATTGTTATATCAATATCGTACTTACTTTAAATAATCCCGCTTTAACTGAAAAAAGTAAGTGGCTGTAATTACAATTAAGACAAGGAAGAAGAAATGCAACAAGCGAATATGCTCAATGAGTTTAAACTTATTATTGGCGGTCAACTTTGTTCAGGTGAACAAGGTGAGCTAGAAATTCTTAACCCTGCTACTGGCTTAACTGCTGCACGTTGTGCAAAAGCATCGGTTGCACAGGTAAATCAAGCAGTGAGTGCAGCTAAACAGGCATCTAAAGCTTGGCAACAAGTCTCGCACGATGAACGTAAATCAATTTTAAATAAAATTGCTGACGGTATTGAAAAGCATGCTGAAATGCTTGCAGAGTTGGTTGTGCTTGAACAAGGTAAGCCACTGGCACTTGCACAAATGGAAGTACAGGGTGCAATTGGCTGGACTCGCTATGCGGCTGCTATGGATTTACCTGTAGAAGTAATTGAAGATAGTGAAACCAAGCGTATTGAGCGCCATCGCCAACCATTAGGTGTAGTGGCTTCAATTACACCATGGAACTGGCCACTGATGATTGCGGTTTGGCATATCATGCCTGCATTGCGTGCGGGTAACGTTGTGATTAGCAAACCTTCTGAATACACACCACTCTCAACTTTACGTTTATGTGAAATCATTCAGCAAGAGGTCCCTGTTGGTGTTATTTCAATTGTGGTTGGTGCTGGTGAGATTGGTGAAGCATTATCTTCCCATCCTGATGTACAAAAAGTTGTATTTACGGGTTCAACTCGAACAGGCCAGCACATTATGGCTGGTGCAGCTCAGCAGCTAAAACACTTAACTTTAGAACTTGGTGGTAATGACGCTGGTATTGTATTACCAGATGCAAATATTGATGAAATTGCAGCTAAGATTTTTAATATGGCATTCTTAAACGCTGGTCAAACATGTGCTGCATTAAAGCGCTTATACGTGCATGAAAGCCAATATGAAGCTTTATCTCAAAAGTTAGCTGATATTGCCAACGCTCAAGTTGTGGGTGACGGAATGGCATCTTCTACAACATTTGGTCCAGTACAAAACCAAATGCAATATAACAAAGTGAAAGCACTTATTGCCGAAGCCATTGAACAGGGTGCAAAAGCGCTGTCTGGGCAACAACAATTACCAGAGCAGGGCTACTTTATTGCACCAACTATTTTGACTGAAGTTTCTGATTCTTGCCGCGTGGTACAAGAAGAGCAATTTGGTCCTGTATTACCTGTCTTAAAATATACCGATATCAACGATGCTATTGCTCGTGCCAATGATAGTGAATTTGGTTTAGGTGGCTCAATTTGGTCTTCTGATCTTAAAGCAGCGCAGATTTATGCTAGTCAGCTTCAATGCGGAACTGTTTGGATTAATACCCATGCAGAAGTTCTTCCTCATGCGCCTTTTGGCGGCTGGAAAATGTCTGGTTTAGGTGCTGAATTTGGCTTAGAAGGTTTGCTGGAAAATACGATTGGGCAAACGGTTCATATCAGTAAAGTCTAAATATTCATTTTAAGGCGGATCTAGTATCCGCCTTTTTATTTTTATCTATATGGGAGAAAAGCTTCGCTTACTTATTGGGAGTGATGATAGCTCATGCTTTTAGGTTTGATTAAAAAATGATTCTGTTCTTTAATTTTTTTAAGAACAATGTAAGACTTTATGTGACCTATAAAATTATAAGAAAGCAATCTTTCAGTCACAAATTGAGAAAGCTGTTCTAAGTTTTCTGCAACGACTTTTAAAATAAAATCTGCATCACCACTAATTGAAAATGCATCCTGAATGTTGTCTTCAGCTTCAATGAGCTCTTGAAAAGCCTGCTGTGATTTTGCCTCGTGTGTTCTTAGATTAATATGTATCATCGCTGTAACTTCCAGTCCTAGCGCCTGCTGCTGGATGCGCGCAGTGTAGCCTAGAATTATCCCTTTTTGCTCGAGTAGCTGCCTTCTTCTTGAACATTGTGAAGCAGATAAACCAATTAAATCGCCTATTTCCTGATTGGTGAGCCGTCCATTCTTTTGTAGTGCCTGAATGATTTGCCAGTCGAACTTATCCATTGCATAAAATCCTTTTATGATACACAAATCATGTATTTTTATTAAAATGCGTTTTCATTATGCACGAAATCTAAAAGATAGATGAAATATTATTTTTCTATGGAATAAAAATTGGTCTCAAAGGATATAGAGCAATGTTCATAGAAATCGGTGAATTTTTAAATCTTCGTTTAAAACAAATGGGTATCCAACATCTCTTTGGTGTACCTGGTGATTTTAACCTCTCATATCTAGAACAAGTTGAAGCAGACCCACAACTCGAATTTATTGGAAATTGTAATGAATTAAATGCTGCTTATGCAGCAGACGGTTATGCACGAATTAACGGTTTTTCTGCCTTGGCAACCACTTATGGTGTAGGTGACTTAAGTGCGATTAATGGTATTGCAGGTGCCTATGCAGAAAATGTACCTCTTATTCATATCTCAGGTATTCCGCCTTTACATGCGGTTCAAAAGGGCACACTAATACATCACACGCTTGTCGATGGTAACTACGACAATATTATGAACTGTATGAAAGAGTTCACAGTTGCCCAAACACGTTTAACTCCAGCAAATGCAGCCTTTGAAATTGACCGTGTATTACGTCAGTGTTTCCTTGAACGCCGTCCTGTGCACATTCAACTACCAGGCGATATTACTCACGTTAAGATTGAAGTATCTGAGCGTCCGCTTGACTTAAGCTACCCAGCTGTTGAACCTGAATTATTACAAACTGTGGTGAGCAAACTTTGTGACATTATTGAGAATGCTCAAAGCCCAGCTCTTCTTATTGATAATGAAGCTTCAGTTTTTGGTGTAACGTCACTTTTAAATGATTTGTCTCAAAAATGCTCAATTCCATTTGCAGGCATGAATACTGCAAAAAATATTATGGATGAAGGCTCACCTCGTTACATTGGAACTTATGTGGGTGGGGCAAGCCAACCGCATGTAAAAAATATCATTGAACAATCTGATTGTTTAATTGGTGTTGGCGCACGCTTTACCGATGTAGGCTCAGCTGTATTTACTCATCAAATTGAGACTAAGAACTACATTGAAATTAAATCTTATGGCTTAAATATTTTTGGTCAGGATTTTCCGGGTATTGAAATTGGGCAATTACTTGTCGAGCTAAATAAAAAAGTTGCGCCACGTAAATCGACAACACCTCTTCTTGAAAAACAACCACAGAAAGTAATTGAAGCGCCAGCTCAGCAAAAGCTAAGTCAAGATGTGCTTTGGAATTACATTTCAGGGTTCTTAAAAGAAGATGATGTGATTATTGGTGAGGTAGGAACATCAAACTCTGCATTGTCAGGTATCAAACTTCCTGCCACAGCCAAATATATTGCACAGCCGCTTTGGGGTTCTATTGGTTACACCTTACCGGCTTTGCTTGGTAGTTTGTTGGCTGCTCCTGAACGTCGTCAAATTCTGTTTATTGGTGATGGTTCATTCCAGCTTACGGTACAAGAGCTTTCTACAATTATCCGTCACGGTTTAAAACCAATCATTTTCTTGCTGAACAATGGCGGCTACACCATTGAACGTTTAATTATGGGCGAAAACGCGGCCTATAACGATGTGCAAAACTGGAAATACACTGAAATTCCTGCGGTATTTAACGGTAAAAAAGGCCATACAACTTATGTGGTTGAAACCGTTGGCCAGCTGAAGAGCGTTTTAGACAACGTTCAGCAAAATGATCAATTAACCTTTATTGAATTAAAACTACCAGCAATGGATGCACCGGTGAGTTTGAAAAAATTTGCTTCTGTGATTGCACGTTTTGACTACGGTGATCGCGGCTACGAAATTTTAAAGGAGCGTTCCCAACCAGTTAAATGTAAGGATGCAATCTCTTTTTAAATAGAAGACAGGACACGTCTTCTCAAAAATTAAATGGACTCACATTACAGTAAATTTATGTCCGAAGATCGGTTCTTGATCTTCGGATGTGGTGCTGAATAAAGGTGTACAGGAAGTGACACCAACATTGGAGATAATGTTATGGATGCAAACAATAAGCACGAGTTAAAACAAGGCTTATCCAATCGGCATATTCAACTCATCGCACTCGGAGGGGCGATTGGTACAGGATTATTCTTAGGACTATCACAAACAATTAAACTGGCAGGTCCTTCAATTTTATTAGGATATGCAATTGCTGGAATTATTGCCTTTTTAATTATGCGCCATTTAGGTGAAATGGTTGTTGAAGAGCCGGTCAGTGGTTCTTTTAGTTATTTTGCGAACAAGTATTGGGGCAAAATGGCTGGTTTTATGTCTGGCTGGAACTATTGGGTATTATATGTACTCGTCAGTATGGCTGAATTGAGTGCAATTGGGACATTTATACAGTTTTGGTGGCCTGAAATTCCGACATGGCTGACTGCTTTATTTTTCTTTATTTTAATTAACGGCATTAACTTGGTAAATGTCCGCTTTTTTGGGGAGTCCGAGTTTTTATTTTCCTGCATTAAAATTGTTGCCATTTTAAGCATGATTGGTTTCGGTGCTTATCTTTTACTTTCAGGCTCAGCAGGTCCGCAAGCAGGTATTGCAAATTTATGGCAACACGGTGGTTTCTTCCCACATGGGATTCACGGTTTTGTCATGGCTTTAGCTGTCATTATGTTTGCATTTGGCGGCTTAGAATTAATTGGTATTGCTGCGGCTGAAACGAAGAAACCTGAAACGACTATTCCTAAAGCAGTAAATCAGATTGTGTACCGTATTCTGATTTTTTATATCGGTGCAATCGGTATTCTTTTATGTCTTTATCCATGGAATATGGTGGCAGAAGGCGGCAGTCCATTTGTCATGATCTTCCAGTCACTCAATAGTAACGGTGTTGCGAACGTCTTAAACTTTGTGGTCTTGATTGCTGCTATTTCAGTTTATAACAGCTGTATCTATTGTAATAGTCGTATGTTGCATGGTTTGGCAGAGCAGGGTAATGCTCCTGCAATTTTGAAAAAAGTAAACAGTCGTGGTATTCCGGTTCCAGCAGCAGTTGTTTCTGCATCTATCACTGCAATATGTGTAGTTGTGAACTATCTGATTCCTGGTCAAGCTTTTCAACTCTTTATGATGCTTGTGGTGGCTGCGCTTGTTATTAACTGGCTTATGATTTCAGTGACTCATTTGAAATTTTCTAAAGCAATGAAATTGCAAAAGCGTCAAACCAAATTTCAAAGCATCCTTAGCCCATGGAGTAACTATTTAACCATTAGCTTTGTATGTTTTATTCTTATTATTATGGCAATGACGCCAGATATGAGACTTGCCGTGATTTTAGGTCCAATTTGGCTGGCTGTTTTAGCGCTTACGTATTTATTAAAATATCGTAAAAAAATGGTTGCGATGCCAGAAGTACAATCGAGTTGATCGCTTAAATTGACAATCATATTGCGGTTACCTGACATAAGGCAGGTAACCCTTTATCTTTTGTCATATTATTTTCATGTTACAAAGAAATTATTATTTTTAGAAATATTTTAATAACCATTTCCTTAAACAAAAATTATTTTAATCATCAAACTAAAAATAACTAAATTATCGTTTTTTAATACATTTATAACATCTTTATTTTTTATATTTTATAAATACAAAAAACTTATATTTTTAATGAGTGTAATAATACAGACTAATATACACGGTAAAATACCTACTACGATTGAATTAAATAGTTGATAGTAGTCAAAAAATAATAATGTGACAATTAACAATATTGAAATCATTAAAGCGTCATCATACTGTAACTTAATTGTCATATTTTCTATTCACAATGCAGCTATCAAAGAGCGTACAAGCACTCAACAAAAAGTGACGTACAACCTATTGCATTAATGAGAGAGAACAGAATGCGCTTAAATCCACGTCAAATCGCAATTGCGTTAGCAGTAACTGGGGCAGCTGTAACAACGACTGCAAATGCAGCTCGTGATACGATTCAAATTGCTGGTTCTTCAACTGTATTACCGTTTGCCAGTGTTGTAGCTGAAGAGTTTGGTAATACTTTCCCTCAATTTAAAACTCCTGTAGTGGGCTCTGGCGGTTCTTCTGCTGGTTTGAAACAATTCTGTCAAGGTGTTGGCGATAACACAATCGACGTTGCAAACTCTTCTCGTAAAATTAAAAGCACTGAGATTGAAGCTTGTAACAAAGCTGGTGTAAAACAAATTCAAGAAATCAAAATTGGTTACGATGGTATTGTATTCGCATCTAACTCAAACAAAGCGGCTTATAAATTAAAACCTTACCACGTGTTTGCTGCTTTAGCTGCACAGTTACCTTCAAAAGGTAAATTGGTTCCAAACCCATATACAAACTGGAATCAAATCGATAAAACACTTCCAAATGAACCGATTACTCTTGTAATTCCTGCATCTAACCATGGTACTCGTGAAGTTTTCCAAGAGAAAATGGTTGAAGCTGGTTGTGAAGCATATGAATACTTCAAGAGCTTAGATAAAGATGCTCAGAAGAAAGCATGTTCTACTTTCCGTAAAGATGGTCGTGTAATTGAAATCGCTGGCGACTATACAGAAACATTGGCGCGCTTAAAAACTTCTCCAAGTGCAGTAGGCGTGTTTGGTTTAAGTTTCTATGACATGAACCGTGACAAGTTACGTGTAGCAACAGTAAACAACGTTGTTCCATCTGAGAAGACAGTATTGAATGGTACATACCCTGTATCTCGTCCATTGTACTTCTACGTGAAAGGTGAACACTTAAAATCAGTTAAAGGCTTACCGCAATATGTAGAATATTTCGTAAGCAAGAAAGCAACTGGTAAAGGTTCTAAAGCTGAGCGTGATGGTTTAATCGCGATGTCTGATGCTGAACGTGCAAAAGTTTTGGCTGACTTTAAAGCAGGTAAAACTGTTAAATAAGTTAGTTTGAATGAAGGCTGGTGATCTTAAGGGTTCATCAGCCTTTTTGTCTAACTTGTTTTTCCAAATTATGACAATTGAGAAAACAGTGGAGAGTACATGAATCTGCTACTTATCGGTGTGTTGTTAGCCCTCGTGGCAATTGCATATCAACTTGGGCTGAGAAAGAGCCGTAACATAGCAGGTAAGGGAAGCAACTCGGCGACGTTACATTCTCGTCCTGGTTATTATGGCGCACTGGTTGGTCTTTGGTGCGGTATCCCTGCTTTTTTAATTTTGATCATTTGGAACTTGGTTGAACCAAGTATTTTAAATCATATTATTTTTAATAATATTCCGGCGTCTGTAAGTGCTTCTCTGGATGAAGCAGGTAGAAGCGTATTAGTTGATCGTGTTCAATCAATTGCTTCAGGCTTTGGGGTTAGTGATAAACCAGCAGCTTACGAATTAGCAGCTGCTCAACAGTTTTCCAAATTTCAAACGATTGGCTCTTTTGCCAAATTTGCTGTTGTAATTTGTGCTGCTTTATTAGGTTTGGTTTGGGCAAAGAAAAAAATCAGCCAACAATATCGTGCTCGTAACCAAGTTGAACGTGCCATTAACGTTGCTTTGATTTTATGTTCTGGTGTTGCGATTTTAACAACCATCGGTATCGTAATGTCGATGTTTGGCGAAGCAATGCACTTCTTCCGTTTTGTCAGCCCAATGGACTTTTTCTTTGGTACAGAATGGAACCCGGGTTTTAGCACTTCTGGCAATGCTGAAGGTAGTTATGGTTTATTACCATTGCTATGGGGCACGCTCATGGTCAGTGGTATCGCTCTACTCGTTGCTGTACCAGTTGGATTAATGATTGCAATTTATTTAGCTGAATATGCTTCACCATGGTTCCGCTCATGGGCAAAACCAACAATTGAAGTCTTAGCTGGTATTCCAACAATTGTTTATGGTGTATTTGCCATGATGATTATTGGACCATTCTTTAAAGCTGCGGGTGCGTATATTGGCTTAGAAATTAACGCGACAAGTGCTTTAACTGCTGGCTTTGTAATGGGAATTATGATTATTCCATTTGTTTCATCTTTATCTGATGACATTATCACTCAAGTCCCACGTGCACTACGTGATGGTTCTTTAGGACTGGGTGCGACTAAGTCTGAAACAATTCGTCAAGTCGTATTGCCAGCAGCTTTACCGGGTATTACAGGTGCTTTCTTATTGGCAGTCTCTCGTGCGGTTGGGGAAACCATGATTGTGGTTTTAGCAGCAGGGAACAGTCCACTTTTACACGCAAATCCATTTGAAGCTGTTTCGACAGTGACAGTCACTATTGTAAAACAGTTGACTGGAGATACCGACTTCTCAAGTCCGCAAGCATTGGTTGCATTCGCACTAGGTTTAACACTATTTGTTATTACCTTGGGATTAAATATTGTAGCACTGTACATTGTGCGTAAATACCGTGAGCAATACGAATGAGTACATCAAATACATCATCTCCTATGGATCAGAACGTATTTGATCCGAAAGCTGCTGCTGAAACACGTGAACGACGTAAACAGGTTATTGAAAAATCTTTGGCTAAACGCCATCGTAAAGAAAAAGCTTTCCGTTTTGCGGGTTTCTCGGCAGTCATTATTGGTCTTGCATTCGTTGCTCTCTTGTTCGGTAGTATTTTGGCAAAAGGTTTACCTGCTTTTTGGCAAACCAGTATGAATGTTCCAATTTACTTTGACCCTAAAGTAATTGATGCAGGTCCAGTGCCTGTACGTACTCAAGGTGAAACACCTGCGCATTACCAAGAACGTTATGTTGATTGGCAAACAAAAATGGGTATGGTCGATTGGGATGGCATCATTGTAAATGGAATGATTGCTAAAGATCCTGCACTTGCATCACAACGTGACTACTTGAGCAGCTTATATGCAAGCTCGGAAGCTTATCGCCTGCGTGATATGGTCTTTGCAGATCCATCATTAATCGGTAAAAAAGAAAATATTACCTTCTTAGGTGATGCGAATGTCGATGTTTGGTTAAAAGGTAATATTGATCGTTCATTACCAGATGATCAGCAACAACTAGATCCAGAAGTTCGTAAGCTTGCCGACGAGTTAAAAGCAAAAGGCGTTCTTGAAAGTACATTTAACATGAACTTATTTAAGAATCCTGACTCTCGTAGTTCTCCGGCAATTAGTGGTCTTGCAGGTGCATTCATGGGTTCATTGTTCATGATGCTCATCGTGATCATCATTGCGATCCCAATTGGGGTTGCCAGCGCAATCTATCTCGAAGAGTTTGCTCCAAAAAATGTTCTTACAGACATTATTGAAGTTAACATCAATAACCTTGCTGCTGTGCCTTCTATCGTATTTGGTTTACTCGGTGCAGCAATTTTCATTGGTTGGATGCATTTACCTTTATCAGCTCCGCTAGTGGGTGGTTTGGTTTTAAGCTTAATGACACTACCAACAGTCATCATTACCACGCGTGCTTCATTAAAAGCTGTGCCGCCTTCTATTCGACAAGCTGCACTTGGTTTGGGAGCTTCTAAGTTCCAAACCATTTTCCACCATGTTTTACCGTTGGCATTACCAGGCATTATGACAGGTGCAATTATTGGTGTTGCACATGCGCTTGGTGAAACCGCACCTTTACTTTTAATTGGAATGAGTGCATTCGTTGCAAGTATTCCAGCAACTCCATTTGATCAAGCAACTGCTTTACCTGTACAGGTTTATTTATGGCAGGGTAATGAGTTGCGTAACTTCTTCGAAGGCCGTACTGCTGCTGCGATTATCGTACTACTTGCATTAATGATTGGTTTAAACAGTCTTGCAATTTGGTTACGTAAAAAGTTCGAAGTGCGTTGGTAATAGAGGATAAATCATGAATACTATTGATATTACGAATTCCTTAGAAAAGGATAAGTTAGTGAATACTGAACAATCTCAATTTACAGATAAATCGCTGAATCATGGCACTTCGTATGTTTCGCATTTTGAACCACATACTTCAAAAAAGCAGAACTCAAACGAAATCAAAATTAGTGCACAAGATGCCCATGTTTATTATGGTGATTTTGAAGCTATCAAGGGTATTGACCTAGATATTTACCAAAATGAAGTGATTGCATTTATTGGTCCTTCAGGTTGTGGTAAATCAACCTTTCTTCGTACGTTAAACCGTATGAACGATACGATTGATGGTTGCCGCGTAACAGGTAAAATTACCCTCGATAACCACAATATTTATGATCCAAATCTAGACGTTGTATTATTGCGTGCTCAGGTTGGTATGGTGTTCCAAAAGCCAAACCCATTCCCTAAATCTATTTTTGACAACGTGGCTTATGGGCCTAAACTTCACGGTTTAGCGCGTGATAAATATGACCTTGAAGAAATTGTTGAAAATAGCTTACGTAAAGCTGGTTTGTGGGATGAGGTTAAAGACCGTTTGAACCAGCCAGGTACAGGTTTATCAGGTGGTCAGCAACAACGTTTATGTATTGCACGTACCATTGCTGTTAGTCCTGAAGTGATTTTAATGGATGAGCCGTGTTCTGCACTCGATCCAATTGCAACAGCAAAAGTAGAAGAACTTATTTCTGAATTGTCGAATCAATACACAATTGTGATTGTGACTCACTCAATGCAACAAGCGGCACGTGTTTCTGATCGTACTGCTTATTTCCATTTAGGTGATTTAATTGAAGTCAATTCAACTGAAAAAGTCTTTACTCAACCTGACCATCAGTTGACGGAAGCGTATATTACTGGTCGCTTCGGTTAATTAATAAACAATAAAAGAAAAAGAGCCACGTGCTCTTTTTTTTATTTTATAAATGAAAATGACTCTATTTTGCAAAATCGCTATTGAATTTTAGTCAAAAGGACCACATCTTAAGGCTATAAAGATAAACTTATGAGCTTAGAATTTTATGTTATTCCATTTGCCTAAACTCCCTGCGGAAATACGTGTCAGCCATTTAAATGCACGTGTCAATGAACAGAGAAAAAAAATTGCGCAAACTACGGCAAGCCGTTTAGAACTTTTACAATTAGCTCAACAACTTGCTAAAGAAGCTAAAATTCGCCGTAAAAATAATCAGAAAATTTTTGTTTTAGATTTCAAAGGCGATATTCAAGCTTCGGCAGTTGAAAACTTGCGTGAAGAAATTACCCTGATTTTAGCAACTGCTAAAGCAGGACGTGATCGTATTGTAGTTCGTCTTGAAAGCCCAGGTGGTATGGTGCATGGTTATGGTCTAGCAGCAGCTCAGTTGGTGCGTTTACGCGATGCAGGTTTTCATTTAACAATTTGTGTTGATAAAGTCGCTGCAAGTGGTGGCTATATGATGGCATGTATTGCAAATGAAATTATTGCAGCACCGTTTGCTATTGTGGGTTCAATTGGCGTGGTTGCTCAAGTTCCAAACTTTAATCGTCTTTTAAAAGAACACAATGTGGATTTTGAGCTTTACACAGCAGGGCAGTATAAGCGTACAGTCACCATGTTTGGTGAAAATACGCCTGAAGGTAAAGCGAAGTTCGAAGAAGAACTGCAACAAACTCATGTCTTATTTAAGCACTTTGTAGAAAAGTATCGCCCACAGCTTAATGTTGATAAGGTGGCGACAGGTGAGCATTGGTATGGTGAAGATGCCCTAGATCTGAACCTTGTTGATAAATTACAAACATCTGATGAGTATTTATTAGCTTTATTACCGCAACATGATGTGTATGTGATTAATACACGTAAGAAAGCAACCTTAGGTGAAAAGCTGGGTTTACAAGCAGCGCAAATGGCAGATAGTTTGATTCCTACTGTAATCGGCAAAGTAATGGAAAGCCTAGCAAAAGCGAACACGACGCTTGTACAAGTGCGTGATCCAAAACTATAAGTTTATATAATTCAAATGTTATAAAAAGACCAGCTTAAATGCTGGTTTTTTTATAAAATTAATATTCAAAATTGTCTGATTAAATGTGCTTAGATTTTTAATGGAAAGTAAAAAATAAATGTTGATAAATATAATTTTTGAATTGTGATAACCACATGGTTTTGATATTTTAAACAGCAATAAAATAGCTTTTAAATGAAATATTTAAAAAGTTAGACATTTAAAAATATAACTGAAATTTAGGACAGGAAATAATGACAAGAATAATTGTAGCATCCAAAGAGGGTTTGGACGTTCTGCAAGATGGTCAGCTCAATAAGGTCGTGTTAAGTAAACCTTCTATTATTCAAATTGGCGTAAGTCAAAAAGATATAGCATCGGTGGAAAAACAAGGTGGAAGTCTAGTCGTCCATTTAAAAAATGGAGAGACTATTGTCTTAGAAAATTTCTTTAATGAAGTAACGAATACGACAGAACATTCACTTGTTCTTCCGACTGAGCATGGAAAATTTGTTGAGGCACAATTTGATGCTCAAGGTAAGGTGATCGACTATACAGGTTTAAACCATGTCACAGATTTAGCCTATACCAGCACGAGCCAACCAGCCTCAACAATGGCAGTTGATGATTCCCCAACTTTTTCGATGGGTAACGTGCTAAAAGCAGGTTTGGCTATTTTAGCTGCTGAAGGTTTATATCTTTGGGCTTTTGATAATGATGACAAAGATGACTCGCCTGTTAATGTTCCAACCACTGCGAAACCAACAGAAGTAAAACTTGCAGATGATGCTGTTACGGTCACTGGTAAAGCCGAAGCTAATGCAAAAATTTATATTAAAGATTTAAGTGGAAATGTAATTGCTTCAGGTAACGCAGATGCAAGTGGTAATTTTACGATTAAGCTCGATAAACCTTTGACAGATGGAAATAAATTAAATGTTTCAGCTCAAAGTGAAGGTGGCAGTGAGTCCACTGCTGCTTCGATTACAGGTACCAAAGATACAATTGCTCCAGATGCTCCCCAAACTCAGCTGAGTGATGATGGCTCATTGGTAACTGGTAAAACTGAAGCAAATGCAAAAATCACGGTTTATGATGCTAGTGGTAATGTATTAGGCACTGTAACTGCAAATAAAGATGGTATTTTTTCTTTAAAGCTTACTCCTCCATTGACGAGTGACGCGGGTGGAAAAGTTATAGCTGAAGATGCTGCAGGCAATAAATCTGAACCAACTAAAATTATTGCCGGAAAGGATACTTTCGCTCCGGATGTACCTTTAGTTGAAGTCAATAAAGAAGGTACCACGGTTGAAGGACAAACTGAGCCTAATGCAAAAGTTCATATAAAAGATGCTGATGGTAAAGTAATTGGTACGGGTACCGCAAACGCTCAAGGCGAATTTCAAATTACGCTTTCTCCAGCATTAAAAGAGTCACAAAAGGCAACAGTTGTTGTTGAAGATGCAGCAGGTAATACCTCTAAACCTTTAGAAGTTTCTCCAAGTTATGACTCTATTGCACCTGATAAACCTGTTGCTCAAATTAATGCTGATGGCACAACCGTAACAGGTACAACCGAAGCAAATGCAAAAGTTGAAATTAAAGATACGGCAGGTAAGGTCATTGGTACGGGAACAGCAGATGCAAATGGAAAATTTACAATTACGATTTCGCCTGCTTTAACTGATAACAAACATGCTTCAGTTGCGGCTATTGATAGTGCAGGAAATAAATCTGAGGTTCTTGATATTATTGGTACTAAGGACACAACACCACCTGCAAAACCTGTTTTAAACAGTGTGGATGATGATGTTGGTGCTCTAAAAGGTGCGATTACTGCTGGTTCAGAAACTGACGATGCAAGACCAAAGCTGACAGGCTCAGGTGAGGCAAATGCAACTTTAACCATTTATGATAATGGTGTTGCTATTGGGATTGTAAATGTAAGTAGTAGTCGATCATGGAGCTTTACACTCGATAAAGACTTAGCAATTGGTAAACATACGATTACTTTAACTCAAACAGATGCAGCAGGCCTTACAAGTGAAGTGAGTTCACCATTTACGTTTTATGTGGTCGCTCCAAAGGTTACAAGTTTAAGTGAGGTAGCTGTTGATACTGCTCATACAGAAACTGTATCTGTTGCTGATAGTGTTGGGTTAAATACATTAAAGTTAGTACAAAGCACAACAAATGAAACGGATAGCCAGCAGCAGAAATCTGTGCCAATAGATGATTTGTTAAAAAGCTCTACGTCTAGTGAACCAGACCCAATTGAAACTCTTTTGTCTTCAGCGGCATTAAAGCCTACTCAGGTAAATGATCAGAGTGATATAACTACGAACGCTAGTAATATCACTGCCAATCTTGAGCATGTTTTACCTGATACAACTTCTTCAGTTTTACAAAGCCTTTTAGAACAAACCTATCCTGTTGTCTAAAGTGATCTTAAAAAAAGCGCTCATTGAGCGCTTTTTTATTTATGAGTTATTTGTTTTAGATGGAAGCATCAGTGCAAGAAGTCCATAGAAAATTGCACCAATGGTCGCTAACAGCATATCTTTATGGGCATCCCACATATCGCCTTGTTGCCCATTATAATTTTCGGCTTCTTCGGGAGATAATCCAATAGCAATTGCCCATTCAATAAGTTCATATAAAACACTTGATGCCATTACAAATTGAACTACTAATAAAAAAAGACTGAATGGCTTTACTGATGGTAACCACACTTGAAACACGCGATAAGTAAGAGGGTAGAGAAAAATACCATAGGCAAGATGAACCAAACGATCATACATATTACGGGACCAACCCATGTATTGATCTAAATTAAAATTGAATACCTGTTGTATCCAATCATTGTATGGAACGTATGAATAAAGGTAATGTGCGCCAACAATATGGATGAGCAAAAACAGCAGATAGAAAGTAAAACTTAAAAAATCGAGTCCAATCTTCTTAAAAATAACAAAGAGCAAAATCAACATAAACACTGTGCCCGCTTGATGAAGTAAATAGGCTTCAAATTCAAGAGGCTGAATAGCTGAAATGACAATCGCAATCAAAAGCAAGCCAAGAGCAATATAGTGTTTAAGTTTGAATTGTTTTTCGATCATTTTATGAAGTCTTTATTGTGATTTATATGAGTGTAATAAAAAAGCGAAGCCTAAGCTCCGCTTTTTGTAAACTTTTTAATTAGATTTTGCTAATTAAATCGTTAATTTGTTTCGCTTGTTCAGCTGCATTACCTGTGTAAGTTGCAGGCGTAAGTTCAGCTAAGCGCGCACGTTCTTCGCTTGGTACTTGAGAAAGCTCTTCACCATTTACGAAATTAACCATCATGTCACGCGTCATTGCTTGACCACGAGTTAATGCTTTTAATTTTTCGTATGGTTTTTCAATGTTGTAGCGACGCATTACAGTTTGAATTGGTTCAGCTAAAACTTCTTGAGCTTGGTCTAAATCTTCATTTAAACGGTTTGCATTTAACTCAAGTTTACCAACACCTTTTAAGCACGCATCGAAAGCAATTAAGCTTTGTGCAAAACCAACACCCATATTACGTAATACAGTTGAGTCAGTTAAATCACGCTGCCAGCGTGAAATTGGTAATTTTTCACCTAAGTGAGCCAATACTGCATTTGCAATACCTAAGTTACCTTCAGAGTTTTCAAAGTCAATTGGGTTAACTTTGTGTGGCATGGTTGATGAACCAACTTCGCCTTCTTTCAATTTTTGTTTGAAATAACCTAAAGAGATGTAACCCCATACGTCACGGTTAAAGTCGATTAAAATCGTATTGAAACGACGTAACGCATCAAACAACTCTGCCATGTAATCATGTGGTTCGATTTGAGTTGTATAAGGGTTGAATGCTAAACCTAAAGATTCAACAAAAGCTTGTGCGTGAGCAGCCCAATCAACATCTGGATAAGCAGAAAGGTGAGCATTGTAGTTACCTACAGCACCATTGATTTTGCCAAGTAACTCAACGTTTTCAAATTGTTTGATTTGACGAGCTAAACGGTATGCCACGTTCGCCATTTCTTTACCCAAAGTTGTTGGGCTAGCAGTTTGACCGTGTGTACGAGACAACATTGGTTGTTCAGCGTGAGTCGTTGCCAAAGCAGAGATTGCATTAAGGATTTGCTTCATGCTTGATACTAAAACTTCACGACCGTTTTTAAGCATAAGCGCGTGAGACAAGTTGTTGATGTCTTCAGAAGTACATGCAAAGTGAATGAATTCACCCGCATTTTGTAATTCAGCGATACCAGCAATTTTCTCTTTTAAGAAATACTCAACTGCTTTAACGTCATGGTTAGTCGTACGTTCAATCTCTTTAATACGATTTGCATCTTCTTCAGAGAAGTTGCTAACAATTGCATCTAAAGCTGCATTTGTTTCGTTTGAAAAAGGTGCAACTTCAACAATTTCCGGACGGTTAGAAAGTGCTTGTAACCAACGCACTTCTACAGTGACACGAGCATGGATTAAACCAAACTCAGAAAGAAAAGGGCGTAGCGCATCACATTTGCTGGCATAACGCCCATCTAATGGTGATAGTGCGGTTAAAGCGTTCATAACGATTCCTTAATGTTGGAATAAACATAAAACTAAAAAAATCTCGTTCATAGTCTTAAACGACTTGGTACTGTAAACGAGCAAGTGCTTGAATATCCTGTAGCAATTTACGTTTGCTAAAAATCATGTTCCACGAACTACCGCCGAGTTGTCGCCATAAATGGGCCATTTGTAAGCCAGTAAACAGACAAGCACGGATGCGGTTAGTATGGTTGGTATCTTTAAATGCTTCTGCATTACCACGAACTAAAATGCGTGGGTTAATCTGGCCAGCCGTATCAACGTAAGTTTGCGCTAAATTGGCTAAAATGCTCGGGTGTAAGTAGTTATTATCAAAAAAAGACAGCTGTTTTAAAATTTTCTGCTGAGCTTTTTCAATGATTGCGACATATTCAGGATTGCTATAAACCTTTTTTTCTAGCTGTAAGAGCGACATCGCATAGGACATTGGCAATTTGGCCGTGCCCATTTTTGGAAGGCGAGACTTAGGCATGTTTGAAAAAGGTTGAGTAATACAATTTTCGAGTGTTTTAAGCCCTAAAGAAATATCTGCTAACTGATTAAAAAAATCTAAGGTTTGAACACCATTGTTGGCTGTAGGGCGAATATTTAAACTTGCTTTGATTAATAGTTCAAAATAGAAGTTACCACTTTCACCAATACTTTGCTGACCCGTCATGGCTGTCATATGGGTGAGCTGGGTGGCCTGAAATACCCCAGCCAAGGCAAGGGCACGGTTTTGGCGAACATTCAAGGCTTGTGATTGTTGAAATGGTAACTCCACCATGCCATTCATTCCCTTAAATAAAATTTGGTGTAGGGGCATTTGTATGGTGAATGACACCCCCGCCTAAGCAAACTTCATCTGAATAAAATACAACGCTTTGACCCGGTGTAACAGCACGCTGCGGTTCATCGAACTCAACGCGAACACCGTGTTCAGTGTTTTCATCAATAAAAATTGTACATGCCTGATCAGGTTGGCGATAACGCGTTTTAGCTGTACAGCGTAATCCTCCAACTGGAATATTTTGTTCACCAGCTACCCAGTCAATTGACTCACTCCACAGTTGAGTACTTTGCATGAGTGGATGTTCATGTCCCTGACCAACAACGAGGCGATTATTGGCCAGATCTTTATGTAGTACGAACCATGCACCTTCAGCTGCACCTTTCAAACCACCTAGACCAATTCCGCCACGTTGACCGAGCGTATAGTACATCAGACCGTGATGTTCACCAACTTCTTTACCTGTATCAAGTACAATTTTCCCAGGCTGAGCGGGTAAATATTGTTTAAGGAAGTCATTAAAACGACGTTCCCCAATAAAACAGATTCCTGTTGAGTCCTTTTTCTTGGCTGTAGCAAGATCAAGTTCTTCAGCAATTCTGCGAACTTCAGGTTTTTCGATTTCGCCTACTGGAAATAATGTTTTATTAATTTCTCTACCATGAACAGCGTGCAAGAAATAGGTTTGGTCTTTATTGTTATCTACACCACGTAATAATGGTGCGTATGCTTCGCCTTTAGAGTTATATGCAGTTTCACCACGGCGTGCGTAATGACCCGTTGCGATGAAGTCTGCACCTAAAGTCATAGCATGATCTAAAAATGCGCGGAATTTAATTTCTTTATTACATAAAATATCTGGATTTGGCGTACGACCAGCAGCATATTCAGCTAGGAAAAGTTCAAACACTCGATCCCAATATTCCATCGCAAAGTTTGCTGTATGCAGCTTAATACCGATTTTATCAGCTACTGCTTGGGCATCAGCTAAGTCTTCCATTGCCGTACAGTATTCCGTGCCGTCGTCTTCCTCCCAGTTCTTCATGAAAAGACCTTCAACTTGATAACCCTGTTGAAGTAAAAGTGCTGCAGAAACAGAAGAGTCTACACCACCAGACATACCGACGATGACACGTTGTTGCATAGGACTAGGCATCCAAATGAGAAGTTAATGAGGGAGAGAAGGGGTGCTCATAAATAAGCGATAAAGGATAATGGTGGCCTTTCATAGCATCTTCAACTGCTTTTAGCACAAGAGGGCTGCGGGCACGGGCAGATTCTTTAAGTTCATCGGGTGTCATCCACACAGCAGCGATAATACCTGTGTCGAGTTGAGGATCACTTTCAACCTGAGTTACATGTGCTAGAAAACAGAAACGGTAATAAGTGCGATCGGGAAACATTGGCGGGGTATAAGTATAAATACCAAGCAAGGCATCAATTTCAACATGATGGCCTGTTTCTTCAAGTGTTTCTCGAATGGCAGCTTCTGTTAATGACTCACCACATTCCACATGACCGGCAGGTTGGTTAAATACTGTGTGTACAAAGCCCTCGCTATGTTCTTCTACAAAGAGATAGCGTCCGTCTTTTTCTACGACTGTAGCAACAGTGACATGAGGAGTCCACGCGGCCATAAAAAAGCACCATGATTTAAAAGACGTATAATACGAAATTTAGGGGTTTTTGGCTACGGTGATCTGCTAAACGATATGAGCAATACGACAAAACCATATCGTTTAAAAAGCAGAATTTTTATTACTCATAATCAAGATAGATAATTAATCCTGATTTGCTTGTGCAGCTTTATGATTATTTTGCACTTTTACATAATGTCTTGCTGAATAAGGAAGAAACGCCAGTTCTTTTTCAGTCAATGGTCGCACTTGTTGTACAGGGCTTCCTACATAGAGATAACCGCTTTTTAAGACTTTGCGAGGCGGAACTAAACTTCCTGCACCAATCATCACATCATCTTCAATAATCACGTCATCTAGAATAACGGTGTTGATTCCGACTAAAACACGGTTGCCAATGGTACAGCCATGTAAAGTCACATGGTGTCCAACCGTTACATCTTCACCAATAATCAGAGGTGAGCCATTCGGTTTGGCATCATTTTTATGGCTTACATGCAACATACAATGGTCTTGTACGTTACTGTTTTTGCCAATTTGAATACTATTTACGTCACCACGGATGACTGCAAAAGGCCAGACAGAAACATTTTCAGCTAAGCTAACGTCACCAACCACAACAGCCATTTCATCGATATAACATGTTGTATCTACTTGAGGGTGGTGTTCAAGATAAGGACGAATGTTCTTTGCCATAAGTAGTATCAAAATAAAATTTAGTCGAATTATAAAATAAAAAAGCACTCAGGCTAAATAGCATGAGTGCTTAATTCAACTATTCTAAAATTAGAATAAGTTGCTGAAGAATTGCTTGATATGGTCGATTAAACGAGCAAAGAAACCTGCTTCTTCAACTGGCTTTAATGCAACTAACGGCTTTTCAGCAATTACTTTGCCATCTAGGCTAGCAACAAGTTTACCCACAACTTGACCCTTTTGAAGTGGTGCATTTAAGTTAGGTTGAACTACTAACTGAGTTTTAATGCCATCAGCTTTACCTTTAGGCATAGTCACACTAAAGTTTTCAGCCAAACCGACTTGAACTTCATCTTCTTTACCAAACCAAACTTTTGCTTTTGCAAGAACTTGATTGGCTGGTTGAACATTTGCAGTTTCAAAGTTTGCAAAGCCCCAAGCCAATAATGCACGTGTTTGATCAGCACGTTCAGACATGCTTGGAGTACCAAAAATCACTGAAATTAAACGCATTGGACCGCGTTTACTTGACGTTGTTAAGCAGTAACCTGCTTCATCTGTATGGCCTGTTTTTAAACCATCTACACTTGGATCTGTATAAAGCAAGGCATTACGATTACCTTGTTTAATACCATTAAAAGTAAATTCTTTTTCAGAGTAAATTGGATAGTATTTTGAACTGTCTTTAATAATATGTTGCGCTAAGACAGCCATATCTTTTGCAGTTGAATAGTGACCTTCAGCTGGCATACCAGTTGAGTTAATAAACTGGGTATTTACCATGCCGATACGTTTTGCTTCCTGATTCATCATGTGAGCAAACGTGCCTTCATTTCCGGCAATATGTTCAGCCATTGCTTTTGATGCATCATTACCTGACTGAATAATAATACCGCGGAGCATTTCTAGAACGGTCGCTGTACCGTTTAAAGGAACATACATACATGATTCTGAACTACTTCCTTTACACCATGCAGACTCGTTCATACGAACCTGCTCATTTTCAGTGAGTTCACCTTTTAATAATTTTTGTTCAATGATGTAACTAGTCATCATTTTTGTCATAGACGCAGGTGCAAGCTTTTCGTTTTCATTTTTAGAAGCGAGAATCTGTCCTGTCTCATAATCCATTAATACATAAGACTTATTATTTAATTCTGGCGGAGCTGATAAGACAGTTGCTGCATAAGAAAAACTTGGTAAGAGGAGTAGTGCAGCAATAGCGCTTTTTCGAGTCATTCTAGGTAATTCCAATATCTTGTATGAAGCAGAAGAGCCTAGCATTTTAGGATAAAGCAAAGCCGACTTCTACGGGAGAAGTCGGCTTTTTCAAACAGTATTGTAACTCAAGAGTTTTTTACTAATTTAGTTTTGCGATTGATATGCTTTCACGTCTTGGCAAACTAATGTGTTTTGTTCATCACCGGCAGCTTTCGCATCGCTACGTGCTTCTTTTAAGTATTTCTTGAAAGCTTTGTCTTTACTACGTTTTTCTAATGCAGAAACAGCATCAGTTTCATTTGGTAGGTAGTCTTTCACTAAACGTTCATAGCCTTGAGCAAAATCAGCGTCTTTTTTACCAATCAAACTTGGACAAATTTCAGAAAGTACTTGAATTGCAGCTAATTCTTCAGGAGTTGTACCTTGTTGTGGAGTGACTTCAACAACATTTTCATTTTCGGTTTTCTTTTCAGTTGTTTTCTTCTTATCAGCAGCAAAACCAACTGTTGCCATGCTCATAAGTAAAACCAAAGAGAGCGATTGAACTAAGCTTTTCTTCATAAACATCGATAACCCGAAATAAAATTTTTAAATATGTCGTTAGCTTAACCAATTTAGAGTTTAAAAAAATGAAAAAAATGTATTGTTATGTTGGTTTTCTGCTTAATACCAAGCAGGAAACCAACAGTGAATAAAGCTCTAGCCTAAAAGAGTAATATCTATTCCTTATAATTGACGATCTCTTCGCAGAGCTCATGTTGCTCATGATGGTCCATTTGTTTTGCGGCAAGACGTGCTTCATTTAACAGATTTTTAAATTCATCATCGTTTTGTAGCGTCGCTAAGGTCATTGATTTATTTGAATAACCGCTTAAATACATCGCAATAATTTTTTGAGCATTTGACTCAAGTTTTTTATTTGTTCCGACGAAAGCTGGGCAGATTTCCTGCAAAACTTGTGTTGCGGCAATGTCATCTTTAATTAAGCTATCAGCCTCTTGTGTTGAGATGTCCTCATCTGCAAAAACCGCTTGCGTACACAATGTGATACTGATCCCCAATACCTGAAAAAAAGGAGCAAAAGTTTTCATTTTTTCACAATTTTATAATGCTATGGAGGCATAAATATATATAATTCAACAAATAATTCAATTGTGAAAACCATTAGGTTTATTTGTAGAGAAAGATTTTTGTGAATATTTTAATTGCGAACGATGACGGTGTTTTTGCGCCAGGTATACAAGCTTTAGCTGAAGCATTAAGACCACTTGGACGAGTAGTTGTAGTTGCGCCAGAAAGTGAAAGAAGTGGTTTTTCAAGTGCATTAACATTGGATCGTCCATTACGCCCAATTCAAATCGCCGAAGATGTCTGGGCGGTGAATGGTACGCCAGCAGATTGCGTTTATTTATCCATGAACGGTTTGTTTGATTTTGAGTTTGACTTGGTCGTGAGTGGAATCAATAGTGGTGCAAACTTGGGAGATGACGTTTTATATTCGGGAACGGTAGGGGCCGCTTTTGAAGGCCGCTTAATGAAACAGCCTGCAATTGCCGTATCTTTAGCTGGCCCTGATGTGCGCGCTTATAACAATAAAGAAGATTATGCTCAGGCTGCTCAGTGGGTACATGATTTTATTGCAAGCGGATTACCATCTTTGCCTCCACGACATATCTTTAATATCAATATTCCTGATGTGCCGCAGTTAAAAGGAGCACAGATTACTTATCAAGGGCGCCGTGCTCAATCTAAGCCTATTACTAGTCATGTCGATCCACGAGGCCGTCAAGTTTATTGGATTGGCTTAGCCGGTGAGGCGGTTACAGATCCGCAACGTGTTTCTAGCCAGATTCAATCTGATTTCTTTGCCGTTGCAAACGGTTATGTAAGTGTTACGCCTATTCAAATGGATGCAACAAATTACGCCGTTTTAGAAGATTTGCAGCTCAGTTTGAGCCAATAATTTGCCTCGAATGTTATAACTTTGTGAATAAAGAAAAAGAGGAACGTGTTTCCTCTTACTTTTTTGGTACTCTTAGCCGAAATGATTTGTAGCATTTAGTGAGGGAGATCAATGCATTTAATTGGGCAACAAAGCAGAGTGCATATCCAAAAAGACAAAATAATGAAAATTATGTTGTTGTCTGTGGCTGTAGGTTTTACCGTTGCTATGGCAGGGTGTGCTTCTAAACCACAAATTAATAATAGTTCTCGCTATGCAATGGCTCCTAACTATTACACAGTTCGTTCAGGTGATACTTTAAGTGGTATCGCAATGCGTTATGGCCTCGACTATATTAGTATTGCCGAAATGAATGATATTGCTCCGCCATATCGTATTTATGTTAATCAGTCTTTGCGTTTGAAGAAAGGTTCTTCACCAAGAACTGTATCTACGCAAGTCATGACTCAACCTGAGCAAATCAAACGTCAAACCATTGCTCTACCAACCACACAACCTGTTACCCCAGTAACTCAGCCTACAACGACCGCACCGTCAACGAATACGACAGTGACTTCAGTTGCACCAAATTCTAGTTTACGCTGGATAAAACCGAACAATGGGCCAGTGATTCAAGGGTTTAATTTGGCAAATAATGTCAAAGGAATCCGTTATGGTGGAAATCAGGGTGACCCTATTTATGCTGCAGCAGATGGTCAAGTTGTTTACGCGGCAGATGGCTTAAAAGAATACGGCAATTTGGTTTTAATTAAGCATATTGACGGTTATATCAGTGCCTATGCCCACAATAGCAAGATGTTGGTGAAAAGTGGTGACAATGTAACTGCTGGACAAAAAATTGCCGAAATGGGCTCTACAGGGGCTTCTCAGGTTATGCTTGAGTTCCAGATCCGTTTGGATGGCAAACCAATTAATCCTGTAAATCTTTTACCAAAATAGCTAATGCATAAAACTTAGGTTTCCTCGTATAATATAATTGGTTGCTTTCATTACAACAATAAGCATTTTTTTATAAATTTAGAATTAGATTTGAGGAAACCTATGTTAGATCAGCTTCGTGCGATGGGTGTTTTTGCTTGTGTGGTTGAAAAAAGTTCATTCAGTGGTGCGGCACGTGAATTAGGAATTACAACAAGTGCTGTGAGCCAGCAGATTCGCTCCCTCGAGCATGAAATGGATGTAATTCTATTACATCGCTCCACTCGTAAACTTAGTTTGACAGAAGCCGGACAGGCTTTTTTTTCAAGCTGTCAAGAGATGTTGGCGGCGGCTGAAAGGGGAAAAATCAGAATTAATGAGTTGAGGGATGACTTAATTGGGGATTTGCGTATAGCAACAACTCCTGATTTAGCAGTTCAGCACATTATTCCTGCATTATCTCACTGGATGTCAGCTCATCGCGGTTTATCTGTGCATTTTGAGGTTGGACATCGTTATATCGATTTGATTGAAGAGCGAATAGATATTGCAGTACGTATGAGCTCTACTCCAGTAGAAGAGAGTAGCTCTGTCATTCCAATGGCTTTTGTAGATCAAATTTTAGTAGCTTCTCCAAGTTATCTAAATCAGTCTAGTCCAATTGTGCATCCTAATGATTTAAGAGATCATGAGTTATTGTCGATCAATGTCATGAATGACGCACATCATTTCCATTTTCACCATGTAAAAACAGGTGAAACACTTAATGTTGAAATGCAGAGCCGTTTGCAGAGCAATAATTTACAAGTTGCAAAGGCGTTATGTCAGCAAGGGCATGGTATTGCACGAATTCTATATTTAGATGCTCAAAAAGAGTTAAAAAATGGTTCTTTGATTGAACTCATGCCAGATTGGAAATTACCAACATTTACTTTGTATGCAGAAGTTGCCAAACATGATCAACAACCAATGAAAATTCAGCGCTGTGTTGAAGCACTTAAACAATATTTTAGTCAATTAGCAGGAGGACGAGCGATCCAAATCGTTCGCTAATTTTGCCACTCTAAAAGTAAAAAGGGCCTGTATTTGACAGGCCCTTTTTTTATTATTTCTGTTTTAAGGTTGCAACTTCTTCTACACTTTCTTGCGGCAGATCTTCCGCCGTAAGCTCTTCATGCTTCTTAATTTTTTTCTTATTTTTCTTTTTCTTCTTTGGCTCCTCTTCAATTTCTGCGCCATCTTCAATGGCTTGCCAATATTCGAGTTGCTCCATTACAGCAGCATAAATAGAGTGTTTACTGTACTTACCTTTTTTGTCGAGTGTACCGACAGGGCGGGCCATTAAAATCTCAAGCGCTTGATCAATGGTATCAATCGCATGGATATGGAATTGACCACTTTGTACTGCATCAATTACATCTTGGCGTAACATCAAATGCTGCATGTTTTGACGAGGAATAATGACACCTTGTTTACCAGTTAAACCTTGTAATTTACAAGCATCATAGAAGCCTTCAATTTTTGCATTTACACCACCAATTGGTTGAACTTGGCCTAACTGATTCATAGAACCTGTAATTGCCCATGATTGATCAATTGGTATCTGGCTAATTGCAGAAATTAATGCAGAAAGCTCGGCAACTGTTGCACTGTCGCCATCTACTTGCCCATAACTTTGTTCAAATGCAAGCGCAGCAGAGAAATGTAAAATCTGTTCACGACCAAAGTGAGCTTTTAAGAAGCTCGACATAAGTAATACGCCTTTGGCATGTAGTGAACCACCAAGCTCTACACTACGTTCAATATCAAGAATATCGCCGCCACCTTGATAGACTGATGCAGTCAAACGTGAAGGTAAACCAAACTCAACATCTGCATAGTGAATAACAGAGAGGGCATTAATTTGACCTAAACGATGACCGGAAGTTTCGATTAACTGAGTTCCACGCGATAAATCTTGCCAGTAAAGCTCTCTTAAATAGCCTAAGCGATACTGTCTGTGTTGTAGTGCCAAGTTAATGTGCTGGTCGGTTACAAGCTTTTCATTGGCTTTAAATGCATGGTGATGTGCTTCGCGAATGAGGTCGCCCAAAGTTGAAGCATGTAACGACAGTGAGCTTTGGTCTTCTGCCTGACGACTTGAGTCGGTAAGTAAAGCTGCTAAAGCACTGCGATCAAACGGAAGTAATTTATCCGCTTGTACATAATCAGCAATTAGCTGCATGTAGGCTTGTTCATTTTCGTCATTACGTTGTAATGTATCGGTAAAATCTGCACGAATTTTAAAGACACTACCAAGCTCTGGTTCTACTTCTAAAATTTCATAATAAATTTCAGGTTCTGCCATAAGAACCACTTTAATATCAAGCGGAACAGCAGCAGGTTCAATCGAGATAGAGCCTGTTAACGTCAGCATATGTTCAAGAGAAGAAAGCTTGAGTTGGCCTGATTTTAAGGCGCGCTTTAAACCTTGCCATGCATAAGGCTGTTCGAGTAATTGCTCGGCCTCAAGCATTAAAAAGCCACCATTCGCTTGATGTAGGGCACCTGGACGAATGAGAGTGAAATCTGTGGTAATTGTGCCGTTGTGAGTAAGTTGTTCAACATGACCAAGCAAGTTGTAGTGCGTTGGGAAATCTTCAAAAATAACCGGTGCACCACTGTTTGGTTTGTTTGAGACAATTACATTAGCCTGATAACGTGCTGGCACACGATTGAACATTGCCGGAGCAAAGTCATCTTCTTCTTGCTCTAAAATGAGTTCAACATTATCAATTACATCTTGAGCATATTGTTTTAAATAATCTTCAAGGCCTTTGACTTGACCATATTTATTTAAAATCAAATCCATGCGTGGCTTAACCACTTGAGTCGCGATGTCTCGATTTAACACAGAGACTTTGTCACGTGCGTCATCTTCTAAATCACCTAAATGCAAACCAAGACGCTCGAGCTTTTTATCCATGTAGCGAACATTCGCTGCAATTTCAGCACGTTGCTTAGTATTTAAAGCATCAATTTCTGTTTGAGTCAGTTCTTGCACCTGATCATCTTTTACTTGCACAGGTACAAAGCCATGCTTTTCATTGCGGGAGATGAGTTTTAAGTCGAGCTCTTCGCCTTCTTTGGTTAATTCGACAAGCGCTTGTTGCTGCTCATCTCCAGTTTCCTCACGGATACGCTCAATTCGGTTATGATAGGTCTCGGCACTAAAACGGCGTTCAAGTTGTTTTAAAATAATTTGCCAAGTTTGATGAAGGGCATGTTGAAACTTAGTTCCTTGTCCAGCAGGGAAGCGTAAAGCAAGTGGTTGGCGTGCCTGCTTAAAATTATAGACATATACCCAGTCATCTGGAGTAGGCATTGTTTTCGCATGTTGTTGGAGTAAACGCTTAATCATGGTGCGTTTACCCAAGCCTGCTGTTCCTACTGCAAAAATGTTATAGCCAGAGTAGGGTAAAGAAATACCTGCTTCTACCGATGCTTTGGCACGGTCTTGCCCTAAAAAGTTATTAAGCGGTTTTATACGTTTTGTAGAAGCTGGAATTTTTTCAAAATCTGGAATATGTGTTAGTTGTTCGGGTTTTAAGGCTGTTTTATCCAAAGTCATTTTTATATCAGGTTGCTCAAAAGCTGAAGGAAATGCATTTATTGTGACGTTTGTGGTGTTTGTTTTAGCGAGTGATAAAGTTGAGATGGTCACTTGATCAAGTTTTTGTGTCACTGTTGATATCCAGCAAAAGAAAACGAAGGTTGAAGCTTAAAGGTATACAGGTTTAGCACAAAATATCAAGCAAACTTGCCGTTTTTATCGCCAAAACAAAATTGATTGCATAAAGAATCTTGAAAGCAATTGTAAGAAGGGTTTGAATAGGCACATTTATAATTTATGGAAAATAAAAAACGAATGAGTGCTGAATCAAAAGGGTGGAAAAGTTCCTTTATGGCCTTCTTGGATCGCCGAGCAATTATTATGTTGTTTTTAGGCTTTTCATCAGGAATTCCCATATTTCTAATTTTTTCAACTTTATCATTTTGGTTGACTGAGGCTGGAATTAACAGAAGTACTATCACGATGTTCTCTTGGGCAGCTTTGGCTTATTCGTTCAAGTTTATTTGGGCACCATTGATAGATAAATTACCACTTCCTTATTTAACAAGAAAAATGGGGTTAAGACGTAGTTGGCTATTAGTTGCACAAATTTTGGTTATCTGTGCAATTTGCTTAATGGCATTTACAAATCCCTTACCGAATACTTCTGATTTTGGCTCATTTTCAAATCTGACCATTATGGCAGCAGCTGCTATTTTCCTTGGCTTCTCGTCAGCTACGCAAGATATTATTGTTGATGCTTATCGTATTGAATTAACTGAAGATCCTAATGTGCAAACTGTTTTAGCTTCAACGTATAATGCTGGATATCGTACTGCTACAATCATTACACAATTAGGTGCGTTATTATTTGCAGCTTCACTGGGTACGGCTGTTGGTAATTATATATATGAAGCTTGGCGAACTACATATTTATTAATGGCAGGCCTCATGGGTATAGGAATAATTACAACATTATTTATTCATGAGCCTGAAGTTAAACGTATTCAACATCACTATCAAGCTAAAGACTATTTTCAGTTATTCTCGGTTTTTGTTATTTCAACCATCGTTTTTGGGATTAGCTTTTACCAAATTGGTTTAATTTTTGATTCGTTTTCTATCGAAGATGCTTTTTTAAACTTTCTACTTTTAGTCATTAAATTTTTAATTAGTATATTAATTGCGGTTATTGTAATTTTTGGGTTAATTAAGTTTGGTCTAATTAATAAGAAAATTGTTGTAGAAACATGGTTGTCACCTTTACTAGATTTTTTTAAGCGATATGGATTAAAAGTTGCTTTAGCAATTTTATTGCTAATAGGTTTTTATCGTATTTCAGATGTCGTTGCTGGTGTAATGGCTAATTTATTCTATTTAGACTTAAATTTTGATAAAGAGGAAATTGCTTGGTTTAATAAGTTTTTTGCAATCTTCTTTGTCATATTGGGTGGTTTTCTCGGAGGAATGTTAGCGCAACGCTATAATGTAATGAAAATGATGTTGTTAGGAGCAATTTTAGCAAGCACTACCAACTTGATTTTTGTTGGATTAGTTAAATCTGGCGCTACTATGCAAAATGTTCAAGTTCATATAGGGGATCACACTTATACTACAAGCCCTGATGAAGTGGGAAATTGGTCACTAAAATTCCCGAGTAATACATTGACGTCAGCTCAGAATGAAGTCTCAATTAATTCTCAGCCTGTAGGCTATGCTGAACCTTTAAAGATAAACCTTCCATTAAAATTATTTAACTCAGAATCACAACCAGATATTTATGTTCAAGCAATTGGTGGAGATAATCTTTTATATAAAGATGAACTGAAAAAAGATGTAATTCTTCATGGTAGTTTATTGAATCTACCTAAAAATGGTGAGCTAAAATCAGTTAGTATTTTATTGAATTCAAAAAATAAAATAGAAGGTAAGATTAAAGGTAGTGACTGGAATGTTATTATTCCTGGAAATGATCTTGCTAAACTTAATTCAATACAAGTAGAAGCAAATTATGAAGCCAATAAGCAAATACATACTTTAACTTTAAACCATTCTTATCAAAAGCAACTAGAAGAGAATCAACCTCGTTATCGTATGAGTTTATCCGATATTCCAGCGATTCCGATTGATAAAAATGTTGATATCGAATTGAAAGGAAAAGTAGTTGTTCCTTATAGCAAAGTTTGGTTAGTAATGGGCATCATATTTGATAACTTAGCCTCTGGATTAGCTGGGGCAGTTTTTATTGCATTTCTTTCTAGTTTAACTAGTGTGTCATTTACTGCCATGCAATATGCTATTTTTAGCTCGCTAATGCTGTTGTTACCAAAAACGATTGGTGGTTACTCAGGTACAATAGTGAATCATATCGGTTATTCAGGCTTTTTTACGGCTACATTTTTGATGGGATTACCAATTTTATTACTCGTGATTTGGGTAGGTAAGTTGTTGGCTAATCAATCATCAAAATGAAAGTTTCCTAGGAGATAAATATATGCGAATGCTTCATACAATGTTGCGAGTAGGCAATTTAGAACAATCTTTAAAGTTCTATACCGAAGTATTAGGGATGAAGTTACTTCGTAAGCGTGATTATGAAGAAGGGCGCTTTACACTGGCATTTGTTGGTTATGGTGATGAAGAAACCAATACCGTGCTTGAGCTTACACATAACTGGGATACTTCAAGTTATGATTTGGGTAATGCTTATGGTCACATTGCCATTGGTGTTGATGATGCCTATAAAGCGTGTGAAGAAATTAAAGCACGTGGTGGCAAAGTTGTGCGTGAAGCGGGACCAATGATAGGTGGTGTAACCGTTATCGCATTTGTTGAAGATCCAGATGGTTATAAAATCGAATTGATTCAACAAGATGCTAATGCGAAAAATAACTAAAAATTGACTATGATGCTTTAAGAATTAGTTCTTAAAAGCCTAGCTTTATTTTTTTAGCCCAGTATGATGAACGCTTGACCAAATGGTCAATTTATCAACTGGGTTTTTTATTTATCTAGAATAATCATAGGATATGGCTATGCTGAAGTTATTGGCTCTTGATCGATTTACAGTTTTGTTAGTTGGAATGGTACTACTAGCAACATTTTTTCCAGTCAGTGGTCAAGCAGCTCAATATTTCAATACACTGACCACAGTCGCAATTGCAATTTTATTCTTTTTACATGGTGCGAAACTATCACGTGAGGCTGTGATTGAAGGTATTTTGCATTGGAAAATGCATTTATTGGTCTTCGCATTTACTTTCTTTATTTTCCCTGTAATTGGTCTGTTGGCTAAGCCGATTTTGTTGCCTCTATTAGGCCAACAGCTGTACTGGGGTTTTTTATTTATGTGCTTTTTACCCTCTACAGTTCAATCCTCTATTGCATTTACATCAGTGGCAAAAGGGAACGTGGCGGGAGCCGTGTGTAGTGCATCTTTTTCAAACTTGATTGGTATGTTTATTACACCAGTATTGGTGAGCTTCTTTATTTTAGGCCAAAGCCAACATGGATTTGACCCGACGACTTCAATTATACAAATTACATTATTACTGTTAGTGCCATTTATTTTAGGTCAGTTATTACGTCCTTATATTTTCCCTTATATGGCAAAAGTTCCGAGTATTGTTAAAGCATTCGATCAAGGCTCAATTTTGATGGTGGTGTATGGCGCATTTAGTGGAGCAGTGGTTGCAGGACTTTGGCACCAAGTGAGTTGGAAAACTTTACTCATTCTAACAATTGCGTGTTCAGTACTTTTAACGGTCATTATGCTATTAGCACTTTACCTACCGCGTGCTTTAGGTTTTAACCGAGCAGATCAAGTCACGGTTTTCTTTTGTAGCTCTAAAAAAACGTTGGCAAGTGGTGTTCCGATGGCACAAATCTTATTTATTGGTCAGCCTTTAGGCATGATCGTATTGCCTATTATGATCTTTCACCAAATCCAATTAATGGTGTGTGGGGTGATTGCAAATTACTGGGCTAAATCGAAAGATTAATTCGCAAAAGAAAATTATTTGACGTATAATGTTGCCCACTTGTTGTGCTTAGCTCTAACCCTAGAGGTTTCGGTGGGCCAAAAGAATGGTCTGTTGTGGTGTTGATCTGCTCATTTTGAGCCTGTCCTCAACTTAGTTGAGAGTGATCAATTGCGATGACAGCTTAAGCCTTTCTTCCAATTAGGAGTAATCGACGATGCGCGCCGATATTCACCCAAAATATGAAAAATTAGTTGCAACTTGTTCTTGCGGTAACGTAATCGAAACTCGTTCTGCTTTAGGTAAAGAAACTATCTACCTTGACGTATGTTCAGCTTGCCACCCATTCTACACTGGTAAGCAAAAGAATGTAGACACTGGTGGTCGTATCGACAAATTCAAACAACGTTTTGCTGGTATGTCTCGCTCTATCAAGCGTTAATACTGCAACACGAAACAAAAAACGGGCTTTATGCCCGTTTTTTTGTTTTTCAGTACAAGACAATTATTGGTCTTGTACGTCTGTTAATCGATCAAGTTTTTTCTGGAAATAGCGCCCTTGCAAGAAACGCGTTTCTACATTCCAAGCGTTTGCAAATAGGTTCATATCATCTAGATCACTCAGTAAAATTCCTACAGGTTTTACGGTCAAATAGTTCAAAACCTTTTCTTGTAATCGTGCTAGTCCCTCATCTGATTTTAATAGCTCTGTTTCCTTCGACTGTAGTTTTAAATATTGAACATCAAGTTGCTGCAATATTGATTCACTATAAGTAGAAGAGCTGAAATCCCGAATCGAAATTTCTGCGCCGTGTTGACGCAAACGAGCTATGTGTTGCTGGACAGTTGCAAGATGAGGCTGAACAGCTTGTTCTGAAAATTGTAAAACCAATGGGCTTTCAAGCTTACTACCAATAATGGTAAGTAGTTTTGAAATCAATTCAGGAAGTGATTTATCTTTGAGCAAGATATCAATATTCAGGTTAATAATCAGTTTAGCTTTAGGGTACTGAGTAATAAAGTTATGTAGTTGCTTACAAGCCTCAACCAAAATCCAGCGATCTAATTGAATAGAAAGTTCACTGTCTTCTCTTAATTCAGCTAAGTCATTTATGTCATACCATTGATCATCGCTAATAAAACCGCTAGTCACCTCATAGTTATGAGTTTCTTGATCGTGTTTATCGTAGATCTGCTGATATTTTAAATGAATTTCACTTCGAGCTAGCCGCTGCTTTAATTGCTGTAATAAAGAGGACGGCAAAGGAGCATCAACTTGTTCAAGGCTTAAATCAAGCGATATAGAAGATTTGACAGGCTCAGGAGCAATAATATCGATGGTTGATCCTAACTCAATTTCTGACTTCGCTTTAGGTAGCTCTTGCTGACTTGTTTGATTGAGTAGCTTTGCAAAGCTATCTTCATTTAAAGATTCAGTTATTGGTGCATAACTTAGCTTAAATTGGATCGAGTAGTTAAGCTCATTAATCTTCAATAAATGCTCTTTTTGCAAACTTTGCAGACTAGCCAGTTGGGCGTTAAGAACTGTGCTGTTTTCAGCTTGTAAAATTCCAACATATGCACCAAGTTCAAGATTGAAAATCGGCATTTGCGCATGTTCTTTTAAGAAACTTATTAGCTGATTGAAATATTGTGCAGGTGTTTGCCAATCTTGTTGGAATACTCGTTCTGGGCATTGATTTAATCGAAATAAAATTAATGCGTTGGCTTGAGTAGGGTAGGACGATAGTTGTCGATTAATTTGTTGCCACGGTGTATTTACACCATAACTTTTTTCGGAAAAAAGTGTATTTGCAGGCGTTTTCAAATCCAGTTGATAGTCAATCGTCAACTGCACGGCATCTTCTTTCTGACTAGGAATAAACTCCAGTTTTAAAGCATTGTTACCTGCAATTGCTGTATGCTGACTCAGAATTTCAAAACGTGCCTGATCAAATTGGCCTAATGAAATTTTCTTAAATCTTTGTTTAAAAACATTTAAATCATTGGGTTGTAAAACATCTAATATCGGTAGACCAATAATCTCTTCTTCTTGTTTAAAACCAAAAAGGTTGAGATATTCTGTGTTTGCCTTGACATGCATGCCTTCTTGAAAAAGGGCAACTGCTTTATGACTGTTGTTGACCAATGTTTGTGTATGAGAGTGGATGGTTTCCAGTTCATTGGTCAGGCGTTGTTCAGTCTGTAATAAGTGGCTATACGACAAGGTCCGAATAAGAGTGATATAAAAATAATCTAATGGTTCTAATGGAACTACATCATAAATACCTTTTTGAATATAAGCCTGATATTGCTGAGGTTGATAATCTTCAGGTTGTAATAATAAAACAGGTAAATTTGGCTGCTCAGATGCTTGAATGAGGGAGAGAGTTTGTTCAATTTTTAGGTCATAAGCACGACCAAAAATAATAGCATCCCACGGCGTATTTAACTGTTTTTCAAAACTTTTTAAATCATCAAGTAATAACGCCTGAACTTGATAATCATTCCCCAATAATAAATTTAAAATCTGGTTATAACGTAGCTGGTTGTCATCAATAATGAGTAAACGTGTTTCAGTACGTTTTAACTTTTTAGATAATAAAGAGTTTCTCACTTTAGTGCTTCCCATAAATCTTGAGTGCTAGAGTTATTACCCTTTTTCATCATGAACTGATCAAGCAGACCTTGTTGCTGCTCATTCAAAAGTTCGAAATGAAATTGAATAAAACTTTGCGTAATGAGTTGTGCTTTGAGTAGATACACTTTGATTTCTTCTGTCCCCAATCGTAAATGAATTGTTTGTTGCTCTCTAAAAATTTGAGAGCCCGGTAAAATAAGCGTATTTTGTATTTCTTCTAGATTTTGTGTTTGTAGTAATAGTGCGGGATGATAATTGCGAGTATGGCGCTCAGCTTGAATATGCACTGAACAAGGGAACATGGCTTGCGACAAAATTTCTAAACCTAACTCTAGGGACTTTTCTGTCGATTGTTTAATCCAGCGAATCACGCCGCCGCGCCATTGTCCATGCAAAGTTTCTTTAACTAAAATGTATTCGCCGGTTCTTAAGTTTTTCGGTGCTTCGCCAGACCATTTAATACGATACCCATTGACACTAATATCGAGAACGGTGGTTTGATAAATGGTTTTACTTTCACGACTCAAGTGTTGATAAGAGCTTGTTTGTTGTTCTTTTTTCTCTAAGTTGGATAAAACTTTAGCTTCGCTTTGTAAATTATAGTTATGGTTAAGCTGTAGCGTTTCTTCGAAGTTTTTTGCTTTCGATAGATAGAAATGGGCAGTGCTTAAACCAAAACAAATTTGGAGCTCTGCATTGTACTCATAACGTTCATGACGACGTTGAGCCGTGGTTCCTAAAATCGTTTGAACATGAAACTTTAAAGCTGGGCTTAAATAAAACTTCTCATTCTTAGAAATATATTGAGCATTTTTATGCATCGTTGCAGTGACATGCTCAAGTAAAGCTTGTGTGCCTATGAAGATGCTAGGGTTAAAGTTTGAGCTACGCTTTGTATTATAAACAGGTGGATGGTCTTTATTTGGGTCGACTACATATTTCGTTAACGCGGTATCTTTCGGCAAAATATGAATCATTCTTGCCCAGTCGAAACTACATTGAAATAATGCCTGAATTTCTGACTGACGAATCTGGTTCGTATTTAAAATATCAAGCAAAATCAACTGAGCATAAGCTTGTGTAATATTTGCTAAAGGGTGTTGTATGCCCTGAATATGGTTAATATTGATGAGATTATATTTATGTTGAACTGCGGTTTCATACAGCTGATGCGCAATTAACCATTGCCCTTTAAGAGGCTCACTATAGAGCATATGCTGCTGATATAAGAGACTGGTTAATTGTTGTAGGGCATGAAAAGTGGCTAAAGTACGCGCCGTTTGCAAATTCTTTTTTTGCTTATAGGCAAAGAGTGAAAACTTTTGATGCTGTAGTTGCTCATGACTATTTTGCGCAATATTTAAATAAATACTGGCAAAATAACAGCGGAGCAACATCGCTAATTCAATAATGTGCTCATTACGATCTGTGCTAATAACACCCTGATTAAAAAAGTTTTTCTCAAGGCTGGCGAGTACATTATTAATGGTTGGGTGAAGCGTTTGTATAAGATCGAAACGTAAAGTCTCACTACACTTTAATTCATTGAGTTCTAAAATAGCCGTGAATAATGCTTTTGACGTATCGCCGAGTTGCATAATAGAAAGGGTAGTGACCCATTCATTAAGATCTTTAATATTGGCTTCACAAAAGCTTAACCGTTCACGAGTGAGTTCGGTTTGATTGTGAAAAATGTCCGATAGTGCATTATTCATCATCACTTATTATATAACTCAAAATGTTGTAGCCCCAAAAAGCGGTGTTTTATTCTTTTCGCCCGCAATTTCCCTGACGAGTTTAGGAACCAAATACCCCGGTAGGTTCGCTAACACATCGCGATAGATCTCATCTATCTCAGATGATTCTAAATCAAAATGTTGTGCACCTTTTACTTTATCTAAAACATGTAAGTAATAAGGCATAACGCGAGCTTCAAATAAACGATAACTTAAATCAACTAAGGTCTGTGCAGAATCATTGACGCCTTTAAGCAATACTGCCTGATTAAGTACAGTAATGTGGTGGTCAGATAACTGCAACAATTTTGAACAAGTAAAGTCATCGAGTTCAGAAGCATGATTTGAGTGTACCACCAGAACTATACGCAGCCTACTGTTTTTTAATAAAGAAATCAGCTCTTGGTCGATACGGTTAGGAATAACAATTGGGACTCGTGAATGAATTCTCAGAATCTGAATTTGTTTGAGAGATGATAGGCGTTCTAACCAAAGTGCTAATTTACGGTTAGAAAGTGTAAGCGGGTCACCACCACTCAAAATAACCTCGTTAATGTTTGGGTTTGCTTCGATATAATTTTTAATATTTAGCCAATCTTCATTCTTTGGCAAATTTTCTTGATAGGGGAAATGACGACGGAAGCAATAACGGCAATGTACTGCACATGCACCCGTTAAAGTAAGTAAAAAGCGCGATTTATATTTATGTAATACACCCGGTAATTGATTTGCTGCTTCTTCACCTAATGGGTCAGTGACAAACTCAGGATGTTCTTCGAGTTCTAAATGATGAGGTAATACTTGTAGCAAAAGCGGGTCAAGCGGGTTTTTAGCGTTCATTTTTCCGACGAACGCACGAGGAACACGCAATTTAAACTTTTCAGAAGCCAGAATCGCACCCGATAATAGCTGTTCTGAGGATAACTCGAGTAGGCTTAGCAACTCTGAAGGATCAGTAATAAGGTCACTCAGTTGTGATTGCCAGTTTTGCTCTTGGTATAAATAGTTTATCATTTGACACGATTAAGATAATGCAACAACGCATTATATCGCATAGTTGACTTGTTAAGTTTGGAGTGTGCCTTTCATGGCCTATTATTCTACAAATGATTTCAAAGCAGGCCTTAAGGTTATGCTTGATGGTAACCCATGTTCAATCATGGAAAACGAATATGTAAAACCAGGTAAAGGTCAAGCGTTCAACCGTGTAAAATTACGTAACCTTAAAACCGGTAAAGTATTAGAAAAAACTTTCAAATCAGGTGACTCTTTAGAAGCAGCTGACATCGTTGAAGTTGAAATGGAATACCTATACAACGATGGTGAAATGTGGAACTTCATGGATCCTGTATCTTTTGAGCAAATCGCGGCAGACAAAATCGCAATGGGCGATGCTGCTAAATGGTTAAAAGACGATTCAAATGAAAAATGTACAATTATGTTGTTCAACGGCGTACCTTTAACAGTAAGCCCACCGAACTTCGTTGTATTGAAAATTGTTGAAACTGATCCGGGCGTACGTGGTGATACATCTGGCGGTGGCGGTAAACCAGCTAAGCTTGAAACAGGTGCGGTTGTTCGTGTTCCGTTATTTGTTCAGCAAGAAGAAAGCGTTCGTGTAGATACTCGTACTGGCGATTATTTAGAGCGTGCATAATAGTTAAAAAATAAACTATTATCGAAGGGATGATGTAAATCATCCCTTTTTTTATGCGAAAGTATAAGAGGAAAAAAATTAAAGGAGGAGTACAGTCACAAGGATTTGGTAGAGAACAGTACATAACAATATAAAAATGCTGTAGTTATTTATTGAGAGGTTAAGAATGGACACAATGCAAGCGAAATCTACGCTTCCCTCCAAGCTGGTCTGGAGCCTAGTGGCAATAATCGGTGCAATTTCTTTTGGGATGCTGGCACTCAGTCGCGGTGAACATGTCAATGCGGTTTGGCTTGTACTTGCTGCAGCATGTGTATATAGCATCGCATATCGATTTTATAGTCTATTTATTGCAACTAAAGTATTTGAATTAAACCCAAGACGTTTAACCCCGGCACATCGCTTGGCCGATGGTCTGGATTATGTTCCCACCAATAAATATGTGCTTTTCGGTCACCACTTTGCTGCAATTGCAGGAGCGGGGCCATTAGTCGGACCGATTTTGGCCGCGCAAATGGGCTTTTTACCAGGAACGATCTGGTTATTGGTCGGTGTGGTTTTGGCGGGTGCGGTACAAGACTTTTTAGTTTTATTTATTTCAACACGTCGAGACGGTCGCTCACTTGGTGAAATGGCAAAACAAGAACTCGGTTCTTTTGCCGGTATTGTGGTCATGCTTGGTGCGCTTGGGGTAATGATTATTATCCTTGCGGTACTGGCATTAGTTGTGGTGAAAGCACTTGCCCATAGTCCATGGGGTGTTTTCAGTATTGCAGCGACGATTCCAATTGCATTGTTTATGGGCGTTTACATGCGTTTTATTCGCCCGGGACGTATTGCCGAAGTTTCTATTATCGGCTTCGTTTTAATGATGCTTGCCATTGTTTACGGTGGACAGGTTGCAGCAGATCCATACTGGGGTGAGTTTTTCACTTTAACAGGAACACAGCTCACATGGTGCTTAATCATTTATGGATTTATCGCATCAGTTTTACCAGTCTGGTTATTATTAGCACCACGTGATTATCTATCAACATTCCTTAAAATTGGTGTCATTCTTGGCTTGGCCGTTGGTATTGTGATTGCATTACCTGAATTGAAAATGCCAGCAGTGACTCATTTTATTGATGGTACTGGTCCAGTATTCTCTGGTAGCTTATTTCCATTCCTATTTATTACTATTGCCTGTGGTGCCATTTCTGGTTTCCATGCGCTTGTATCAAGTGGTACAACACCAAAACTCGTTGATAACGAAGCTGACATTCGTGTGATTGGCTACGGCGGCATGCTCATGGAATCTTTCGTCGGTATTATGGCGATGATCTGTGCAACTGTCTTAGATCCGGGTGTGTACTTTGCAATTAATGCACCAGCGGCTGTACTGGGTACAACTGTAGAATCTGCTGCAGAAGCTGTACGTAATTTAGGCTTTGTAGTTACGCCTGAAATGCTAACCGTGTTGGCTCAGGAAGTAGGTGAAAGCTCGATTCTTTCACGTACAGGTGGTGCGCCTACCTTTGCGATTGGTATGGCACATATCATTTCGGAAATTTTTAACAGCCGCCAAATGATGGCGTTCTGGTACCATTTTGCGATTTTATTCGAAGCATTATTCATTTTAACTGCTGTCGATGCGGGTACTCGTGCTTGTCGTTTCATGGTGCAAGACACTGTGGGTATTGTTATTCCTGCGGTTAAATCTTCAAGCTCATTCTTTGGTAATTTGCTAGGTACTGCTGTTGCGGTAGGTGGATGGGGCTTCTTCGTCTATCAAGGTGTGATTGATCCGTTAGGTGGTGTCAATTCACTCTGGCCTTTATTTGGTGTGGGTAACCAGATGTTGGCTTCAATGGCACTCATTTTGGGTACAGTTATTCTGTTTAAAATGAAAAAAGAAAAATATGTATGGGTAACGATTTTCCCAACAATTTTCTTGTTCATTACCTGTATGACTGCGGGTTGGCAAAAGATTTTCCACGAAAATCCAAAGATTGGTTTCTTAGCACAAGCGAATAGATTTTCAGATGCGATTGCGCGCGGTGAAATTCTTAAACCAGCAAAAACACTTGAAGAAATGCAGACGATTGTGATGTCGAATCAAATCAACGCTGCACTTTGTGGCTTCTTCATGATTGTTGCGATTGTGATGGTAATTGCTGCGATTGGTATTGTGCGCCGTGCGTTAGCAAGCCCGATACCAACTGCTCATGAAGCACCAGCTGTATATGCTGATCCGAAAGTGGTCACCCCACGAGGAGAGTAATGATGAATTTTAAATTTGCAAAAAATGGAACTGTCATTATTGCGAAAATCATCAAAATGACAGTGCTTTCGCAAAAAGAGCTATTACTTTCTCCAAAGAACTGGTCGCGCATTGCAACTTTGTGGCAGCGTTTGCAGCAAAGCTTTCGACTCATGGTTGGGGTTCCAGACTATCAAACTTATCTGGAGCACATGAAAGCTCATCATCCTGATTTAACTCCAATGGATGCAAAGACTTTCTACCGTCATTGTGTTGATTCGAGATATCCATCGGCAGGTGGTAATTTAAAGAAATGCCCTTGTTAAGTTGAGATTAATAGTTAGCTAAAGAAACGGTATGTGGTTAAACCATGTACCGTTTTTCTTTTTTTGGAAATGAAAAAGAGTTTGCTTAAAGTCTGCTCATTTGTATTTTTTTCGATGGCAAATCACTTGTTTTGCTTTTGAAAAATGAATATTATGCTTTCCATTCTAGGTGTATAGCTCAGTTGGTTAGAGCGCTACGTTGACATCGTAGAGGTCTCCAGTTCGAGTCTGGATATACCTACCAAGATTTAAATTCATATAAACTCGAATAGCTTTATATGACTGAAAAAGCCCTAAATTATAATGGTTTAGGGCTTTTTTATTGGTTTTATAAATTAATTTCAGTTTCTATATTCGCCTAAAAGAGCAATTTCATTTCATAAAAGGCTGAAGCAGTTTGGAGCTTTATTTAATACCGAATATTTTAGATAACGATAAATTCTTTATTAATAATTAAAACTAGCGAAGAGCCTTCTATTTGAGGTACTTCTAGGATCTATATTTATGCAAAAAAAACTTCCAATACCAGATAACTTACCAAATCATTTAACGGACATTTTTTATCATATCAATATAAATTTGCCTAAAGGTGATTTAAAAGAAACTGTAGAGCTGGATAAAGCAATAAATCAAGTTAACGCAAGTGATGTATATGCTTCACAGGATTATCCTCTGCATAATTTATCTGAATATGCGGGTTGGGCTCTTAACTCAGAAACAACTCAATCTGCAAGTAAAGATAGCCCTTTATTAATTACTCATTGGTATTATTGGGGACAACAGCTTTATAGATCTATTAATCCGTATAAATTAGATCTAAAAGCTCCAAGTTTGTTAGAAATTCCTGCCTATACAAAATTACCAGAGTCTTTAGACTCAGTGATTGCTGAACAAGATGAAAGATTAGATCTTTCTGATACCGATGCTAAAAAGATTACTGGTTCTATTCCTGCCATGCATGGTGTTATCCCAAAGGGCAGTATATTTAAACAAGGCGATGTGATTCTAAAAAAAGATGAGAAACTGACTCCTGAAAAATTAATTGTTTTAAGACGAGCGGGAATCAAAGAATTATCTATATATAAAAATCCCAGAATTCTCATTGTAAGTATGCATTCTTTTGATCAAGAAGAAATGAGTGAGGAAAGTCTTTATGTTAAAGATGTCTTGAAAACATGGGGCTACGAACAGGTAGAAATCAAATCACTCAAACCTGAACGTTTTGATGCGGCATTTAATAATCTTAAAAAAGATAATGACCCAGCTTTAGATGACTCATTAACGACGAGCAGGGACGATTATATAAAGTTCTTTGAAGAACAAACCTCAAACTTTGATGTCATTCTTTGCTGCACATATAAAAATAATCGTTCTTCTTTATTCCAGCTTGAAAAACTTCCAATCTTTGATCAAAGCAGCATGTCATCGGCCATGAATACACGTTGTATGCCAGCTAATGAAATTAAAATTCTTAAAGGACATGATAGGACTCCACCTAGTCGTGAGACTGTGCAGATATATGATGAAAGCGGTAATCATAAAGGTATGCGTGTAGTTGTTACAGAAGACAAAGCGACTATTATTAATTTACCGGGTGACATCCAAGATATTGCGATTCTAATGCATGCTTTTGTGAAATATATTTTGAATAAACACATCTCAGACTTTTTTGATCATGCTTACTTTAAAGGTAAAACTGACATAGAAATTGTTCCTGATGTGACAAATAGAAAGTTGTTATGGGGGTGTTATAAGGCTCAAGAAAATGGGGAATATGTATTAGAAATTATTGAGCAACAACAGTCATATCAGATAGAGCCATTTGTTAAAGCGAATTGTATTGTGATAGTACCTTTTCAAGAGCAGACAATTGCAAAAGGCACTGATTTATATTTTATGAAAATAGGTTAAGTCTAATTTCTATTTATAACTTAATTGGGTGGTGTAACCTTTAAACTTTTTAAAAGGTTACAGCCTATAAAGTTATAGCCGCCAAAACCCCCACCTTTATAAACCTCTCTTAAAAAATAACTATCTCATTATTTATCCTTACTTTTTAATGATCTAATTTAAAACAAATGTCATTTTGTGTGCTTGACTGCTAAAGAGCAGGGCACTATTCTTTGCCTGCTGGCCACATTGCCAGCCGGCTTTGACAGGCTGCAAAATAACTCCCGCATCAGAATCATTCCTTCTGAGGAATAGTCTTGTGTGGTAGCTACTCGTTCCTTTCCCGTAGCGGTAGGACGGGAGAGGGACACCCTCGGGTGTGCTAGTTTGAGTTATTACTAGTCTGTCAACCTTCTTCCGTTCTGCCACCATAATTCTATAAATGTCTGGCAGAACTCCCAATAAAAAGGAGTTGGCTTTGCACATTCATAATTTCTTGGCAGCGACTGCCAAAAGCTATAACGACACAACTTAAAAATTTAAAGCAGCTTGATGCCCTTTAGGGTTTTCAGGCTTTAAGTCATTACGGCTCAAAAAACTTGCATTAACTATAAAACTTGAGATGTGCCAAGCACAGTCTTTATGGCTTTGCTATGCCTTTTTTTCTCCCAAAAAAGTATCTCGTTTATATACAAAAAATTTATTTTAAAACGGTAAAACTATGCCAAATTTAGAAACATCTTCAAAAAAATTAAAAGCGCTACATACAGCAATAGACCTATTTAATATCTATGGATTTCACAATACAGGCGTAGACCTAATTGCCAAAAAATCTAAAGTTCCAAAAGCTACTTTTTATAACTACTTTCACTCGAAAGAACGCCTCGTTGAAACATGCTTAACCTTTCAAAAAAGCCGATTGAAAGAAGAAGTACTGGCAATTGTCTATTCACATCATTATCCAAATGCTATCGATAAACTCAAAGAAGTGGTCCGTTTACATGTCGATGTAAATAGCCTTTACCATCTTTTATTTAAAGCCTTCTTTGAAATAAAACAGCTTTATCCAAGAGCCTATGGCATGGCAGTTGAATATCGCAAATGGCTGCTTCGAGAACTCTTTGATCTGGTATTGAGTTTGGAAACCAACACACTAAAACCCAGTGCCAATATGGTTTTAAACTTGATAGATGGATTGATGCTACAAACTTTAAGCTCAAAAAGTCTGGTTGAAAGAGATATGGTGTTAGAGTTGTTTTGGGAAAGAAACTGCTAAAGCAGCAACATAAAAAAGAGTAAGCGAAATGCGTACTCTTTTCTTATGCACATCATAAATTCTTTATATCGCAATGTATAAAAATAGACCGCAAATAGCCGCAGCTAAAATGACATACATCACTTTTACTTCAAAGTGAAATAAGGCAATGAATGCCGCAATTGCAATGAATGCTGCCTCATAGTTAAAAGGATGGTTAAAGCCCTGTGGCCATAAAACATGGTAACTAAAGAACAGGGCCAAATTTAAAATCACACCAACTATGGCAGCAGTAATTGCAGTTAATGGCGCAGTAAACTTAAGCTCGTTATGTGTTGATTCGATCACAGGCGCACCTGCCAAAATAAAAACAAATGAGAATAGAAAGGTAAACCAAGTAACAATAGTCGCGCCGATTGCCCCCGCTAAAAACAAGTGTTCTGAACCTAATAAGGCATGGTTAAAGCCACCAAGAAAACCGACAAAAGCAACCACCATAATTAACGGGCCTGGTGTACTTTCACCAAGTGCTAAACCATCAATCATTTGCGTTGGACTTAACCATCCATAATAGTTCACAGCACCTTGATAGACATAGGGCAGTACTGCATATGCACCCCCAAAAGTAAGTAAAGCTGCTTTCGTGAAGAACCATGCCATTTGGGTATATGCATGATCCCAACCGAAATAAAGGCCGAGCCCAAGCACGGGAATAAACCACAGCAGCGCTGCGATCATCAGAATTTTAGTCAGATGCGACCATCTGAACTTTGCATGTTCGGGCGTTGGAGTGTCGTCATCAATTAAAGCAGCACCATAATCTTTTTGGCTTTTGTTGTGCCCAGCATTGTTAGAAAATAACTCAGGATACTTCTTACTTGTAAAATAACCCGTGAGTCCTGCTGCCAAAACAATAAGTGGAAAGGGTAGATTTAAAACAAAGATGGCAAGGAAAGCGATAGCAGCAATTAACCACAAAAATTTATTCTTGAGTGATCGACTGCCAATTCTATAAGTTGCATGAAAAACAATAGCGACTACAGCAGGTTTAATTCCATAAAACAGGCCCGCAATAACTGGAATATCACCGAATTTCACGTAGATCCACGAGAGTCCGATTAAGATAAACAGCGAGGGAAGTACAAATAAAACACCCGCAACTATACCTCCAGCAGTACGGTGCATAAGCCAGCCAATATAAGTGGCTAACTGCTGTGCTTCCGGTCCGGGCAAGAGCATGCAATAGTTAAGTGCATGTAAAAAACGTTTTTCTGAAATCCAGCGCTTTTGTTCAACCAGTTCTTGATGCATAACAGCGATTTGTCCTGCTGGGCCCCCAAAGCTGATAAATCCTAATTTGAGCCAAAATAGGAATGCACGCCAAAAGCTTACAGCTTCAACTGGCGAGTCCAGTGAATTTTCTTTTTGTTGTATCATGAACATTCTCTTTTTAGGTCGGCATATAAGCCATCAAAGATATAATTGGTCAATTCGAATATGTGGCTTCTGCTTGAAAGAATAAGCTGAACCTTGCTTGGTGAATACATCCTGCACGATAGCTTCGAATTTTTCAGAATGGCTCATGGGTAATAGATAGACGCCATCACGAGCAGTTGAGTATATAACAATAACTGTTTAACTGATGTTAATCATTACTATAGCTTTTTTATATACTTATAAGAAAAAAGCTATCTAGGGTGAGATAGCTTTGTATGACTCAAAACGCTCTAAGTTTGAAAATGTTGCGTCAATGAGTCTAAGAAAAGCTGAACCTTTTTTGGAATTTTTGAGCCATAAGGAGTAGTTGCAGAAAAATAAAGTTCTAGTGAAAAGATGTCTTGTGAGCAATTAATAATAACGCCATCATCTTCATATTTTTTTGCTAAGAAATCTGGAATAAATAAAATACCTTTGTTTTTCTTACATAGCTCTAAAAGGATTTCTATATTATTGCAGATTAACTGAGGAGCTGAGTTAATAATTTTATTTTGTAGGTCTGATCTTGAATATAAGTATATATTATGTTTTCTTAACTCTTCTATACTTTTAGGTTTTCCATATTTTTTTAAAAATGCAGGAGTCGCATAGAAGTTTCTTTTATAGCGGTTTAGAGTAAAAGTATTTGCGTCTGTAATTTCTTCTTCAACTTTTAAAATAATATCAAATTTATGTTCATTGATATCTACTGAGTTTTCTGAAAATAGTAGATCAATTTCTATGTGCGGATATTGAATTAAAAAATTAGAAATAATATCTGAAAAGCATGTTTGAATAAAAACATGAGGGGCGCTAATTTTTAATATGCCCTCAGGATATTTTTGATCATATATGAAGTCATTCGCAGCTAAGTCTAATTCTTTAACAATGACTTTACAACGCTGATAAAACTTTTCCCCTGAACGAGTCAGGTCCATCTTTCTGGTATTACGTATAAATAACGATGTACTAAATAGACTTTCTAAATAAAAAATTCTTTTAGACACTTGATCTCGAGTAATACCTAAATTTCTAGAGGCATTACTGAAATTTCCACTTTCAACGACGCTAATGAAAGTATGAATACAGTCTAGTTTATCCATTAATTTTTGAAAGGCTAAGGTGGAGTGTCGCTAAACTATATTATGATTTTTTACTTAATCAATCATTGTATCTTTTGGGGATACAGTTTGTATTTAAATAGGTGTCTAGTAGTTTACGTTTATTTTTGATTTTATATATATCATCTTTAGTTTTGATTTATCTGGTGATTAATAAAAATATATAAATGATTGCTTTAAGATTAAAAATATTTTATCTAATGTTCGAAAGATAATTTAAATATTGGTTTTTATATTAAATAGATAATTTTTATTAATACTGGGTTGGATGTTTTTTAAATATCAGAAATATGGAATATCAATGAGGTACACAAATGAGTTACTTGATTAATAATAATCCAGTCTGGGTAAAAAAGATTTTATCAATTTTTGGTTTACTTCCACTGTTACGAGTTGCCTTAGTTTCAGCTTACTTAGTCGGTGGAATTAATAAATTAATCGGATTTCACATGGCTATTGAGGAGCAGGCAAGTTTTGGTTTGCAACCTGCTTGGCTCTGGGCTGCTACAGCTATTTTTATTGAAATTGTTGGTTCGCTGCTTGTTATTTTTAATCGTTTTGTCTGGCTAGGGGCTGGAGCTTTAGGTTGTTTAACAGCAATAGCGATGCTTGTCGCTAACGATTTTTGGAATCATACAGGGCCAGCATTTTTTAGTACGTTTAATAGTTTCTTCGAACATCTTGGCCTCATCGCTGGTCTGGTTATGGTCACCATTCTTTCTAATCAACAATCAAACTAACAATAAGTTCAAGCATCTAATTCTAATAGGAGTCTTTTATGCGTAAATCATTATCAGTCTTGCTTCTAAGCACAATGCTAGTAGGCACAAATGTTGCCATTGTTCCTCAAGTTTTCGCCAAAACAACAACAAGTGTCAAAAGTGAAGCACCCGGTGTAGCCCCTCAATACGATACAACGCATGTATATGTTAACCCTGAAGATTTCGATAAATTTACTGATAGCTTGGTGGCAACTTTTGGTGGCACCAAATCTAAACAGGGTGTTTTTCAGGTGACCCCAACACCAAGCCAGACCATTTCCCAGCTTGTATTGACTCCAGTAGGAACACTGTCTGTATTTGGTTTTAAAACTCCAATTCCACATCCTTTTGGCTTGGAACGAACAGGCTATTTAGTTAAAGATATGGACGCGGCCGTACAGTCAGCAAAGGCAAACGGTGCAGATGTGATTGTTGATGCATTTCCAGACCCAATCGGGCGTGATGCGGTTATCCAGTGGCCGGGTGGTGTGAATATGCAGCTGTATTGGCACACCACTAAACCTAGCTATAACAAGTTAGAAACGGTTCCAGAAAATCGTATTTATATTTCAAAACAAAGTGCAGATTCTTTCGTTAAAAAGTTCGTCAATTTCTCGCATGGTAAAGTGGTTTCAGATAATCCAAAGGCGGCTGGTGTAGAGATTGGACGTCCAAATGAAACGTATAGACGTATTCGCGTTGAATCTGATTTCGGCAAAATGACAGTGTTGGTCACCGATGGTCATCTTCCATATCCATATGGGCATGATATGACGGGTTATGAAGTTAAAAATCTAGCTGAAACTTTAGATAAAGCGACAAAAGCGGGTGCGACAGTCTTGGTGAATGCCTATAAGTCAGATGGCCGTGAAGCAGCGATGGTACAGTTCCCAGGTGGTTATATTGCCGAAATTCATGCGGCCCTAAAATAATTTATGCACTTAATGATTGATATAACAACGCTCATATTGCTTAAAGCAGTGTGAGTGTAAAAGACCCAGTCTCTGCAATGACCGATTATTACCGTGGATAACAATATGGCCCAGCATATTTCTAATGATAGAAAATCTCGAATTAAATGCTCAGAAGCTTATCTTAAAATCATTAAAATGAGTGCATTGCTAACGGGTAGCCTATTTCTCTATGAGTTTGCTCATGCGGAACAAGAAGTTTCAAATACAAATGCCTGCCCAGCTCGTCCAAAAATCTCAACGAATCGTTGGCAAGAAAATTGGGATGTTTTAAAAAATCCGTGTGTACCAAAGAAAATAGGCGATGACTTTAAATATATTCCTTTTGGCAATAATAATTATTTGTCATTGGGGGCAAATATTCGTGAGCGTTTTGAAGTCAATAATAATGCGAGATTTGGCAGTGGAAATAATCAAGCTGATCGCTATTTAATTCAAAGATTACAAGTTCATGCCGATGCTCGTATTGGCGATCATTTACAATTATTTACTCAGCTCAGTGATGCACGTGCATTTGATAAAAAGAATATTAGTAGTACCGATCAGAATAGACTCGATGTAGAGCAAGCCTTCATTGCGTGGGTGAGTCCATTCAATAATGGAACTTTTAAGTTTAGAGTAGGCCGTCAAGAGATGGCTTTTGACTTACAGCGCTTTATTTCGAATCGAGAAGGACCGAATGTTAGGCAAGCCTTTGATGGTATTTGGTCGGGTTATGAATATGGCGATTGGAGGATTTTAGGCTACCTCACCAGACCTGTTCAGATTGAAAAAGATTCAACTTTTAACGACCACTCGAAACGTAATTTAAGTTTTAGCGGTTTTCGGGCAGACAAACAAAATGTGTGGGGCGGTGAGTTATCTGGTTATTACTCGCGATATGAGCGTGATAATGCATCTTTTCCAAGTGTTACAGGCAATGAGATTCGAGACTTATATGATGTTCGTCATATGGGCAAAAAGAATAATATTGATTGGGATGTTGAAGGGATGCTTCAACATGGACGGATTGGAGAGCAATCTATTCAGGCATGGGGACTCAGTAGCATTACGGGGTACACCTTTGCTGAGCGGCCTTGGTCTCCTCGTTTAGGTGTCCAGTTTGATATCGCTACAGGCGATAAAGATGCCAACGATAATGAGCTCAATACATTTAACCAGCTCTTTGCCAACGGCTCATACTTTACTTTGGCGGGCTATAGTGGCTACAGCAATATTATTCATATAAAACCATCTCTGACACTTAAACCTTCCGATAAACTCACCCTGTTAAGTGCTCTAGGTTTTCAATGGCGTGAAACTACCAATGATGCGGTTTATTTCCAAGGTAATAACAGCATGGCAAACACCGCAGGACAAGGCTCAAGCTGGACAGGAGCATATATTCAACTAAGAGCAGATCAAAAGATAAATTCTAATCTTTCTGTGGCTGCCGAAGCGGTTCACTTTGAAGTTGGTGATACGATTAAGCGAGCAGGAGGCAAAGACTCAAATTATCTAGGTCTTGAACTTAAGTATGGCTGGTAAATCGAGAAGAGAAAAATATGAGCACAGATTTGAAGCAAACTAAAATTGGACATTATCAAAATCTAGACATTGAGCTCGTGACTTGGGATTGCACCACGGCCAAGGTTGAACTTTCCTGTGCTTGTATATTTGAACATGAAATGAATAACCGTTCTTTTTCGGGTGGCTTGGCACATTTAGATGAAGCTCTAAATGGGAGACTAAATGAAATACGGGAAAATAACTGGTTCAGCGCGCAATTGAATGATGCTCTTTTAATAAATCAAACGCCATCCACCATACAAGCATCTAAAGTTTTGCTAATAGGAATGGGTAGACCGGAAGATTTTACTATAGAAAAAATAGGGACTGCGATAAAAACTGCTGTGAAAACAGCTCATCAACTCGAGCTAAAAAGTGTGGCATTTGCACCTAGTATTTTAGATACAGGTCTTAATGCTCCCGCTAATTTAAATGAACTCATGTTAAGAAGTTTAAAAGAAGAATTAGACCGACATCATCAGCTTCATTTGCAAAATTTAGTCAAAAAATCTGAAATTGAAAGATGGATATTTGATTCGGGGTTTCAAAATTACGAAATCAAAGCTGAGCAATATATAGCGTCTTTTGCCAAAATTTTTCTTCAAGATTAATACACATTTAAAAAATGAAATTGTTTAAGCAGAAGATTCAGATTTAATGTCTATCTATGAGACTTTAAACCAATCATAGATAGACTTAAGACTTTTATTAAGCTGATAAAAACTTTGCGTATTTAGAAATATCGACATTCCCACCACTAATAATGATGCCTATACGTTTGCCTTTTAACTCATGTTTTAAGTTACGGGCAGCCGCAAATCCTAGACATCCTGTTGGTTCGACAACCATTTTCATTCTCTCAGCAAAGAACTTCATAGAGCGAATAAGTTCTTCATCTTTTACAGTCAAAATATCATCTACATTCTTTTGAATAATAGGAAAAGTTAATTTGCCTAGGTATTGAGTTTGAGCACCATCGGCAATTGTTTGCGGTGTATCAATATGAACAATTTCTCCTTTTCTAAATGACATTTGTCCATCATTTCCAAGAGCAGGTTCAACGCCATATATTTTACAGTTAGGAGAGAGTTGACGAGCAGAAAGGGCAGAGCCCGCCAATAAACCGCCACCACCTAAACATACAAACAAGTAGTCGAGGTCACCTACTTCTTCAAATAACTCTTTTGCAGCCGTTCCTTGACCTGCAATTACATGTGGATGGTCATAAGATGGAATTAATGTCAGACCATTTTTTTCGGCAATCTCTTTACCAATTTGCTCCCGATCTTCTGTATAACGGTCAAATTCAACAATATTCCCGCCGTATTCACGTGTCGCTGCCATTTTTGCAGCAGGAGCATCTTTGGGCATGATGATAATTGCTGGAATGCCAAGAATTTTTGAAGACAGCGCAATCGCTTGTGCATGATTTCCTGAAGAGAAAGCAACCACACCAGCTTTTTTTTGAGCCTCATTAAATTGTAAAAGTGCATTCATTGCACCACGAAATTTGAAAGCACCAACACGCTGAAAATTTTCACATTTAAAGAATACTTCTGCTTCAAATTCATCATTAACAGTACGTGAAGTTAAAACAGGAGTTTTATTTACTAAGCCTTTTATACGTTCAGCAGCGGCTGCGACATCTTCATAAGTTGGAAGGGTTAAATCTTTCATAATTAAACCTAATTCTATTCAATGTTTTCGGATGCAAGATTTCGTATTGCTTAATGAATACACAAAATATTTATCTTGTTTAGATAAAATATATACACTTAGATAAAATGTCTAATTTTATTTTCTAATTTGATAACAGTGGAATATAAGATTATGATTTAAATTAAGTTTAAAATTAGATAAAAAGTCTAAATTACTATTGGCATACTTTACATTAGGTTTGAAATAGTAAGTAAGTCATGAGGAGGAAATAAATTGGGCAATCGTGATAAACATTTACTCACCCAACTAGATACTATTGCGAAGGGGCTAAGTGAAACACTATCTCCGTTTTGCGAAGTTGTGGTCCATGATTTAACAAATCCTGAGCATGCGATACTCTCAATACACAATAATTTATCTGGTCGAAAAATTGGAGATCCAGCAACTGAGTTAGGGCTTGCTAGAATCATGTCTCCAGAATTTCCAAACCTTATTTCAAACTATGCAAACCAGTTTGCGGATGGACGTCCTGCAAAAAGTACTTCTATTGGTATTAAAGATGAAGAGGGTCAGTATGTGGCCGCTTTATGCATGAATATTGATTTAACCCTATTTAGAGGAATGCAAAGCGCTTTAGAGCATTTCACGAAAATTGAAACTGATAACAATATTGAGAATTTAGAGCCGAATGGTACTGAAGCAATTCGAAGATATATCGATCAATTTGCATCAAAACATGCAACTACACCGCGCATGTTAAAACTTAATGAGAGAAAGCAATTAATCCATGAGTTAAAGAATAATGGCTTATTAGACATTAAAAAGGCTGTGGAGACGGTTGCACAACATTTGGGTATATCTAGAGCGAGTGCCTATTTGTATGTAAAGGAAACTTAAAAGTTTAATCTTATCTATCAAAAAACAACTTGTTTATTAAGTATGACTGATTTAAATAAGTAAAGAGGAACGCAACAAGCATCTCTACCGCTTGATCTAGGAGGTCATTATTTGAAGTTATTTATTGTTATATTTATTGCAATTTTTTCCAGTATTGGACTGATCTGTTTAATTGCTCTGCTTAGAAATCTAAAAAATTATTCACCATCTAGCGAGCATGATCATTCAACTTCTTCAACACATCATTTTCATGATAATAGTCCGACTTATCATAGCTCTAGTTACTCAAATGACTGTTCATCGTCGTCTTCAGATTCAGGAGGATGTGATGGCGGCGGTGGCGGGGGAGATTAAAAAAGCCCTTTTATGCAAAGGGCTTTTGATGATTTAAGGTAAATCGAACCAGATAAATTGACTGTCTTCAGTTGCGTGAATTGTCGCTTTATCTTCAAAAACTAAAGCGTCGCCTGCTTTAACTTCTTGATCGCCGATACGAACTACGCCTGAAATCACGTGCACATAGTTCACTTTTTTAACCTTATCAACACTTAACTCATGTCCTTTTTCCAACACGGCAGATTTTACTTCTGCATTTTGGCGAATATGCATTGGTGCATTTGCTTCAGGGCCTGCAATTAAATGCCATTTGTTTGGATCTTTACGCGGATCAAGATTAATTTGCTGGTAATTTGGCGCTGCATCTCTTTCATCAGGAATAATCCAGATTTGTAGTAAATGTACAGGCGTATCAGTGTTGTTGATCTCACTGTGGGCAACACCTGTGCCAGCACTCATGAGTTGCCATTCACCCGCTTTAATCTGGCCTTCATTTCCCATAGTGTCGCGATGTGAAATTGCACCATCTAGCACACAAGTTAAGATTTCCATGTTGTCATGGGAATGCGTACCAAAACCATTATGTGCATCAATCTGGTCGTCATTAATTACGCGTAGCGCGCTTACACCCATATATTTAGGGTCATACCAACTACCAAATGAAAAGCTGTGATAAGACTCTAACCAACCCGCTTTTACATGTCCTCGATCTTCACCACGATGTAGATAAGCATTCATGATCAAATCTCCCAAATTTTTATTTATCTCTTGAGAAATATATTAATGTTCTATTTAGGGCGAAAAAATAGGTTAACTGCAACATGTCGTTGCATAATTGATATGATCGTATAGTTTTTTTTATTTATAGATGTATTTTGAATTATAAAAAAACCTGCCATGAAGGCAGGTTTTATTCAAATGATTGCTTATCTTAATTCGCTAGATCAAGGTCATCATATTCATTCAATGTCTTACCTTGCTGAATATGTTTTTGATAATGTTGAGCACGGAGTATGTCTAATTCTGAACTTGATACTCCATCTCTCCAGTAGCCAGCAATACGCACGTCATTTTTATTAAACTGTTTGTCTTCTAGAAAAAACTGGCGTAAAGCTCTGGCTTCTTTGCGTTCGCAAGCCGCCCAAATCGTAATATTTTCATAAGTTTTTAGCGCAAATGCTGCTTTTAAAAGAAGACCTTTTTGTGGCGTGTGTTGTTCTTTATGGAACAAATGAATTTTGACATGGTCATGACGGGGTAATTGGCTAGCAATATCTTTTTCAAAACTTTCAATAAAAATATCCGCACTTACGCCATTTTCCCATTCATTCAGTATCGAATATAACGCGGGTACAGCCGTATCGTCGGCAAACATGACCACATGTTTTTTATGTATGAAATTGGGAATGAAATGAGGGCGGGGGCCAATAAGCCCGATTTTTGTACCCACTTGAGCCGAATTAAGCCATTCCATTGCTGGGCTTAAATCTTCATGTTTAACAAAATCAATTTCGATTTGAGCGTTTACAGCATTGAACGAACGGACCGTATAGACACGTGAGATGGGTTGTCCTTCTGGCGGATTGCTCACAATTAACCGAATTGCCAAATTGGGAGCTTGCCAAAGCTCTGGCTGTAATGTGTTGATTTTTCCTTGAATTCTTACAATGGACGGATACGGCGTATGGATCGAGACGATAGTCATCTCAAGCTGTTCCATATCTTGTAAATGGTCTTTTTCTTTTAGTAACTCGCCATATTCTTGTTTCGATTTTTCTGCAATTTTTGTCATACATATAACCCAAGCTTCATGATTAATATAGAGCGTAATAATTGATATAGATGTAGTCTCTCTATTCATTACGATAACCAAGTTGGTTCTAAATGTAAATAATAATCATTATTAATTGTGGTTTTTAGATCATAAATATATACCTCTAAGCGATTAGAAATAAGGTTAAAGATTATCTTATTATTTTGATATTTATGATTTTTTATAAATAACTCTTAAAAGGGAGAAATTCATATTTCTGACAATATTAATTGTAAATGATTATCATTTGTATTATTGTGCTAGGATATCTATTATTCGAACAAACAGCGATAAAGACGACATTTTTATAACTTTGTTTTGAATATTAGGTGGGGTGGTATTGCATAAAGAATAGGGTGAGGACCAAGATAAATGCTAAAAGATTTGAGTCAAAATTTAGGGCAAATGAATGATAAAAATAACAACGTAGAAAATTTCTTAAAGCGAATTTATGAAAATATTTTTGATCAAAATTCCAATCGAACAGCACTTATTTTTGAAGACCGTAGCATTAGTTATACTGAGGTAGGGACTCAGGTCGCCAAAGTTATGTATGCGTTAAAAAAGCAAGATTTGGCGACAGGGTCAGTGGTTGCCATTTGCCTAAGAAAAAGTCCTGAGCATATTTATACCGCTTTGGCATGTGCGCTTACTGGCATCATTTGGCTACCTGTAGATATGGATTCTCCGCCATCGAGACTGAACTATTTATTGACGAATAGTCGGGCAGATGTTGTGGTGAGTGACTCATCCATTGCAGGTGTGCAAACACTAAATATCAACGAAATTTTATCGGCTACAACTGAGTATGAACCGAGCTTTAATGCCGAAATTAACCGACTTCCGGCATATTATTTATATACTTCGGGAAGTACAGGAACTCCGAAATGTGTGGTCCTAAATAATCAAGCCACAGAAAACACGCTACAACAGACGATTTCGGAATGGAAAATTACTGCTGACGATGTAATTATGGCGGTAACACCATTTCATCATGATATGTCGGTATTTGACGTATTTGCTTCAATGGCAGTGGGTGCAACTTTGGTGGTGCCATCCTTTGAGCAAAGTAAAAATGCTGTTGTCTGGGCCAATTTAGTAGATCGTTATAAGGTTACGCTTTGGAGCAGTGTGCCTGCTATTGTCGATATGCTGTTCAGTGTAGCTCAAAAAGAACAACTACAGTCTTTGCGTTTAATTGCCCAAGGCGGCGACTATATCAAACCTTCACTCATCTCGAAGTTAAGAGAACAATTGCCTAACACTCGTTTATTTTCATTAGGTGGACCTACCGAAACCACAATTTGGAGTATATGGCATGAAATAAATGAGCAGGATCAGGAAATTATTCCTTATGGAAAAGCTTTAGAAAATAACCGTTATTTTATTTTGGATGAAAATCTGAAGCCTTGCCAAATGGGCGAGGTCGGTACGATGTATATGTCCGGCCTGAATTTATCAAATGGTTATTTACTTGATGGGGAAATTAATTATAAAGATTTCGTTGATATTCAAGTGAGCGAAAATGAAACTCAAACTGCTTTTCGCATGAGTGATCAAGGATATTTTAGGGAAGATGGAAATATTATTTTTGCTGGACGTGAGGAAGGTTATTTAAAAATAAAAGGCGTGAGAATCTCTGCGGCCGAGGTTGAAAATGCTTTAACGAAGAATCCGTATATTCATAACTGTGTGATAGTAAGTTGTGTACACCCAACGACTGAAACTCAAGAGTTAGTCGCCGTTTATACCCTAGAAAATAAATACAAAGCTACTCGCTTAAATAGCCCCGAATTAAAGAACTTTTTAAAAGTGCATTTGCCAAGTTCACATATTCCTTCGAAATATTTGGGCATCGAAACCATACCTTTGACCCGAAATGGAAAAATTGATCGTAAAGCTGTGCAAGAAATCGCTCAGAGGAAAATTTACGTATCTTCTACGTTGTCTACAAATTCCACTAAAACACTGTCATCAGTCGCTGAGGTAGGAGACTCGGTTTTATCGGTTTTCCGTGAATGCATAGCTGACAGCCAAGCTGAAAAAATGGATATTTTTTATAGAAGTGAAATATTAGCGATAGGAATTCGTCCGAAACAACTCATGAGTATTGCTCAGAAACTCTCTCAAAAGCTCAATACAGAAATTGATTTTTATACACTCATTAGCTGTAAAACAATTCAGGATGTGGTGAATAAAGTAGAGCAGCAAATAAAATAGAAAAATTGAAATGTGCTTAAAAGCGGAGTTGAGTTGTTTGCTTTTAAGCACATAGTGGGTTTTAGGGCAACTAGATTTGAGCTAAGGTTGCCTTAATTTTTTCACAGATACTTTGCACTGTTGCAGTCGGGAAGCGGTGGGCTTGATACGTAATAATCATGCTTAACTGATGTTGTCCATCAATCACATTTTCCATGATTTCAAAGTGTAACCCGAACATCGATTCATCACGTTCCGGCAAGATCTGACGATAAGGAAGGTCTTGTCCCTGAGGTGTTTTGAGCGCGCCGTTTAAAGCATTATTTGAATGGATATGAACAAACACATCAAATAATAGTCCTTCATTCGCACTCATCCCTAACGCATTTTGAATATGGTTGATTGGAATATCTGCATAGGCCATCGAGGTATTAATCATTGTGCTGATATTGTGGAGCAATGATTGGAATGAATCTGATGGGCTAAATTGTGTGTGATGCGCAACCATGGTCGTAAAGTAACCCACCGTATCAAAAAACTCGGGATCAGTTCGTCCAGAAGCAGAAGTACCAATCACAATATCTTTTAAATTACCTTGTTGCTGTAACGCATTGGCGATTGCAGTATAGAGAACCGCGAAAATAGAAGAGCTGTGTTGTCTCGAAAATGCGAGGAGCTTGTCATGCATTTCTGATGCAAATTTAAGTTCGAGCCATTGGACTGAAGGTTTTTCCTTTTCAGCATTTAATTCATTTTGCGAAACAGGGAGGTGTAAACCTTTGGTTGCTCCTGTTAGCAGGTCAGTCCAATAATTTAGATGGTCTTGGTTGATCCCTTGCTTTTGCTGGAGTAAAGAAAAATCAAGAATAGATTGGGCAGGTGCTTTCCAGTTTGGTGCTTGAGCATTTGAGCGAGCAAGATAAGCATGCGCAAGGTCAGCCATAATTGTATTTAAAGACCATTCATCAATCACCATGTGATGAACTAAAAACGATAGAGTTTGGCGACCTTTAGCATTCCGAATCAAACGAATTCTTAAGGGAAGTTCACGGGTTAAATCAAATTTATATGAAGCTTCACTTGCAAGCGTTGCATCTTTACTTTCGGCACTGTTCCAAAACCATTTGAATTGTTTAAGTTCAGAGGTAGGAACCACCTGTTGATAGGTTTGACCATTGGCGCTATTAAAAATTGTGCGTAAACCTGCATGGCGCTCAACAATATCTGTAAACGCTTGAAAGAAAATATCTTCATTAATTTCTTCAAGGAATTCTACGGCAAATGGCAAGTTGTAAATTGGGCTAAAATCGAACGCAGAATAAGCTTGCCACAGGAAATCTTGAGCTAAAGTAAGTGGGGCTTTATCGACACTTTGTAAGGTGGATTTTTCAGTTTTTGCAGATTTAACGAAAGCATATTGGGCTAAGTCAGCAGCAGATGGAGATTTAAAGAAATCATTAAATTGAATCTCAATTCCATGTTTATTAAGTAGATTTCCAATAATTCGTGTTGCTAATAGTGAATGGCCGCCAAAATCAAAAAAGTCATCATGTTGGCTCATTTCTGGTTCAGCGAGAGTATTTCGGAACTCTTCTAAAATAATTTCTGAAACATAGGTTTGGTTAGGTTGTTCTGGCGTTTTTGCGAAACTTGTATCTAGATGATGTGAGATATCAATTTCCGTCAGTACCAATGGCATATTATTGGTTGAATATTGTTGATATCTATTTTGTATGGCCTGAATGAAATCTGACTTTTGATAGCTTTCATCAAGAATAGGATGAAGCGCTAAAATAAGAAAATAGTCTTGTTCAGTTTCTACGAGACTTGTAAAAAAAGGGGGATGAAATTCTGCATTCCATGATTGCGCTTTTAAGGTAGCTACCTGCTCAAATACTTGTTCTGTATTGCTCTTTTTAAATTCTAGGCAAGCTGAATGGTCATCAAAAGGATATTTGTATAAATCGCCTTCGTCACTAAATGTATAACGGACATTTAAGCCAGGCGTAGTTTTAATAATGTCTTGAATTGCTTTAATCAGCAGTTGAATGTCTAAACCTTGGTTAACTTTCCACAGATTAAAACGTCGATTAACTTGTTCAGGCTGTTGTAGTTGCAACATCCAGATATGTTCTTCGAAATCAGTAACCGAAAGGAGAGAGGGCGATTTGGAAAATTGTTCCAACATAAATGAATCCTGGTTTATCAAATGGCTATTTTCATCAATTTTTATTTCGCAAATTTTTTACATTAGATTAAATTTCATATAATTCATAATGTTATAGATTTGCTTGTTTGCAAAAATTGACCTTTTTCTAATGAGTTGATGTCCACATGAACTGTACTGATGTAACAGTAGGGTTACATTTTACCTTTAAACATACTATAATTGATTCTCATTTACATCAAGATTATTATTTGCAAGAAAATGATGCCAATTGAGAATGACGAATTTTTAAAATAGAAAATAAATAATAAGTTATTGATTAATATTTATTTAATTCAAAATTGGTTCGGCAAAAATAATTTAAAGATGAAAAAAACGATCCTAAGAATAGGACTGTGATTTTGCCTATTCAAAAGGAACTGATTCTGTTGTCTCGATAAAATTGAGGAATTTTCATGAGAATATTCAATCATGAAAGGTTAATAAGCCCATTAAATGTTGAACAAATTTTCCCTCGCATTGGGTTGATGGGACTAAATTTGCAATTTGCATCGGCTTTATTACGCTCAAGTGGGGCACGCCACTGATGCGATTTGGCTTATTCTGTATTTTTATCATTTTATGTATTTGCTCATTATTGCTCGGGGCTGAGCAAATACAGTGGTCTACCTTATTTTCTTTTTCTCATGAGAGTTGGCTCACTCTTACAGCCAGCCGTATCCCTCGTTTAATCACTATTGTGCTCACCGGAATCGGGTTGGCGGTATGTGGTGTCATCTTGCAGCATATTGTGCGTAACAAGTTTGTTGAACCGGAAACGTCGGGCGGTTTAGATGCTGCCAAACTAGGAATTTTAGTGTCGTTAACTTTAGTTCCGGTAACCAGCACGCTGAGTAAGATGATATTTGCGATCATTTTTTGTTTTATTGCCAGCTTAATTTATATCGAAATTATCCGCCGGATCCGTTTTAGAAATACGGTTTTAGTACCGGTTATTGGTTTGATGTACGGCAGTGTACTGAGTGCCTTAGCTGAGTTTTATGCCTATCGCTTTAATATTTTACAAAGTATGCAAGGGTGGCTTTTGGGAGATTTTTCAAAAATTGTCCAAGGTCACTATGAAGTTATTTACATTATTTTTCCGATTGTTGTCCTGACTTATCTTTTTGCACACCGCTTTACCGTGATTGGTATGGGTGAAGAGATGGCTTCTAGCTTAGGACTTAGTTATGCAGCTATAGCCGCGATTGGTTTAATACTGGTTGCTATTACAGTTTCGACCACAGTAATTACGGTTGGTGCTATTCCTTTTGTCGGGCTCGTGGTCCCCAATTTGGTCGCACTGAAATACGGAGAAAACTTAGCTAAAACCTTGCCGATTGTGGCTTTAGGAGGGGCGTCTCTATTACTGATTTGCGACATTCTTGGCCGCTCAATTATTTACCCATTTGAAGTGCCAATCGGACTTACCGCAGGTGGTGTGGGGGGAATTATTTTCCTCATCCTCATTTTGAGGGAGTTCAGATAATGCGTATTACAAAGCTATGGATGATTTACCTGATTATCGTCTGTCTGGCAGTAGTTTTTTTATTTTTAAACTCAGGGTTAGATTTTGATTACGTCATTCCTAATCGACTTCTGCGTCTTGCCACGATTGTGATAGCCGGTATTTGTGTTGCTTTTTCCTCGATTGTTTTTCAAACACTGGTCGGTAATCGTATTTTGACCCCTTCCATTATGGGCTATGAAGCGATTTATCTCTTATGGCAAGTTTTGTTGTTGTTTTTTTGGGGTACGCATGGATTAAGCCAGTTAGGGGTAAACGGTAATTTCTTTATCTCTATCGTTTTAATGCTGTTTTATTCGTGGGTAATCCATAAGTGGTTATTACCATATGGTAGAAATGATGTGTTTCTCCTGTTGCTTTTAGGATTAGTCCTTACGATGGTCGTCGGGACGGTTACTCAATTTATTCAACTCAAAATTAATCCTGGCGAATTTTCTGTTTTCCAAAGCCTTAGCTATGCTTCGTTTAATCGCTCTCAACCAGAAACTTTATTTTATGCCAGCTTGGCCGTAGTCATTGTTCTATTTCTCGGTAGAAAAGCACTCCCTGTTTTGGATGTTCTGGTTTTAGGACGTGAACAAGCCATTTCATTAGGCATTCATCATCACCGTTATGTCAGTTTCTATTTAGCCCTAATCGCTATTTTGGTTGCGGTATCTACCAGCCTGATTGGCCCGACAGTATTTATGGGCGTATTTATTGCCAACATTACTTATGCAGTAGCAAGAAGTTATAAGCATAAATTAACGCTGCCCATGGGTTGTGCCATCACGATTGCCATATTTATTGCTGCTCAAATTTTAGTTGAGCACGTTTTTAATTACAAAACGACCGTCAGCATTTTGGTCAATCTGGTTTGTGGCATTTATTTCCTAGCGCTGACGGTTCGTACCCGAGGTGTTGCATGATTCATGTCAAGAATATCAATAAGTCATATGGAAATAAGCCAATACTGACTGACGTAAATGTTGAATTTCCTACAGGTCAGGTGACGTCACTCATTGGTCCAAATGGAGCCGGAAAATCGACTTTGCTCATGATGATGGCACGTTTAATTGAGCCGGATAAAGGCGAGATTTTTCTTAATCATCAAAATATTGCGGATATTAAAACCGCTGTTTACGCCAAGCATGTCGCGACTTTACGTCAAGCACCTGGCTTTAATTTGCGCTTAACCGTAGAAGAGCTAGTTTCATTTGGACGCTTTCCCTATAGCCGTGGTGTTTTAACCGAGCAAGATCGCCAGGTGGTTGATGAGGCTATTGAGTTTCTTTCTTTAGAGCCGCTGCGCAAATCTTACATAGACGAAATTAGTGGTGGTCAAAGGCAAATGGCCTTTTTGGCGATGACGATCGCCCAGCAAACAGACGTACTTTTATTAGATGAACCCTTAAATAACCTTGATATGAAACATGCCGTTCAAATTATGCGCGCACTCAGGCGCTTATGTGATGAACAAGGGCGCACTGTGATTTTAGTCATTCATGACATCAATTTTGCCACGAATTACTCGGACCATATTGTCGCGCTCAAGAACGGCAAGCTTCATTTCAGTGGGTTAACCGAACAAGTGATTACAGAGGCGCAATTAAATGATCTGTACGAGCTTGATTTTGAAATTACATACAGTGAGCGTGGCTGTATGTGTAATTACTTCAACTCATCTGGAGCTTGAATACATATGAACTGGAAGAAAAAGTATGGGGGAGTAGCCCTCATCATAGCGGCAGCTGTCACTCTACAAGCATGTGATCAAAAAGTTGCAGATACCACTGAAGCTTCTCAGAAGTTAGCAGAACCGATTACGGTGAAACATGCGCTTGGAACTACGGTGATAGATCATCTACCGCAACGCGTTGCCGTTCTTGATATGAATGAAGCTGACTTTCTAGATCAACTGAATGTCCCGATTATGGGAATGCCAAAAGATTATGTTCCACACTTTTTGGAAAAATATAAAAAAGATGCACAAATTCAGGATTTGGGTGCAATTGTACAACCCAATATGGAACGGATATATGTATTAAAACCAGACTTGATTTTGATGACGCCATTACACGTTAATCAGTATCAGGAACTGTCAAAAATTGCCCCGACCATTCACTACGATATTAACTTCAACAATAGTGAGAGTAATCATATTGGTCTGGTTAAAGACCATATGATGACCTTGGGAAAAATATTTAATAAAGAAGATTTAGCCCGCCAGAAAGTTTCTGAACTTGATCAACAGGTGAAGCAAGTACAAGCCGTAACGGCCAATCGCCCAGAAAGAGCGTTAGTCGTTCTTCATAACAATGGGGCATTTAGTAATTTTGGTATTCAGTCACGCTATGGCTTTATTTTTAATGCTTTTGGAGTAAAGCCTGCAAGTGGTGTGGTGGATACAAGTTTACATGGGCAACCAATTTCAAGTGAATTCATCAAAAAAGCGGACCCCGATATTCTCTATATCGTGGACCGAACTGCTGTGATGGAACATCGCTCAAAAATTAATGCTGCCAGTGTTGAAAATCCATTATTACGTCAAACCAAAGCGTGGAAAAACGGTCGTGTCATTTTTGTCGATGCAGATGCGTGGTACACCACGGCTGCAAGCCCAACCTCACTCAAAATAGTGATGGAAGATGTGAAAAAAGGCTATCAATAAATTTTTAGGCACATCACTTAGTTAAATTTTACAGCATAAGTTTTCACTATTTTGCTTTGTATTTTAAGCAGATAGTTAATAAAAAATGAATCACAACATTAAAGGTCTTTCAATGAACAACGTTAGCGATAACCGTAATTTTAAAAGTGGGAATGATCAAAGAATTAATTACCGTTCTTTTGTATTAAATGGTATTGCCTCTGCACAAATCGCCCTTCGATTAGGCTATGCATTAGGCACTGTATTTGTTCTATGTGCATCAAATACCTATGCTGCTGTTATTGATAATTCAACAAAAACTCTAGAACAACAACAGGCTGCTCAAACAAATGTAGCAGCTTTACCAGCAATTACCGTAAAAGCTGAACACGATGATACTTATGCAGGTGGACAAGTTGCAACATCGAGCAATGTTGGATTTCTCGGTAGTAAAAAATTTCTAGATACGCCATTTAATACGATTAGTTATACCGATAAATATATCGAAGATAAACAGGCAAAAGATATTACAGAAGTGATTGCCGCAACTGATCCATCGATATATACCAACGGTGCAAGTGGTGGTTGGAGTGAAAACTACTATATTCGTGGATATGCTTCGAGCACAAATGATATGTCAATGAACGGACTTTTTGGTATCACACCGTTTTATCGAACTTCTCCGGAAATGTTTAGCCGCGTTGAGGTATTGAAAGGCCCATCCGCTTTGTTAAATGGGATGCCGCCAGCAGGATCGGTGGGTGGAACGGTAAATCTAGTGACCAAATATGCGGCTGATGAACCGTTTGCACGATTGACCACAACTTATATGTCGGATGCCCAGTTTGGTGGACATGTCGATGTTGGAAGAAGATTTGGTGAAAATAAAGAATTCGGCGTTCGTATCAATGGAATGTATCGAGATGGAGATGCAGCAGTTAATGATCAGTCGAAAGAAAGTCGTTTATTTTCGCTTGGTTTAGATTGGCAAGGTGAAAGAGCACGTGTTTTTGTTGATGCTTACGATGCCTTAGATCATGTTGATGGTGTAACACGTGGTGTTAACGTCTCTACTGCAGTTGGAATTCCGAAACCGCCAAAAGCGGATACCTTACTTAGTCCGGATTGGGGCTCTGTTGAAACCAAAGATAAAGGTGCCATGATTCGTGGCGAATATGATTTTTCTGATCAGTTGATGGCATATGCGGCTTATGGACAAAGTACAACTGAATATAAATACAATGGGGCAAGTGCAGGGACGATTACAAGTAGCACTGGAACACTGAGCTCAACACTTGGTCAACTTGCTTTTGACGTCGATAAAAAATCAGCAGATGTAGGTTTTAAAGGCAAGTTTGAGACGGGGCCTGTGAAACATCAATGGGTCGCCAATGCAACCTACTATAATCATGCACAAGATGATTATGGTTATAGAATTATCCCAGGTTTTAGTAAGCCTGTTATTACGAATATTTATGATCCAAATCCAAATTGGGGGCCTAAACCGGAGTTTACACCGCCGTTTCTATTTCATTCGACACTCTCTACCTCTAGCTTTGGTTTAGCCGATACATTGTCGTTTGCTCAAGATAAAGTACAGTTGACTTTAGGACTTCGTCATCAGAATGTAAAAGCAACAAGTTCTGTTAATACATTACCTGAAAATGCTAAATCAGCAACCACGCCTGGTGTCGCCTTACTGATTAAAGCGAATGATAAAATTTCTGTTTATGCAAACTATATTGAAGGTTTGACAAAGGGTGATCAGGCGCCTGCAACTGCATCAAATGCGGGGACAATATTTCCTCCTCAAAAAACTAAACAACAGGAACTTGGTTTGAAGGTTGATTTGGGGACATTTGCGCATACATTGAGTGCATTTGAAATTACCAAACCAAGTAGTTATTTAGATGCTTCACAGCTTGTGGATAACTTACCTACCTTTGTTTCGGATGGAGAACAACGAAATCGTGGTATTGAATGGTCATTCTTTGGTTCACCGATTGAACATGTGCGTTTAATGGGTGGCTTTACCTATCTTGATCCTGAACTTACTAAGACTAACGGTGGAGGAAACGATGGTCATACAGCAGTTGCTGTGCCAAAAAATCAGGCTAAGTTTGGAGCAGAGTGGGATACACAAGTAGCACAAGGGACTTTAACCTTATCAGGAAATATCAATGCAGTTTCCAAGCAATATATTAATGCAGAAAATACCTTGTCCGTACCAGGGCGTACGCTCTTAGATGTTGGCGCACGCTATAGCACTAAAGTCGAGAACCACCCAGTGACTTTCCGCGCTAATATCTATAACTTAACCAACAAAGCGTATTGGGCACAGCCACAATTGACGAATTTGGCTTTAGGCGCACCAAGAACGTATATGCTATCTGTATCATATGACTTTTAATTTGTTGTAATCTTCAAACGAATAAAAAACCCGCAATCGCGGGTTTTTTATGATATTCATATTTTATTTTGGCAAACCATAGTGCTGGAAAGAAGACTGTTTAGGAATTCGATAAGCATTACGCCCCAGTAATTGATTAATAATGACTGAGTTTCGGGTTGCTCCGATCCCTAAGTCTGGAGAACCTACACCTTGCTGAAAAATCTCGGCATTCTGAATGAAAATACGACCTTTTCCTTGATCACAACGTAAAGCCGTAAAGTCTTCTTGAACAATACAATCATTTTTATCATCAACAGATAAAATAGAACCTTTCATATTTTGGAACCATTCAGGCCAATCATGAACATAGCCTGTAGCTGCGACAAGGGCATCAGTTTCTAATTCGCAACGTTGATCGAGTTGGGTGTGCAAACAGGTTAAACGCAGAGAACCCGATTCGAGTTCTTCAACCGATTCAACCTCACAGCTTGTGTATAGGCTTAAACCAGATTTCTCACCCGCCACTGAACGCTCATAAAGCACATCATATATATCACCAATGGTTGAGAAACTAATTCCTTTATAGATCAGGCCCTGACTAGCAGCAATATCGCGGCGTTTATCTCTAGGCAGGCTTTGGAAATATTGCATATATGCAGGGGTAAAACATTCTTGCCCAAGTTTAGAATATTCCATCGGGTGAAAGCCGGCAGAACGTGTGATCCAACGAATAGATGCACCTGCTTTTACTTGTTCTGGTGTAAGTGAATTAAATAAAGCAAGTACACATTCTGCTGCACTTTGGCCCGAACCAATAACCGTGACTTGTTTACATTGCTTGAGTTGTTCCTGAATTTTTGCAAATTCCGCTGAATGTTTTACCAAAGGGTGTTTGCATGTTTCCAGCCACGTAGGAATTCGAGGTTTAGTCCCAATACCAATCGCCAGATTTTGGCTTATATATTTTTGTTTTTCCCCCGAGGCTGATTCACTTTCTATAATAAATTTATCGAGCTTGGCGTCATATTCCACATGACTTACGTTTTCTCCAAATCGACAATCCGGCAATTGTTTTGAAGCCCAACGGCAATAATGGTCGTATTCACGGCGTGGAATTAAAAAACTGTCGTAATAATAAAACTGATGTAAGCGATCATGTTGATGTAAATAATTAATATAGCTTAAGGGATGACAAGGGTTGGCCATAGTAACCAAGTCGGCAAAGAAAGGAACTTGTAATGTTGTACCTTGTAATAGCAACCCTTCATGCCATCGAAATTCTGGTTTACGTTCTAAAAATACGCTTTTGATTTCGGGAAGATGAGACAAAAGAGCAGCTAAACCTAAGTTGAATGGTCCAATACCAATTCCGGTAATATCTATTTTTTTCATGTTTATACTTTATCTGTTTCCAAAATGATGAAAGTTAAAAAGACGAATTAATGTGGTGTTAGTAATTTCTCTACATCAGCAATATTGCGACATTGAATAAGTTGAACAGGTGAGAGCTGAATCGCGTATGTTTCATTAATACGTTTTGAAACGACCTTTAAATGATGTGGACGCAGCCCGAGATGAGTAAAATGAGTTGAGTTGTCCACTTCCTTATTTGGCGTGTGACCTATTACTTCTAAATAAATGTCGAGTAGTTGATTTTGCTGTTTAGCATTATTTTCAAGTGGTATAGATGAATGATCGGACCCATTATTCTTGAAATATGGTCGTTTATTTTGAAGCTCACTGAAAAAATTGCTGAGATCAAAATCGAATATTTCTGAGCCAATAATTTGCTTGATTGCTAATTGTAATGCATTCAAGAAATCTTCAATCATGTAAGGTGGAAATGCTTCTTGGGCATAATCAATATCGAAAATCAAAGCGCCGTCATTTCTTGTGCTAAAGCGAATATCAATTGCAACTTGAGGGGTTTGGGTCAGTCCATCTTGTTGCTGAATAGGATGAGATTCAGATAATACAGGCCATGACAAACCATTTGTAATTACAATTGGTAATACTGGAGCAGTGCCAACTTTTTCAAATAATAGTCGAGCGAGATCAACGCCTGAAAATGAAAGATGCTGTAAACCCTCTAAAACTTCAGTTTGCAAACGGTTTGCTTGTTCAGCAAATTGATCTGAAGTTTTCCACTCAACAGCAATAAACGTAGAGCTATTGAAAAATGGTCCGGCATAGAGGGGAAGAGTAGGAACAGCAACGCATAGAGATTTGTCCGTGTTCCAATGAGATAGCACTTCCAAAATAATCGCCATGATGACTGAGTTTTTAAACAGTGAATGTTTTGCACCTATTTTAGACAACTGTTTAAATTGAGCTTTCTCTATAACTAGACTGTTACGTTGGTAACGTGAAGTCGGTAAATGCTGTAAGGGTGTTTTCCACGGAAGCGCTGGAATAGCCGATAATTTAGAAAATTTTCTTTCCCAGTAAGCCATATCTGCCTGATGAACAGACAAGCTTTTTTTAGCTTCATTTTCTTCTATTTGCGTTTGGATATCATGTTGTTGTCCATCAAATAGCTCTAACATAAGTGAAGCTATAGATCGGCCATCTAAAATTAATGCATCAAAGCGGACAAAAATCGTTAATAGATTATTTTTTAATAAAAATACAGTGATATTCCAAGGTGACTGATTTAAATCAAATAGCTCATGCGTATAACTATTTTTATAGGACTGGATGTGGTGAGAAGCACGTTCAGGTTCCCATGTAGTTAGGTCTATTTCTTTTAAATTGACACTCACTTGATCGCTTACATATTGTACTAACCTATTTTTATCAATATAGGTTCGTAAGCTGTCATGCCGCCGTACCATTTCTGTCAATCGTTGTTTTAATAAAACAATATCCATTTTGCCGTGATACTGCCTAAACTCTTGCATGGCAACACCACCTAAAGGAAGGGCTTGAGTTCGGCCTAATAGGTAGGCTTGCTGTAATGCATTTAATGGTTTTTGAGACGTACGATCTGATGGAGTATTTTGGGCTGGGCTTATAATTTGTGTATTAAGTTGTTCAGGGTACACTGCAAGATTTTTAAGTAAATGAATGAAAGATTCAAATAAATTCGTAATCCATTCTTTGGGTAGAGCATCTAAACGGATGTCCCAGTTAACTAAAATACCGTCATCTACATGAGCAACTTGTGCATCAAGTGCAACTTGCGGCCCTTGTGAAATGACCCAATTCATTGAGCCAAAAACACGGCGGACACGTTCGGAAAGTAAATTATCATTTTCTAAGTCGAGTGCCGCTGTAAATACCACGGGAGCAATCTGTGCACTACCATGATAACGGGACAAGTCACGTAGAACATTAACACCCGAATAATGTGAATGCTCTAATAACTCAAACATTTGATTTGCTATTTGTTTGCAGAATGCGGCTAAGGTAGTCGTCTCATTCATATCGACATCAAGGATGACTAAATTAGCAAAATCACCAATAGTGCCTTCGACATTTTTTAAAACCGGTTCGCGCCAAAAAGTAGGAATATTTAATCGAAAGCTATGATCTTTGGTTGCATGACCAAGCGTATAGGCAAATAGACCTAATATCAGATTGGTCACAGTAATGCGTTGTTCTCTAGCAAGTTGTTGTAGTGCTGTTCGTTCTTTTGGCGATAACCACGTACTTAAACGATCACTTTTCGCAGTTTTGAACTCTTGATTAATGAAAGGTAGAGAAGGAGCAGGGCTAATATGAGTCAGGCGTTCTTTCCACCATAAGCGGTCTCGTTGGCTTAATTTTTTTAGGTCAGGGGCTGTCCGCATTTTCTGATACCAGTCAAAAAAATTAGGCGGACGGGAGAATGATATTTCTGGGTCTTCATAAAACAAAGAAAGATCTTCCATTAAATTCAAGAAGCTGGACGGATCTATAGCAATCATGTCCGTATCTACATGAAAACGAAAAATATTCTTTTTAAGAATACTTACAGAAAATCTTGCAGTCTGGCCCTGACTTAAATCAAGTTTTTGGTGGGTCCATTGCTCCCGTTTTTGCATGAGCATTTGCTCAATTTGATGATCACTAAGCTTTGAAAAATCATCGACTTCTAATATCTGTTGAGCCTTCTCAGCCATGATGTTTGCGATGCCATCGGCACTCAAACTTAACCTCAAAATAGAGTGTTCTTTATAAAGTCGTTGAAGTGCTAAATGTAATTTTTGTGGATCAATAAATTGACCGTCAAATTCTGCATAGAGGTGGGCAGCAACCCCACCTAAAGTTGCGTTGCCAGAGCGCCCAAACCAGCAGGCCGCTTGCATCGAAGTTAATTCACACATTGAACGATAACTCGGTTGACAAATTAATCTTGTTTCAGCATCATACAAACAAATGAAAATGATTACCAGTTGCATTTGTTAATCATTTCCAATTTTGCTATGAATATATAGCTTGTCCGTCTTAAGAGTTTTCTTTTGTCGGTATTCAAATTAAATATTTATACCGAGATGTAAGAAAATTTACGAAGAATCAATAGCTTGATAACCATTAAATTAAATTGAATATTTAGAATGTCATGAAAAAACAGTTGATTGAGTTTGTTCGCTGGTCTCCAGAGAGAGCGCAACACTATCGAAATAAAGGTTATTGGATTGACCAACCTTTGACGCGCATTTTAACGGTAGGGGTTCAATCGCATCCGCATTCGCCGGCAATTATTTGTGGTGAGCGTCAGTTGAGTTATATCGAGCTGGACCGGCTATCAACAAATTTAGCTACTCGACTAGCTGAAAAAGGCTTGGGCAAGGGTGATACTGCTTTAGTACAACTTCCCAATGTTGCGGAGTTTTATATTGTCTTTTTTGCCTTGCTTAAGGCAGGCGTGGTTGTGCTCAATGCGCTATATAGCCATCGCCAATATGAACTAAATGCCTTTATTAAACAGATTCAACCTAAGCTTTTAATTGGTTCGCGTCAGCATGAAGTCTTTAGCAATAATCAATTTATTGACTCACTTCATGATGTAAATTTAAGTCCTGAAATTATTTTGATGCTCAATCATCAAGCTACCGATTTCGGACTATTAGACTGGATTGAAACACCAGCAAAGACCTTTGTCGATTTTTCATCGACACCTGCTGATGAAGTTGCTTTCTTTCAATTGTCAGGTGGAAGTACGGGAACACCAAAACTTATTCCGCGAACGCATAATGACTATGACTATAGTGTGCGGGCCAGTGCCGAGATTTGCGGTTTAAACTCGCATACCCGGTTATTGTGCGCTCTACCAGCTCCGCATAACTTTATGTTGAGTTCACCCGGTGCATTAGGCGTTTTACATGCAGGTGGATGTGTTGTCATGGCACCAAATCCTGAACCGCTCAATTGTTTTTCTATTATTCAAAGACATCAAGTCAATATGGCATCTTTAGTGCCGAGTGCTGTCATTATGTGGCTAGAAAAAGCCGCGCAATATAAAGATCAAATTCAGTCTTTAAAGTTGCTTCAAGTAGGTGGAGCAAGTTTCCCTGAGTCTTTAGCTCGTCAAGTTCCTGAAGTCCTCAATTGTAAATTACAACAAGTATTTGGAATGGCCGAAGGCTTGGTCAATTACACCAGACTCGATGACTCCGATGAGCAAATCTTTACGACACAAGGGCATCCTATCAGTTCTGATGATGAAATCAAAATTGTGGATGAGCAGTATAAAGAAGTTCCGGAAGGTGAAATAGGGATGCTTGCGACTCGGGGACCTTATACCTTTTGTGGTTATTACCAAAGCCCTGAACATAATTCTCAGGTCTTTGATGAAGACAACTATTACTATTCGGGCGATCTCGTGCAGCGTACTTCGGATGGTAATTTACGTGTAGTAGGAAGAATTAAAGACCAGATTAACCGTGGTGGTGAAAAGATTGCTTCGGAAGAAATAGAAAAACTTATTCTTCTACATCCGGAAGTTATGCACGCAGCTTTGGTCGCGATTGTTGATGACCAATTCGGTGAAAAGAGTTGTGCCTTTATTGTTTCTCGCAATCCTGGACTTAAAGCTGTTGTGCTCAGACGCCATCTCATGGAGTTGGGCATTGCGCAATACAAACTTCCAGATCAGATCAAATTAATCGAAAGTTTGCCACTGACCGCAGTCGGTAAGGTGGACAAAAAACAACTTCGCAGCATTTTAAATACATTTACAACATCTTAATAAATATTGAGCAGCATATGGCTATTGCAAAAATTTCCACTTATCTCATGCCCAAACGAGAGAGTTATCCAAAGAACAAAACAGACTGGCAGTTAGATCCTTCTCGAGCAGTTTTGTTAATTCATGATATGCAACGCTACTTTTTAAATTTTTACGATGCTGAAAGTAAATTAATTAAGACGGTTGTTAATCATTTAGTTCAACTAAGAACTTGGGCACATCAGAACAATGTTCCGGTTGTCTATACCGCACAGCCTTATGAACAACCAGCGGCAGATCGTGCATTACTGAATGCCATGTGGGGGCCGGGTTTGCCAGCCTCAACAATCGATCAGCAAAAAATTATTGATCAACTTTCTCCTGCTGAACATGACATTGTCTTAAAGAAATGGCGTTATAGCGCGTTTAAACGTTCGGATTTACTTGAAAGAATGCAAAACTGGAATCGTGATCAGCTCATTATTGGCGGTGTCTATGCCCATATCGGTTGTATGGTTACGGCAATTGAAGCTTTTATGAGTGATATACAACCCTTTCTTGTTGGAGATGCAGTTGCCGATTTTTCAGAAGAAGAACATCGCTTAGCTTTGAAATATGTATCTTCACGTTGCGGTCAAGTTGTGGATACCGAATCTGTAGTGGGGCAGGTGGCAACAGGCATTACACGACCTTGGTTAGAGCAAAGGGTCCAGCAGCTTATTGAAGAAGATGAATTAGATCCAGAAGAAAACCTGATTCTTTATGGACTGGACTCATTACGAATCATGCAGTTTTCTTCGGAACTCAAAGCGCAGGGAATCAATATTAGTTTTGAGGAATTAGGACGTACACCCACTTTATCAAATTGGTGGTCATTGGTGGATGCACGGCAACGGATTGCAGGGTAGAGGGTTGCCTCATAAGGCATACGACAAATCCTGGTCGCTAAATTTATACATAAAATTTATATCTTTGATAGCGACTCCTTAGACGACTTGTAATCGTCATATTAACGGAGCAAAAAATGATTTTATCGCCTGCTGATCAAGAGAAAATAGAGACATTCTGGAATTACTGTTTAAAACATCAATACTTCAATATTGGATATCCTGAATCTGCAGATTTTGATTATTCCGCTTTATTCCGTTTTTTCAAATTCTCTATTAATAATTGTGGTGATTGGAAAGACTATAGCAATTACGCATTGAATTCTTTTGAGTTTGAAAAAGATGTGATGGCGTATTTTGCTGAAATTTTTCAAATTCCCTTTGAAGAAAGCTGGGGATACGTAACCAATGGTGGCACAGAAGGTAATATGTTTGGCTGCTATCTGGCACGTGAGCTATTTCCAGATTCAACATTATATTATTCAAAAGATACGCATTATTCGGTAGGAAAAATCGCCAAATTATTGCAGATGAAATCTTGCGTGGTTGAATCATTGGATAATGGTGAAATCGACTATGATGATTTAATCGATAAAATAAAAACCAATAAAGAAAGTCACCCCATTATTTTTGCAAATATTGGCACGACTATGACGGGCGCAATTGATGATATTGAAATGATTCAAGAGCGCTTAGCGCAAATCGGAATCATGCGCCGAGATTATTATATTCATGCCGATGCTGCCTTGAGTGGCATGATTTTACCTTTTGTTGATCATCCTCAAGCGTTTTCCTTTGCTCATGGCATCGACTCGATTTGTGTGTCTGGTCATAAAATGATTGGCTCACCGATTCCGTGTGGCATTGTTGTGGCCAAACGCCAAAATGTAGAGCGTATATCGGTAGATGTTGACTATATCTCTACACGTGATCAAACCATTAGTGGTTCTCGTAATGGTCATACCGTCTTGCTGATGTGGGCAGCAATACGTAGCCAAACCAATTTACAAAGACGACAGAGAATTCAACATTGCCTCAAAATGGCCCAGTACGCGGTTGATCGCTTTCAGGCAGTGAGCATTCCTGCTTGGCGGAATCCGAATTCAATCACTGTGGTATTTCCGTGTCCTTCTGAGCACGTCTGGAAAAAGCATTATCTGGCAACCTCTGGAAATATGGCTCATTTAATTACTACGGCACATCACCGAGATACACGTCAGATTGATAGCTTAATTGACGACGTTATTTTTGATTTACAAGGTGCCTCTAAACGTACAGTTGGTTTTTAGTCATATCAACCAAGATGATTTAGACAAATCCATATTAATTTTTACAGTCTAGAAAATGATCTAAAAATATTTTGATAGGGCGGTTAGGAAGTTTTTGATGCAATTAAAGTTTTTAAAAAAATACTTTTTATATGATTTTCTTATTCATGCTTTTTTAAAGCCGAAAATAGCAATTCTTGCTGGTCAATTGAAGCGAGATTTTATTTTAAGTACCGCTTTTTCTATGAATATAAAGAGAGATAAGCATGTCTGATTTAAAGTTATCTCATCTGATGACAGACTCTTCTTTGGCACCTGCACTCAAGCCAGCATTTCCTAAATTATTTGCAGGAACACTTGCTGCCGTATTTTCTGGTTTAGCCATTTTAACTGCCCTGTGGGGCATGATTCAGTTGATTGGTTATTTATCTTCTTATTGGGTGATCTTTTCAGCGGTTTTTTGGATAGTTGGGGCGGCATTGGCAGCACTGGCTTCATGGTTAGTGCATGATGCAGAGGCTGGATTTTCGGCACGATTACGTCGTCAAATTGCTCATCATTTAATTCGGTTACCGACTACAACCCTATCAAAACAGGGTGACCAAAATTTAAAACGACTGGTTTCAGACGATATCGCAACTTTACATCATATGGTGGCGCATTTACCGTCGGAAATTGCGATTTTTGCTGTAATCCCTTTAGTTTCTATTGTTTTATTAGTTGTGTTGGTTGGCCCGATGGCCCTGTGGGTATTATTACCTGGGGCAATTGCTTCACTCTATTATTTAATTATTGTTCCCCATGTATCAAAACGGGATGGCGCTGCACGTATGCAGGTCATGTTAGATATTATTGGTTCTGCTGATGATTATGCGCGCGGCATTCGTGATAACCGTATATATGGGCAACAATCAGGCGCTTTAACTGCCTATACTCAATCAGCACAAAATTTCACTCAAAATATGGTGTCTTGGGTGAGTAAAGTCGCAACACTCGCTGCTGTTGCCACCGCACTGCTACAAGCTGTTGCAACCTTTGCCATCGCCTATTTTGTAGCTTATCAATACGACAGTATGACCTTGGCTGCAACACTTTTCTTTAGTTTGGCCATCGTGACACCTTCACTACGTTTAGGGCATGGTCTTGATTATGTCGCTGCTGGGCGAGCTGCAGCTAGTCGTTTATCTGCATTCTTAAAAGAACCGGTACTCTCATCGGGTAATCTACAACAGATTGAGCAAGATGTAACACTTGAAATAGTTAATGCAAGCTTTGCAATCGAAAATCAAAAAGTATTGGATCGATTAAGTTATGCATTTCCAAAAAATTCAATTACTGCAATTACAGGGCCAAGTGGAGTTGGCAAAACAACCTTACTGCGAGCACTTGCTGGGTTCGCTGTATTGCAAGAAGGTGTCGTTCAATTAGCAAAAACAGATATTTTGCAATTACATGAAAAACTAAGACATGAAAAGGTTTTGTTTATTCCACAAGGTGGAGATGTATTACCGACCACAGTAAGAGAAAACTTGTCCTTATCTGCCGTTAATGCAAATGATGAACAACTTGAGCAGGCATTACTCAAGGCCCAACTAAAAGTAGATTTAAATGCAGATGCAACTTTACTTTCAGGCGGTGAAAAACAGCGCATAGGAATAGCGCGTGCGTTTTTATCCTCAGCTCCTATTATTTTATTAGATGAGCCAACGAGCGCACTAGACCATACCAATGCGACAAAAATAATATTGGAATTAAGCCACTTAGCTAAAAACCAGAATAAAACCATAGTCATGGTCACTCATGATCTTGCCTTAGCTGCTCATGCCGACAACAGGTTAGTGCTTAAAGGCCCAACTGACTCAGGGAAATCTTTATGAATACTCCTGCTAAATTAAATAAAGATCAGATTTTTTCGATGCTTCCTCGTGCGGCCAAACAAAAATTAATTATTGTTGGTATCGGATGGATCATTGTTGCAGCAATTGAAGCAATCGCATATACCGTATTGGCATTTGCAATTGTCAATCAATGGTCACCAAGCTGGGTTCTCATCAGTGCAATTGCAGCAATATTAGTGACAGTGGTAGTCACTCGTGCTGGCTTCCTCACGGGCGTGCGCTTAGCTGGAGACCTATTTGCTGAGTTAGGCAAATCTTTAGCTCGTGCCAAGCTCTCTTGGTTTACCAATGAACAGCGTGCTCAGATTAAAACGATTGCTGGACAGGGAATTCCTGGGTTTATGAGTATTCCTGCTCATCAATTGCAAACCTTTTTACATGCGCCTTTTATGCCTTTGTTTCTAACAATAGGAATAGGCATGCTTGCCGGAGCAGGTCTAGCATTTGTCGCTTTAGGCTTACTTTTACTCTCTTTATTTGCTCAATTCCTAGCACAACGTGCACTCATGCATATTGATAAAAAGCGTAATACTGCCGATTTAGCCGCTTCACAAGCAACGTTGGAATTGGTTGATCATGTTGAGTTGTTACGCACAGCAGCGGGACCAGAACGTGCGGTTCAAAGGCTGGAGCATCGTTGGGAAGAACAAGAAAAGACATTAGTACGGATCAATCGTGCTGCTGCATTTGCAAGTTTTATTGCAACCTTGGCAAGTGTTTTACCCATTGCAGGGATGGCAACATATCTGGTGTTCGCTGGAGTCAATCATGCGGCTTTGATATTGGCATTACTCGTCTTAATTGGACGTGCAGCAGCGCCGTTAGGTGAACTTGCTACCGCAGGGTTGCATATCAATGATTTGTTTGCCGCACTTCGCAATTTTAATCAGATCACCCATCCACCTGAGTTGCCTGAGCCATTACACCCTCAAATTCCTACTGGCCATCATATTTCTGTACAAGACGTTAGCTATGCGCCAGTACTTGAAAATATGACTCTCGAAATCGCATGGGGGAGCAGAGTATGGGTTACTGGACCAAGCGGTAGTGGTAAGAGTACTTTACTTGAATTACTTACACGGTTTGATGATCCACAAAGAGGAAAAATTACCCTGGGTGGCATAACTCTTGATCAAATGAAATATGAAGATTTGGTTTCGAATATCGCTTATGTCACGCAAGAACCTATTTTGTTCACAGGAACACTGGCTGAAAATATCCGTTTAGGAAAACCTGATGCAACTGATGATGAAATAGAAAAGGCTGCAAGAGATGCCGCATTAGGGGCAATTATTGACCGTAGTTCAGAAGGAATTAATCAATCGGTAGGTAAACAAGGCACCGCATTGTCTGGTGGTGAACGTCAGCGGGTCGCAATTGCCCGAGCATTACTCAAAAATGCGCCGATTTTAATACTTGATGAAGCAACCTCTGCCTTGGATGAAGAGACTGAGCAAGAAATCGTTACAACGATACGTACTCTTTCTTCTACGGTTATTTTTGTGACACATCGTGATTCCACCATTTGGCAACCGACTCAAACTATCAATTTAGCTTCAATTTCTGTTTAAAAAATAACGTAGAAACCTGATTTAAGCATTTTTTATGAAAGAAAAATGCTTAATATTTGGAGAATTCTTAAGTGAATAAACATCAATATAATATGTTCTGTTTACCGCCTGCGGGGAGTAGCGCGAGTATTTATCATCCATGGAAAAAGCAGATCTCTGACAATATTCGTATTATTCCTATTGAATATTCGGGTCATGGTATAAAAATAAATGAACCATTAATTGATGATCCTGATCTATTGGCTATGCAAATTGCCAATGAAATACATGCTTATTCAGATACACCGTTCATTTTATTTGGACATAGTGTAGGAGGTGGCTTGATTTGGAAAGTACTCAATTATTTGAATGAAAAAACAATGATTGATCAGTTGAGATTAATCGTTATAAGTAGCCGACCTGAGCATCACTATATTCAACATATGCGGTACAAGCATGAGCTAACTGATGAAAAAATTATTGATGAATTAAAACGCTACAATAATTTTCCTGATGAAATTTTAAATAATCAGGATGCGCTCACATTCTTTCTCAAAATCATTCGTAACGACTTCTATCTTAGCGATCAATTACTTAGCGAGAAGATTCATAAGACTGAGGTTCCGATCGTTGCATTTTATGGCAAACAAGACCCTGATATTCCTAACAAAAGAATGATGGATGCATGGGAACAACACACAGAAAAGTGGTTAGGTAGTATTGAGTTTGAAGGGGACCATTTCTACTTTCTCAATCCCGAGACCCGAATAAAGATGCTTGAAAACATTGCTGCCATCGTTGAAACATTGACCGTGAATATTGAATAAAGTGCAGGCTATGAATAGGGAGAAGCAGGTAAATAGAGAGGCTAATTCATGTCTGGATGAAATAAATATTCAATATGAAAAGCTAACAGCTTTCGGGCTAGATATACATAAAGTCCAGCTCAGTGAAATCAAAGAAATACCTCAGCTTGATCATATCTACCAGGAGCTAAATATATTTCTTCCACCGAATATAAAAAGCTCACGCTTCATTCGACAATTAGAATTCTTGACGGGACGCTTAGCAGCAAAACATGCATTACAAAGCCTCAATTTACAACATTCTATTGTCTATCAAGGTAGACATGGGGAACCCCTATGGCCCGAAGGAGTGCTGGGTGGGATTAGCCATGTTGGATCAAAAAAATCATGTCATGCCATCGCATATGCTAGAAATAACACGGTTAAAGAAAAAATATTTGGGATCGATATAGAGTCTCAAAAGCATCATATTTTTTTTCAAAAGAAAGATGAATTTTATGATGTTTTTCTAAATAAAAACGAACAGGAAGAAATTGAAAAGCTGCAAAAAAAACAGGCATATTTATATTTGGTAATATTCTCTGCTAAAGAAAGTATCATTAAAGCAATTTATTTAAAATATAAGCAAATTATTGATTTTAAAAATATAAATTTTAAACAACTAGATGGCGAGTATCTTTATTTTTACCTTAGTCAAGAAAGTTCAATCGAGATAAATCTAGAGATTAAAGTTCAATTTTTTTATACAAATAACGAGATAATTACAATTTCTTGCATTGAAAACTAATTTTATTATTGATAATAATAATCATTTGCATTAATGTGTGTTTCAGTATTTTTATATTCCTATATTTAAAAAGAAGTACTACAGAATTTGCTTGAAAAAAATCAATGTGAGAGGTGATATACAGATGATGCAGACTCAAATATCAGTAGAGCAAAATTTAGATCATATCGGTCAAAAGAAATTTTCATGTTTCTCAACGAAAAATTATTATCTTGAAGTCAACGAATTCGTTAAAACGATAAATACACCCGCAGCAAATACCGCACTATTTAATGACGAGATTGCAAAATGTTTTGAAGAAATTAAAAAGCAAGGCCATCAGAATCCAGTTTTAATTGGTGCTATACCTTTTGATATTACAAAGAAAAGTAGCTTAAATTTTTATGCTGATCATAGAAAAATAACACAAGCATCTTCTACGATTAACTCATTAAAAAATCTTAATAATATTGAGATAATTAATAAATCATTACTCATTCAACGCCAAAAATTTGAAGGTACAGTACAGCTGGCTTTAGATGCTTTTGAGAAAAAGAAGGTAGAAAAAGTTGTTCTTTCTCAGGCTGTTGAATATGAGTTTAACCATCATCAAAAGCCAGAAAATTTATTGGCTGCTTTATTAAAGCAAAATCCAAATGCTTATAATTTTGTGATTCCAGTCGAACATAATAATTATATTCTCGGCGCAAGCCCAGAACTGCTTTTATCAAAACAAGGGCGTATTGTAACCAGTAATCCTTTGGCTGGTTCTAGACCCAAATCACAGATTTCTGAAAAAAATTTCGTCAGCCAACAAGAATTAAATCAATCTGAGAAAGACCAACATGAACATCGAATTGTGGTTGAAAATATTATTAGAAATTTAGCCACTCATTGTGTAGAGCTTAAGGTTTCTGAATTTCCAGATATTTTAGAAACATCAACAATGTTGCATTTATCATCAGAATTCCAAGGGGTGCTCAAACAACAGGCACCGAATGCATTAAACCTTGCATTAGAATTACATCCAACACCAGCGGTTTGTGGCTCACCAACCAATGTTGCTAAGCAGTTTATTTTAGATCATGAAGGTTATGACCGACATTATTACACGGGGTTAGTAGGCTGGATGGATGCCGAGGGTAATGGAGAATGGGTAGTAACGATTCGCTGTGGTCTACTCAGTGAAAATAAAATGCGCTTATATGCTGGTGCGGGGATTGTGGAAGGATCAGATGCTGAAGCTGAATGGTTAGAAACAGAAGCTAAGATGCAAACCATGCTGAATATTCTAAATACAAAAATTGCTCTGTGATTCACAAATCTCTGATGTTTTTATTTTTATAGTTAAAATAATAATGATATAAGATAGATGTACTCAGAATTTAATTAAATAAAAAGCCTGCATAAAGCAGGCTTTTTATTTAAGAGGATTATTCTAAGAATTTAACAGTTACGCCAGAACGTACTTTATTACCTAAATCGTTAGCATCCCAGTTTGTTAAACGGATACAACCGTGAGAAGCTGTTTTAGAAATTAAAGACGGGTTTGGTGTTCCGTGAATACCAAAAGATTTTTTACTTAAACCAATCCAGATATTACCTACAGGTGCATTTGGACCAGGTGGTAAAGAAAGAGGTTTCAAGTTTTTACCTTGAATAAAGTTTGATGGTGAGTAGCTATACCAAGGATTACGAGCCACACCAACTACCTTGTAAGTACCGGTCGGAGAAGGCGTATCAGTACTGCCAATTGTTGCAGGAAATGACGCAATCATTTGGTTACGGCTATTGAAGAGATACAATTGTTTTGCACCTTTATGCGCAATAATCAAATGAATGTCTTCTGGTAAATCATTGCGTACGTTTGGAACAATGATTTTTTCACCCGCTTTTTTGAATGTTGCTGTTGGATTGATTGTTTTTAAGAAAGCTTCATCGATATGAAACTTTTCGCCCAACATTTCGCTAACACGAGTGTAATACAAACCTTTCATTTTAGCCTGTAAAGCATAATCAGAAGGAATTGATTGTGCATATGGGCCTTTTAAATCAGCATCAGTAATGGTGTATTCAATAAATGAAGGTTTTGTTTGCTTAGCAACTAATGCATCCCAAGTTTCTTTAGTTAGTTCACCAGTAGGTGATAAACCATTCATTTGCTGGAATGAAGAGATTGCTTTTAACGTGTTTTTGCCACTCATACCGTCAATTGCACCCGGTGATGCATGTGCATTATTTAGCATGACGTGAGCACGAGCATAAACTGGAAACTGGCCCTTACCAATATTTTCATACCATTCAGCCGAATTTAAGCTATCTAATGTCCAAGAAACTGCTGGAGCTGAAGTCTTAGCAGTTGTTGTGGTCGTTTTAGCTACGGCTACTGGTGCTGAAGCGGCAATACCTGAATCAGCATTTTGGTCTTCAGTTTTTTGCAAATTTTGTAATGTTGTTGACGCTCGATTTAAGTCACTTTGTTCTTGAGCGGTAATTTGTGTCGAAGCTTGAGCTTTTACAGTTGAAGCTGCATCTACTGCTAAAGGATCAATCGGATCTTCTACAGGAGCTGATACCTTTTTAGGGTTCAGGGGTTGCTCAGTTGTTGAAGCAGCAAAAGCAACATTAGCAATAATACAACTTAAACTCATAGCGAGTAATGAGCGAACAAACATGTAATTCAACCTTAAGAATTTTCATATAAGCAATAGGGGCATGATCTAATCTAAAATTGCATAAAATTACCAATAACTCATCTCTATGAGCCCAAGATTGGCAATTTAGTGGTTAAAAGAATATCAATAGACCCGATGTAACATGTTGCAAGTATTGCAGAAAACCTTGCTGGTTGCAGTAGACTTTTGTGTAAATATGCATTTTTTAGTAGATTGACGAGTTTTTTGTGTGAAATTGAAATTATAAAAATCTCTATGTTTTTGATATGATGCTGCCACATAAAGAATATAGAGATTGGTAATGACGACTTTGAAAAATGATCGTTTCCTACGAGCTTTGTTACGCGAACCTGTAGATACCACACCGGTATGGATGATGCGTCAAGCGGGACGTTATTTGCCTGAATATCGTGAAACACGTTCAAAAGCAGGCGATTTTCTATCTCTATGTAAAAATACAGAATTTGCTTGTGAAGTGACTTTGCAGCCTTTACGCCGTTACGACTTAGACGCAGCAATTTTATTTTCAGATATTTTAACAATTCCTGATGCATTAGGCTTAGGGCTTTATTTTGAAACGGGTGAAGGCCCTAAGTTTCAAAAAACTGTTCGTACTGAACAAGATGTCGCGAATTTACCCAAGCTAAATGCAAAGTCAGACCTTGATTATGTGATGAATGCAGTAAGCACAATTCGCTCTGCTTTAGGTGGCCAAGTTCCACTGATTGGTTTTTCTGGTAGTCCTTGGACATTAGCAACGTATATGGTTGAAGGTGGTTCAAGTAAAGAGTTCCGTTTTACCAAGCAGATGATGTACGCGCAACCAGAAGTTTTGCATGCTTTACTTGATCATTTAGCAGATTCAGTTATTGACTATTTAAATGCTCAAATTGATGTAGGTGCTCAGGCTATCCAGATCTTTGATAGTTGGGGTGGGGCATTAGCACATCGTGAATATGTCGAATTCTCTTTAAACTACATGAATAAAATCATTGCTGGTTTGCAACGTGAGAAAGATGGTCGCCGTATTCCTATTATTGTTTTCACTAAAGGTGGCGGTCAATGGTTAGAGCCAATGATTACGACTGGTGCAGATGCATTAGGTTTAGATTGGACTACTCCACTTAATACAGCTCGTAATATTGTGTCGGGACGTGTAGCGCTACAAGGTAATCTTGACCCTGCTGTTTTATATGGCTCGGCTGCTTCAATTGAAAAAGCTGTAAAAGCAATGTTAGACGATGCTTATGCAAACGGTGAAAAAACAGGTTACGTTGCTAACTTAGGCCACGGTATTACCCAGTGGGTAGACCCTGCGCAACCAAAAATCTTTGTAGATACAGTACATGAGTATAGTGCTAAATATCTAGGATAGTTTTTTGTGCGCCATCTCGCTTTACCAATTCATTTTATCGGCAAGGCTGTTTCGGCAGCCTTGTTTGGTATTCTACTTTTAATTGCTTTTGCTTTAACAGCACCGATGGGAAGCCACGAATATATGGGTTTTTATCGTTATGATTATTTACTCATCTATGCAGTGCTGATTCAGATCTGTCTTTTATATTTAAAACTTGAATCATGGGCAGAAGCCAAAGTTATTGCTTTATTTCATGTCATGGCGATGGTCATGGAAATATTTTTAACGCACCCTGCGATCGCATCATGGCAATATCCTCAGCCTGCTATATTTAAAATTTTAACTGTGCCTTTATTTGCAGGCTTTATGTATTCGGCTGTAGGTAGTTTTTTTGCGCGATCACTCCGATTATTTCAGGTTTCTTTCGAAAAACTTCCAAGTTTTGGAACGATGCTTTTACTCGCATTTTTCTCATATATAAACTTTATGAGTAAATTTTTTGTACCTGATATTCGCTATATTTTATTTGCAATCAGTATTTTTATTTTTTGGAAGACCAAACTTTATTTTCAGCTAAATGAATATAAATTTAAAATCCCGATGTTACCTGTATTGTTGACCCTCGCTTTTCTAATCTGGATTGCTGAAAATATTAGTACTTTTTATAAAATCTGGCTCTATCCAAGTCAGGTAGATGCTTGGCATATGGTGGGTTGGGGTAAACTGGGATCATGGTATTTATTATTACTTTTAAGTTTGGTTCTCGTGCTTAAAATATTAGGTCATCGAGATAATCAAGGTAACTGGAATCTAAGGTAAATTTTTTCGTTAGCACTTTTCATCATATTATTTATTTTTTAATTGCTAAATCACAGCCTTCTCGCTATCTTTAATATCGTGTAATAAGAATTACACATAACAATACATAAGAAACAATCAATAATGATTTTGGAGATATACATCTATGTTAAAAAAATTAGCTTTAGCTGCTTTGTTAGCAGCTGGTTCAAGTGTTGCTATGGCTGATAACGATGTAGGTTGTGGTGTGGGTACGCAAGTATGGGCTGGCCAAAAAGGAGTGGTGCCTAAAATTCTTGCTGCAACAACAAATGGTATTTTTACTAACCAATTACTAGGGATTACTTTTGGTACTTTAGGCTGCCGTCAAGGCGGAACAGTAACTGCGCAAGTGGTTACATTTACAAATGAAAATGCTGAAGCTTTAGCACGTGATATGGCAGTAGGCCAAGGTGAAAGCCTGAACGTACTTGCTGAGTTAATGCAAATTAAACCTCAAGACAAAGATCGTTTCTTTAAAGTTTCAAAAGCAAACTTTGGTGAAATCTATTCTGCAAATAACCAAAATACGCTTCAAGTTTTAGCATCATTACAAACTGTAATGGCTAAAGACGACGTTTTAAAAGCCTACGTATAAGTTTGAAACTGAAAACCCTGTCCTATGGCAGGGTTTTTCTTATATTTAATGATAAAAATTGATGAGCTTAATGAAGTCAGTTGTTTTAGTTTTTGCCTCTTTGGCAGTGAATATTGCGTATTCAGCAGATATAAATCCATCTATTCAAAAATATTGGTCAATTGCAGAACAACAAAATCTAGATCAAGACATTACATGGCAAAGGCTCATGTATGCCAATAAAAATCAGAAAAGTGAGGTCACTTATTCTGGCTATTTCCTATCAGAAAATGGAAAAAATAACTTAAAAGAAGAACTGAAAGCGGATATCTCAGCATTATTTATGCCTGCTCAAGATAACCAGTCGATTCGCTGTAAGTTCCCGGCACGTAGTCAATGGCTCATGCAAAAAGTCGGCATTCAAGAAAGTGAATTGCCTCAAGTAAAGTGTACCGAATTTGAAAATTGGATTGGGCAGATTAAGCCTCATAAAGCGACCTTAATTTATGCGACCGATTTTATGGGCAATCCTAGCTCAATGTTTGGTCATACGTTATTGCGTTTGGACCCAAAAGATCAACAGCAGTTAAACCTTGTCTCTTACGCCGTAAACTATGCAGCAACTGTGGCAGGCAACGACAACTGGTCATATGCATGGAAAGGTTTAACGGGGCAGTATCCAGGCGAATATTCATTGATGCCTTATTATCGTAAGGTAAAAGAGTATGGTGATTTTGAAAGCCGCGATTTGTGGGAATATGAGTTAAATCTATCATCTGAAGAAACTGGGTTTTTAGTAAGCCATATTTGGGAAATGCAACATGTGAGTTTCCCTTATTACTTTGTGAGTGATAACTGTGCCTATCGATTGTTGGGGTTAGTGGATTTAGTAAAACCTGAGTCTAACTTGCAAGAGAAATTCACCTATGCATCTATTCCAATGGAAACCATTAAATCGATGCAGCAGCAGGGACTCACCAAAGCTCCTGTATATCGACCTGCTTTAGAAACCCAATTATTGTCCCAAGCTCATCAGCATGGTGCCTCACTGGCGAAGGTGGCTCATCAAATTGCGATGCTGCCTATACAGCAGTCTTCTCAGATTTTAAAATCATTTACTGAGCAGGATCAGGCTAAAATCCTCGAGATGGCTTACGATGATTTATATCTACAGTTTATTGGTCGTAAAGTTGACGAAAGCATTGCTCAGCCGCAGTTACGTCAGCTTTTAGCACTCAGAAGTCAGATTGATTTAGATAAGCAACGTCAAGAACCAAAAAGACCAACAAAAGAGCCGACTCAAGGCCATAACGCACGTAATCTTTCAGTGAAAGCTGGTGAGGTTCAAGGCGATAAGTTTATCGAACTTGGTCATCGCCAAGCCTATCATGATTTAATAGATCCTCAAGGAGGCTATCGTGCAGGGACCCAATTACTATTTTTAAATGGTAATGCACAGTGGCGAGATGACCATTTAAAACTAGAACGTCTTGATTTGTTAGAAGTAAACTCTTATAACCCGATTCAACCATTTAAAACACCACTGAGTTGGGGTTTTAATTTAGGTTGGCGTCAAGAAGCCATTCATGATGGAAGCTTTAGTGAAGACAAACAACACAGCGTAGCAAGCTTTAATGCTCAGGTCGGTTACAGTCTTGCAGACTATGGGCGAAAGCATATTTGCTATGGACAAGTACAAACCTATGTACAAACAGGTTCAAATCTAGATAAAGGGTGGCGCGTAGGAATGGGGCCAACTTTAGGTTGTATGAATCAATGGTTTGAGCGTTTCAACTCTGTGGTGCAAATTGAATTGCCCTATTGGGAAGATCAAAACCAATGGAATTTGAGAGTAAATACTCAGTGGCAATATGTGATTAATCGCAATAATGCCGTTCGATTGAATTGGGACTATGAGCAACAAAACCATCAAGACTGGATGAAATCAAGTCTAGGATATGTTTGGTTCTTTTAAAGAATAAATGTATAAAAAAAGAGAAATGAGTTTATTCATTTCTCTTTTTTTGTTTTTAGACAAGACGATTATTTCTTTATTGCATTTAATACTGCATACGCTGCCTTAATGCGTTCTTCATTTGGAATACGTTTATTGGTTAACATGACTAAACCAATATTTTCTTTTGGAATAAACACCACATAAGATCCAAAGCCATTTGTTGAGCCAGTTTTGTGGAACATCTTAACTGAAGGTTCTTTGGAAATGGCAGTCACTTTATTAGGCTTCATCACGATTTGCTCTGAATTACTGTCTAATAAAGTTTGTAAAGGTGCTGGATAAGAAAATTCTTCCCAACCCAATGCTTGATACATCGTACCGACTTGATAGAAACCTTGATGTGTTTCACTAATTGCACGTTGAATATCTTTCGGATATTTCTGTGGGTTGAGGTTGGCATTAATAAAAGTCAGCATATCTGGTAGTGTCGATTTAACGCCGTACGCAGGGGCATCTAGCGGACCAGGGTTAACTCGGATCGGCTGATTTTCTTGGTTATAGCCATATGCATAATTTTGCATTTGAGTTTTAGGCACATTTACATAGCTATTTTTTAAATGGAGAGGTGGAAAAATTGTTTTTTCTAAGACTTGGTCAAAAGGTTTATTCATAGACAAAGCCACAATTTTTCCAAATAAGCCAATACTTGGATTTGAATATTGTCTGTATTCACCGATTGCGTTTTTAGTTTTCCAATCTTTGAAAAAAGTTAAAACTTGTTGGTCTGTTTGAACTTCATCTGGAAATTGCAAAGCAAGGTTGCCACTTGTATACGTCGCAAGTTGAAGAAGATTAACTTGGTCAATCGGTGTATTTTTTAGTTCTTTCCAATATTTTCCGGGTGTGTCATCAAAAGAGATTTTTCCTTTTGCTTTTGCATATCCACCAGCTGTAGCGGTAAATAATTTACTGACCGAACCTAGTTCAAAAATGGTACTGCTATTTACGGCTTTTTTATCCTGAACGGATTGTAGGCCATAATATATTTCATATTTTTTATTATTTTGAATGACCCCCACGGCCATACCAGGCACATCATATTTATCTAATAAAGGCTTAAAATTTTGATCTACCAGTTTTTTAACTTCTTGTTCTTTTGGTGTATTGCCCGCATAAATTGAGGTACTAAAAATAAAAAGAGGCGGTAAAAGTAAGCAAGAAATTTTTTTAAATCGCATGATGAACTCATAAATTATTTAAAAAGAAAGATGCGTACTTTTATAACAAAAATCACTTAATTTAATTGTTATGTTTTATAGATTAAGTGCTTTAACTAGATATAAAAAAGCCCAACGTCGTCGGGCTCTTATTTTTGCATTAAAACCAGATTAATAACTTTCTGGTACTGCGCTTAAAAATTCACGGCGTGCTTCTTTATCGGTTTTAAAATCGCCGACAAATGAAACTGTACGAGTTGTAGATTCTTGTTTACCTACACCACGCATCATCATACACATATGTGCTGAATCGATAACTACAGCAACACCACGAGCGCCAGTCACTTCAGCAACGGCTTCTGCGATTTGTTGAGTCAGATTTTCCTGAATTTGCAAACGGCGAGCAAACATCTCAGTAATACGTGCAAATTTAGATAAACCGAGAACTTTGCCTTCCGGTAAATAGGCTACATGAACACGGCCGTAGAATGGGAGGAGATGATGTTCGCAAAGCGAATAGAATTCAATATTCTTCACCAATACCATTTCATGGTTATCTGATGGGAAAACAGCATTATTGGTGACTTCTTCTAAAGTTTTACTATAGCCAGAAGTTAAATATGAAAAAGCTTTAGCCGCACGCACAGGCGTATCTTTAAGGCCGGGACGATCAAGATCTTCACCGACGGCAGTCAGGATATTTGCGTACGATTGCTGCATTGACATAAGACGTATAAGTTTACTCTATTAGACAAGCTCGGCATTGTATCAGAAACATGACCTGATGTTCATAACTCCTCGCACTATATTTATTCTGGTTTTATGTGTGTTTAATAAAAGATGAATAAATTTCATGTTTTTTATCGTTAATAGTCAAGAGTTTGAACGTCAAATGTGTATTTAATGTTGATAGGTTCTAAATGATCGCCTAATGGCATCATATTTGCACAGATGCAGTGTTATAGAGCATAAGGATAAAACATGTCAGAACGTCCAATCACCTTCTTTTTCCGTGGTAGCCAGCAGCAAGTTGAAAATGTAACACCCACAATGACAGTTTTACAATTTCTGCGAGAGTATATCCAAACTGGTAAGACCAGGCAGACCGCCACAAAAGAGGGCTGTGCTGAGGGCGATTGTGGTGCATGTACGGTAGTGATTGGTGAGTTGGTCAATGAAAGCTTGCAATTACGCAGTGTGAATGCTTGCATTCAGTTTTTACCTACTTTAGATGGTAAGGCTTTATTTACAGTAGAAGATCTTTGTACATTATTGCCTAAAAAGGATGGGGCACTTCATCCGGTTCAACAGGCGATGGTCGATATGCATGGTTCACAATGCGGGTTTTGTACTCCCGGTTTTATCATGTCTTTATGGGCAATGTATGAAAATGAGCAACACTGTCCAAGCAAAGATCAAGTCAGTAATTATCTTTCTGGAAATTTGTGTCGTTGTACAGGCTATCGCCCTATTTTCGATGCAGCACAAAAAGCATATGACTATCCACGTATTTTATTAAAACGTCAAAAAGTAATTGAAGTATTAAAAGAGATCAAAGCATTGCCTGCGTTGCATTTGAATGATCATGCTCAACAATTTTTTGCACCAAAGACTTTGCAGGATTTTGCCGCTTTACGGTTACAGTTGCCGCAGGCACGTATTGTTGCTGGCAGCACAGATGTTGGTTTGTGGGTCACAAAGCAAGGCCGTAATTTAGGAGATATGCTTTATATCGGTCAGGTTGAAGAACTCAAAAAAATTGTAGTCACAGATCATGCTTTAACGATTGGGGCAAATGTAAGTTTGAGTGATGCACTCATTAAAATTTCAGATGTTTATCCTGACTTTCAAGAATTACAGCGCCGTTTTGCTTCCATGCCGATTAAAAATGCAGGAACTCTAGGTGGAAACATTGCCAATGGTTCGCCTATTGGCGACTCAATGCCGGCATTAATTACGCTAGGTACACGATTGATTTTGCGTGCAGGTGTGCAGACCCGTGAAATTGCTTTGGAAGACTTTTATATAGATTATCAAAAAACAGCATTACAACTTGGTGAGTTTGTTGAGGCAATTATTGTTTCGCTTCGTGAAGGGCAGACGCGTTTTAAATTTGCCAGCTATAAAATTGCTAAACGTTTTGAGCAAGATATTTCTGCGGTATGTGCGGCCATTTCATGCGAGTTAGATCATTATGATGTCGCTCACAATGTAAAAATTGCTTTTGGTGGCATGGCAGCTATTCCCAAACGTGCAAAATATGCAGAAGCCATATTGGAAGGCCAGCAAATTACAGCAGCATTGATCGTTCAGGCACAAGAGGCCTTATCGCAAGATTACCAGCCTTTAGATGACGGACGCGCTAGCTCGGCATATCGTTTACAAGTCGCAAAAAACTGTTTACAGCGCTTTTATGTAGAAAAAATTCTGTCTCAAACGATCACTCGTGTGAATGACTTGATTGCTGTGGTGGAGATCTAACATGAATCAAACGATTGACTTCAGTGTTTCTAAAAAATCGGCTAAAGCTGGCGACTCCATTCCACATGAAAGTGCGCATTTACATGTGACTGGACAGGCAACTTATATTGATGATTTACCCGAGCTTGAAAATACGATGCATCTAGCGGTCGGATTTTCAAATTGTGCCAAAGGCAAAATCAGTAAGTTTGATTTGGATGCCGTACGTCAGGCTGATGGTGTTTATGCAGTTTTTTCGGCAAAAGATATCGAGGTTGAAAATAATTGGGGACCAATTGTTAAAGATGACCCGATTTTTGCTGAGGGGCAGGTTGAGTTTTATGGACAAGCTTTGTTTGTGGTTGTTGCTGAGAGTTATCAGCAAGCTCGTCAGGCAGTTCGCTTAGCAAAAATTGAGTATGTGCCTGAAACTCCGATTTTAACCATTCAAGATGCGATTGAAAAAGAATCGTGGGTTTTACCACCTGTAGAATTTAGCCATGGTGAAGTTGAGCAGGCATTTCAAAACGCAGCACATCTACTATCAGGTTCTATTGAACTGGGCGGGCAAGAGCATTTCTATCTTGAAGGGCAAATTTCCTATGCGATTCCACAGGAAAATCAGAGCTTAAAAGTCTATTGCTCTACACAACATCCAACCGAAATGCAGTTACTGATTTGTCATGCATTAGGCATGAATATGCATCAGGTCAGTGTGGAAAGCCGTCGTATGGGCGGTGGTTTTGGTGGTAAAGAGTCGCAGTCGGCACAGTGGGCATGCATTGCATCTTTGGCAGCGCAAAAAACAGGTCGTCCGTGTAAATTGCGTTTAGATCGAGATGACGACATGAATGCTACAGGCAAACGTCATGGTTTTGCTTATGAGTGGTCTGTGGCTTTTGATGACAGTGGTGTTTTGCAAGGCTTGAAGGTTCAATTGGCTTCAAATTGCGGTTTTTCGGCTGATCTTTCTGGGCCAGTGAATGAACGTGCGATTTGTCATATTGGCAACGCTTATTATTTAAATGCGGTTGAGCTACGTAACTTACGTTGTAAAACCAATACTGTTTCCAATACGGCATACCGTGGTTTTGGTGGACCGCAAGGCATGTTTGTCATTGAAAATATTATTGATGACATTGCTCGTTATTTAGGTTGTGACCCTGTTGAAATTCGACAGCGTAATTTCTTTGCTGAGCAGCCTGGCGCCGGACGTGATCGCATGCATTATGGGGCAGAAGTTCGTGATAATGTTGCTCCTCGACTGGTGGCCGAATTATTGCAAAGTAGCGATTACGCGAAACGTAAACAGAGCATTCATGCCTTTAATCAGAGCAATGACATCATTAAGCGTGGTATTGCGCTAACACCATTAATGTTCGGTATTTCATTTAATGCCGTGCATTACAATCAGGCAGGTGCACTAGTCTATGTGTACATGGATGGCACTGTTGCGATTACGCACGGTGGTACAGAAATGGGACAGGGGTTATATACCAAAGTACGGCAGGTTGCTGCACATGAGTTGGGTTTACCCATCGATAGTGTTCGTTTAATTGCAACCGATACTTCCCGGGTGCCAAATACTTCGGCAACTGCAGCATCGAGTGGAGCAGATCTAAACGGTAAAGCTGTTCAAAATGCTTGTATTAAGATTCGAGAGCGTCTGGCAAAACTTGCAGCAGACATAAGTGATAGTGACGCAGAGCAAGTCCAGTTTGAAGATAGTATGGTTTCAACAGCGAATGGTCATTCATGGACATTTCCTGACTTGGTTCAACGGGCATATATGGCACGTGTACAACTATGGGACAGTGGTTTTTATAAAACGCCAGAAATTCACTATGATCAGGTCAACCATTTAGGGCGTCCATTTTTCTATTATGCTTATGGCGCAGCGGTCAGCGAGGTCGCAATAGATACGCTAACTGGCGAAATGAAAGTGTTACGTGCTGACATTTTGCATGATGTTGGACGGTCAATTAACCCTGCAATTGATATTGGACAAATTGAAGGTGGTTTTGTCCAAGGGATGGGGTGGCTCACGACAGAAGAGTTGTATTGGCAGCCTCAAGGACCGCACGCAGGACGCTTATTTACCCATGCGCCTTCAACGTACAAAATTCCGACCAGTTTTGATATTCCGCATATTTTTAATGTCAAACTGTTTGATAACCAAAATCAGGCAGATACCATCTATCGCTCCAAAGCGGTAGGTGAACCCCCATTTATGTTGGCATTATCTGTTTTCTCTGCAATTCGTCAGGCTGTACAGGCGGCTATTCCAGAAAATGCACCGCTCGTACTCAATGCTCCGGCAACTGCCGAAGAAATTTTACGTGCAATTGCGATTGGGCGGGGACAAGCTTTGGCTAAACGTCCACAAGCTAAAATGTAGAAGATTATGCAACATTTACAATGGTGGACTGATTTTGTAGCGTGGCACGTCGATGCTCTACCTATGGTATTGGTCACAGTGGTCCGCGCTGATGGTTCAACACCACGAGAAGTTGGTACAACCATGTTATTGCGGTTTAATTTGCAACAGCAATGGCAGCAATCCGATACGATCGGTGGCGGGCATTTAGAATTTCAGGCTATTGATATTGCTAAAGCAATGTTAAAAGAAACGGGAATTTCTGTGAGGCGTATTGAACGCTTTAACCTCAGTGCTCGGTTGGGGCAATGTTGTGGTGGGGTGATGTGGTTATTGTTTGAAAAAATATCACCCGCTGTAACCCCGTCAGATTTATCCATGAGTTTGCAAGCATGGCGAGCTGGAAGGCATATATGGCGTACCGTCTCACATCAATATGCGTCCACTTGGCAGATTATGGGCATGGAACAACAACCAAGTTTCGAGTTTGATTCTGACAGTAGTGAGCAATGGCAATTTGGCCAGCAGATTCAACCAAATACCATGCACGTGCTGATTTGTGGAGCAGGGCATGTGGGTGAAGCAATTGTCCGTTGTTTATTGCCTATTGGGGTGAGGATGAAATGGATTGATCCACGTGATGATATTTTCCCATCCGATTTACTGGAAAAGGTTCAATGTTTAACGACTGATACGCTTGAAGCCGAGATTGAGCATTTTGACCGTTCAGGTGCAATTTTAATATTAACTCACGATCATCAATTAGATTTGCAACTGTGTTTTGCAGCTTTAAAACCTACGACAAAACCATTTGCTTATGTTGGGATGATTGGCTCAAAAAGTAAAAGGGCTATTTTTGAGAAACGTATGCAAGTACGCGGTTATACTCCGGAAACATTACAACGCTTAGTTTGCCCTATTGGTATAGAAGGGATTTCATCGAAACACCCTGCAACGATTGCCATTGCAGTAGTTGCTCAATTATTGCAGGTGTTTGATGTAAAAAAATGATCCCAAAGGATCATTTTTTTTGTTCGAACTTCGGATTTTTTTCTGCTCGTTTAAGCAGTACGAGAACAGCACCTGTGCCGCCTTGATTTTCTGGAGCACTTACAAAAGCCAAAACATCGCGGTGTTGACGTAACCATCCGTTGACATAGGTTTTTAAGACCGCTTCTGGGCCTTTACCATGTACAATTTTGATAACATTTTGATTTTCATCTTTTGCCATCTGGATAATTTGTAAAACTGCGTCACGTGCTTGTTCAATGGTACAGCCGTGTAAATCTACAGCTTCAAACCAACGCATCTTGCCTGCTTTTAAGTCTTCAAAAACCTTATGTTGCAGAGTCGCAATGCGATAGCTTAACGTTGCTTGGCTTGCGACTGGATTTAAAGCAGCTTGAGTATCTGATAACTCGGCATGCTCGGTATCACGGCCACCTTCTGCGGCTGCACGTTTCGCTAGAGTTTGTGCGTCGACTTTTCTGGCACGAGGTGTTTTTACATCGGCAACATTACTATTGTTGATGCGTTTCACACCTGCAACAGCCTGTTGAAATAGATGTGTATCTTCCAATTCTTCAGACTCAGCCTGAGCTTTTTTAGTATCAGGCTGATTTGCGATTTTGCTTGAATGAGGATTGGAGATTTGCTTTTTAAATTGCTTCAATAACTTTTGTTGCTCTTTAGAAAGCGATGAATCTTTATTACTCATATATCTTCATTAAACCGTTTGAGGTTGTCCAAAAAGTGCAGTAAAAGCTTGATCTGGACGTGGTTGTTTCATAAAACTTTCGCCCACCAAGAAACTGTGAATATCATGCTCTTGCATCATACGCACATCATCTGGTGTCGCAATACCGCTTTCAGTGATTAATAAACGTGAGGTCGGAAGTAATTTTTTCAATCGAATGGATGTATTTAAATCTACATCAAACGTTTTTAAATTACGGTTATTCACGCCTAATAAACATTGCTCAGAAAGCTTTAACGCTCGTTCCATTTCTTCTTCATCATGAACTTCAACCAATACATCAAGTTGATGTTCAAACGCAGTTTTTGACATTTCTTCGAGTTGCTGGTCAGACAAACAAGCAACAATTAATAAAATACAGTCCGCATGCAAAGCACGTGCTTCAACTACATTATATGGATCGATCAGAAAGTCTTTACGTAAAGCAGGTAGGGCACAATGATTACGAGCAATCGCAATATTTTCATCTGCACCCTGAAAGAAATCAACATCTGTCAGTACCGATAGACATGCTGCTCCAGCTTGTTCATATTGCTGGGCAATTTCGGCAGGATTAAAGTCTGCGCGAATGATTCCTTTTGATGGAGAGGCTTTTTTTATTTCAGCAATCACACCAGGGCGTTTATGTTTTAAAGCGTTGGCAAAGCCACGCACTGGAGTTGCGGCTTTTGCTAATTCTTCAACATCTTGCAAATTACGTTGTTTTAAACGCGCAGCAAGTTCCTCATGTTTACGGTCAACAATTTTACCTAAAATGGTATTTTGAATATTAATCATGAGAAATCCTTAATCTGCCTGAGATTGCTTTAATGTTTTGGTAAATTCAGCCAAAACACTCATTTTTTCTAAAGCTTGTCCGCCATAGATAATATCTTGGGCGAATGTAACAGCTTGAGCATAGGTTTGAGTAATGCCTGAGACATAAATACCTGCCCCCGCATTAAGCGCAATCATATTTGCTGCTTTTTCACCAATGTCAGATTTATTTTTACCCAATGCATCTTTGATCAGCTTTAAGCTTGCTGCAGCATCTGCTACCACTAAACCATTTAAAGTTTGTGATTCAATCCCGACATCTTCTGGATTAAGCGTCCATTCGGTAATTTCACCATCTTTGAGTTCAGCAATAGCGGTAGGAGCAGCAAGGCTAATTTCATCAAGTCCATCTCTTGAATGAACCACCATGACATGTTCAGCACCAAGCTGCTTCATAACCTCGGCAATTGGACGGCAAAGTTCATCTGAAAATACACCAATCACAAAGCGTTTTACGCCGGCCGGATTCGTAAGCGGGCCGAGTAAATTGAAAATGCTACGAACACCAAGCTCACGACGTGGGCCGACAGCATATTTCATTGCTTTATGATGGTTTGGAGCAAATAAAAAACCTACACCCATCTCACGGATGCAGCGCTCAGTTTGTTGCATGTCTAAATCAAGGTTAATACCTGCCTGCTCAAGTAGATCAGATGAACCTGATTTACTTGAAACCCCTCGGTTACCATGCTTTGCAATGGTTGCGCCTGCTGCTGCAATGACAAAGCTTGAAGCTGTAGAGACGTTAAATAAATTTTGCCCATCGCCACCTGTGCCGACAATATCAACTAAATATTTGATATCGCTAACATCGATCTTGATCGCAAATTCACGCATGACACGTGCAGCAGCAGTAATTTCGTCAATACTTTCACCTTTCATGCGAAGGCCCATCATCAAAGCACCAATTTGTGCTTCGGTTGCCTCACCTTGCATGATGCTACGCATAATGTCTTCCATTTGCGGCTGAGTCAGGTGAATATTTTTTGTTATATGGTTAAGTGCTTGTTGAATATTCATAGGGATCACTTATGCATAAATATCTAAAAAGTTTTTAAAGATTTGATGGCCATGTTGACTCAAGATAGATTCAGGATGGAACTGCACGCCTTCAACAGGCAATGTCTTATGTTTAACACCCATGATTTCTTCCATGGAGCCATCTGTTTCATTGGTCCAACACGTTACTTCAAGGCAATCAGGCAGTGTTTGCTGATCAATCACCAATGAATGATAACGAGTCGCCGAGAAAGGGCTAGGAAGATTACTGAAAATACCTTTATTGCTATGGTACATATCAGATAAACGTCCATGCATCACCGTTTTGGCTCTTACAATTTTTCCGCCAAAAGCTTGCCCAATACTTTGATGCCCTAAACACACGCCAAGCAAAGGAATTTTTCCAGCAAAATGATTAATTGCAGGAATTGAAATACCAGCTTCACTTGGAGAGCAAGGGCCAGGACCAATCACAAGATATTTTGGTTGCCATCGTTCAATATCCTCTAACGTGACTTGATCATTGCGAACTACTTTTACTTCCTGATTCAACTCGCCAAAATACTGGACGATGTTGTAGGTAAAAGAGTCGTAATTGTCGATCATTAGAAGCATGATGAACTTAACCTCATGATAATTAATATATATTTAATAAGTGACTAAAATAGTTACCCATATTGATACCCGTTTTCAGAAAGGGCTTTCTAGATATATAAAATAAGAAGCCGCTTTCTAATGGGCTAATATAGCAAAAAAAGAAGTAACCAGTTTAACTATTTCATTCGTTAGAAATTTGCAGAAAAAAAGCTTTGGGAAGGTGGAGCTTTTTAAAATTATAGATAAGTATTAATAAGACAAAATATGCTTTTCATTAGAAATAAAAATTATTCTGCCTTATTCAAACAAGAAGATTAAATTTTACGTGTGTTATAGATAAGCCAATCTAAAACATCGCCAGATAAATGTTCGGCCAGTCTTTCTTGAACAGTTTGATGATAACCATTTAACCAGTCTTTCTCTTCATTCGTTAGCATGTCAACGACGATACAATCTAAATGAATCGGGCAAAGGGTCAGCGTTTCAAACTCTAAGAAATCACCGTAGGTTTTCTCAAACCCTGAGTGAAGTTTGTTTGCAACCAGATTTTCAATACGAATGCCGTATTGTCCTTCATGGTATAAGCCCGGCTCGTTAGAAATAATCATTCCTTCACGCAATTTGCTATAGGCATGAATAGGCGCGTAATAAGAAAGAACTTGCGGCCCTTCATGAACATTAAGCGCAAAGCCTACACCGTGACCTGTTCCGTGTCGATAATCTAAACCATGTTGCCATAAAGTATGGCGACAAATTGAATCGAGTAGAGGAGCGGCTAAACCTTCTGGATAAATCGCTTTTGCCAAGGCAATGTGACATTTTAAAACCAGAGTATAGTCACGTTTTTGTTGCTCTGTTGGCGTGCCGACGGGTACAACACGGGTAATATCCGTTGTTCCATCTACATATTGCCCACCTGAGTCAATTAACAATAGACCATCACCTTCGATAAATGAATAGTGCTCTTCAGTTGCACGGTAGTGGGGTAGAGCACCATTAGCATTAAAGCCAGCAATCGTTGAAAAACTCGGCCCTATAAATCCATCTTGTTGAGCACGGAAAGCTGTAATTTTCTCATCAATAGTTAGTTCTGAAATGCTTTCACCATGATGAAGGGCTTTCTCTAACCAGTGGAAAAAGTGGCAAAGAGCGACTCCATCTTTAACCATTGCGTGACGGATATGAGCAATTTCGCTTTCATGCTTACGCGATTTAAAAAGTGTACTCGGATTGATGTCATATACAACCTGAATATCTTTTGCGATAGCCTGTTCATGAAAAATCGATACTTTGGCGGGATCTAAAAGTACTGAGGTATCAGAGATATTCGATAAAAACTTAGCGGTATCTTCGTAGTTACAAATTTCAATACCATCGGCTGCTAAAGCTTGTTGAATGCTTACATCAACTTTTTCAGCATCAATAAAAACAATAGCTTGCTCTGCATTAATATATAAATGAGAAAGAAAAACAGGGTTATATTCTACATCTTGCCCACGTGCATTTAAAACCCAAGCAATATCATCTAAAGATGAAATAAAATGACCCGCAATATTCTTGTTAGCTAAGTTCTCGCGAATTGCCTGAATTTTTTCTTTACGAGAGAGGGCATTTAATCCTTCAGGCATCAAATGGATTTTTTCTGAGGGAAGTTCTGGACGGTCTAACCAAATCTCTCCAACTAAATCTTGCTGGGTTTCAAGTTTATAGTGATTAAGTCGTGAAGTATGTTCGAGCGCCTTAAATTGTTGAGTGGATAATGTTTGGCCATTTACTGAAATGACTGAACCAGTTGGTAGATTTTTCTCAATCCACGCGAGATGTGTAGAAGTTTCATCACTGGTCAGTTTTTGTAATTGAAAGCCAGTTCCAGCGAGTTGTTGTTCGGCTTGTACCCAATAGCGACCATCTGCCCAGAGCCCAGCAAAGTTTTGAGTTACGACTAGCGTACCAACAGAACCACTAAAACCGCTTAACCACTGCCTTACTTTCCAATAGTCGGGTAAATATTCTGACATATGGGGATCAGCACTCATCACAACAAACGCATCAATCTGCTGAGTACGCATGAGTTTGCGAAGTTTCTCTAGTTTTTCTGGAACAGTTAAAACGCTCATATAGTTTCCAAGTCAGGTTGAACTTTGCTGGTACTTTTGTTCATTAATCTATTGATAGGTTTCTTTAATAAAAATAACACGATTGCACCAACGATTAATGCCAAAACGCATCGCATAAAGAGAGTCGGTAAATGATCAATACCATCTGACGATACGTGCCCGCCAATGAGACCAGCGATGAGATTACCTAAAGCTGAGCCAGTAAACCATAGTCCCATAATTTGGCCTCGAATCACATCAGGTGCAAGTTTAGTCATAGTTGATAGCCCAATCGGGCTTAAACAAAGTTCTCCCATGGTAAGCAAAAACAAAGTTCCTACTAACCAAAATGGTGAAACTAAGCCGCCAGCAATTGCGAAACGACTGGCAAAAGACATGACGAGAAAGCCGCCAGCTGCAAGTAACAATGCAATGATAAATTTACTGATATAGCTTGGATCTTTATTTGATTTACCTAGTCTTGCCCAAAGCCATGCTGCAATTGGAGCGAATATAATAATAAAAAGGGCATTGATTGATTGGAACCATACAGTTGGGATTTCAAATCCGAAAACCATACGATCTGTATAGTCTTGCGCAAATAAATTAAAAGAAGTTGGTTTCTGTTCAAAAGCAGACCAGAACAATGCTGATGTTGCTAATAAAACAAAACAAATAATAATTTTAAATTTGTCATGTTGCTCTAAATTCAAGAAAAGTAATAAATAAGCAAAGTAAGCAATAATGCCGATACCAATTCCAACTGTTAAATAAGTTGCTACCGCGACTGGATTAATATGAATGACACCAAATAAGGTAAGAGTAATAATGACTGCAACTGCGAATAAAAAGCTAAATACAATTTTAGGAGCATTTTTATTTTCTACGACAGGCTTATTGCAGTTGTCAGTTTGTTGGCGCAACTGATTGAAAGACTGTAGCTGTGGAATCGCTAATGTACGAAAAATAAGTAAAGCAATCAACATTCCAAGGCCGCCAATCCCAAAACCTAGATGCCAGCCATGATCGCGAGCCAATATACCTGTAATAAGCGGGGCAATAAACGACCCCATATTAATCCCCATGTAAAAAATGGAGAAACCAGCATCGCGCCTACTATCCTGAGCTTTATATAATGTTCCCACAATTACCGAAATACAGGTTTTAAATAATCCTGAGCCAATAACAATAAGGACTAAACCGAAATAAAAAAAGAATTGATCAAAGAGTGCGGTTAGAGCAATAGATAAATGGCCCAATGCAATAATAATAGAACCATACCAGACCGATCGTGCCTGACCTAACCAGTTATCGGCAATCCAGCCACCAAAAACGGTCATTAAATACATAGATCCAGCAAATAACCCAACAATCGCGGCTGCAGTTGGACGGTCAAGGCCTAAACCATCGTCATTAACCATTGCGATCATATAAAGAACGAGTAAAGGCCGAATTCCATAATAAGAAAATCTTTCCCAAAGCTCTGTAAAAAATAAAGTTTTTAATGGTTTTGGATGGCCGAAAAAAGCTCTGTCATATTGTTCGAGTTCATGCTTCATTTCAAATCCTTTGAACATATTTGTAGTTTAGATAAAACAAAACTTTTAGTTTGTTTAATTATAAAAAAAAGTTATGTTTTATTTTTTAGATTTTTTAAAATGAAAAAGCAAGTTGGTCATGTATAAAAAAGGTATATAACAAATGGTAAAAAATTAGAAGTTGAAACTATCAGTTGAAAAGATTCCTCTTAGCGCACCAAAGCTGATCAGGCCAGCACTAGCGTAAAACTACGATGGGAAAAATTAAATTTGCACTTTAAAACCTCAACCTTTCTATGGATGAGCAGTTAAGAGTGGTAGACGATATTATTTAAAAAAATTGTGTAGAGTCACTTAGACACCGTATTTATGTTTAAAGCTTTTTGGCAACGGCATATTATAGATTCCATCGTCTAATTTAGAAATTAACAGTTTCATCGGGAATAGATTATTATTTTTAAGCATTACAGTAAGAAAGTCAGATTTCTATATAAGAAAGTATTATGATCACAAATTACTGTTAGATATTGATGCGGTGATTCATATTAGCGCAACAATTTTGCACTAAATTAGGGCGATTGCGAGCTATTCTTGTATGCCATAATTTGAAAATGTCTGAATATGGTGCATTTAACTATGCAAACAGTATAATGGGTTCAAGACAAGGGGCCTAAATCATGGATAGTTATAAGCAATTCAATGTTTTAGGTAAGTCTTATAAAGTTGGTATGAGAATTGCTATATAAATACCAGCAACTAACACGCACTTAACAAGTGCAACAAAATTTCATTGGAGCAAAATGAGCATGGCGAACAAGGTCCTTCAACTCATACAAGAAAGTGGCGCAAAATGGGTCGATTTTCGCTTTACTGATACTAAGGGTAAAGAGCAGCACGTAACTTACCCAGCTGATTCTATTGATGAAGATACTTTTGAAGACGGTAAAATGTTTGATGGTTCTTCAATTGCTGGTTGGAAAGGCATTGAAGCATCTGACATGATTTTACGTCCAGATGCGGAAACTGGTTTTATCGACCCGTTCTTTGCTGAACCAACTGTAGTTGTGACTTGTGACGTTATTGAACCTTCAACTGGTCAAGGTTATGAGCGTGACCCACGTTCGATTGCTCGCCGTGCAGAAGAATACTTAAAATCTACAGGTATCGGTGATACTGCATTCTTTGGTCCAGAACCAGAATTCTTTGTATTTGACGAAGTGAAGTGGGACATCGATATGTCTGGCGCTCGTCATACATTAATCGCTGAAGAAGCTGCTTGGTCTACTGGTAAAGATTACGAGTCTGGTAACTCTGGTCACCGTCCACGTGTTAAAGGCGGTTACTTCCCAGTTCCTCCAGTTGATTCTTCACAAGATATGCGTGCAGAAATGTGTGCAAAAATCGAAGACATCATGGGCCCAGGTCGTGTAGAAGTACATCACCATGAAGTTGCTTCTTGCCAGTTAGAAATTGGTGTAAGCTTCAATACACTTGTACGTAAAGCTGACGAAGTTCAACAGTTCAAATATGCTGTTTGGAACGTTGCACATCAATATGCAAAAACAGCTACGTTTATGCCTAAACCAATGGTAGGCGATAACGGTTCTGGTATGCACGTTCATATGTCTATCTCTAAAGATGGCAAGAACTTGTTTGCTGGTGATGAATATGCAGGCCTTTCAGAAATGGCATTGTATTTCATCGGTGGTATCATCAAGCACGCTCGTGCATTGAATGCAATCACAAACCCATCTACAAACTCATACAAGCGTTTGGTTCCTCACTTCGAAGCACCAATTATGCTTGCTTACTCAGCACGTAACCGTTCTGCTTCTATTCGTATTCCATACGTTTCTAGCCCTAAAGGTAAGCGTATCGAAGCTCGTTTCCCAGACCCAATGATGAACCCGTACTTAGGTTTCGCTGCATTGTTAATGGCTGGTATCGACGGTATCCAAAACAAGATCCATCCGGGCGAAGCTGCTGATAAGAACTTGTATGATCTTCCTCCAGAAGAAGAAGCAAAAATCCCAACAGTTGCTCATAGCTTAGATATGGCTCTTGAAGCACTTCAAGCAGATCACGAATTCTTGTTAAAAGGTGGCGTGTTCACTAAAGAAATGCTTGATGCATACATCGAACTTAAAACTGAAGATGTACGTCGTCTTAACACGACTACTCACCCAGTTGAATTCGATATGTACTACAGCTTGTAATACATATTTCATAAAAAAGCCTGCTTATGCAGGCTTTTTTTATTGCTTGGAATGTTGATTGAATTCTCTACGTTTTTTATCAAAAATTTGGAGTAAACTAGGTGCGAGTTTTCATGTGAGCAGATTATGCGTAAACGACAACCAGTACTTAAACAGGGAAAGGCTTTAAATCCTGAGTTGAAAATATGGTTGTATGCTTCTGGTTCTCTGACTCAACAATTAACTGAGCTTGGTGGTGGCCAGTTCAGTGTGAAGCCCTTTAAAGAACACTTTCAGCGTTTAACTTTTGCAGATAGTCAATGGATGAACATGTCTCATGCTCATACTTCATGGGTGAGGGAAACCTATTTATATGGCTGTGAAGCAGAGCCGTGGGTGAAAGCAAAAAGTATTTTTCCAATTCAAAGCTTACAAAAAAAAGCGCGTATATTTCAGCACATTGGTTCTAAACCGATTGGCTTTTTTCTATTCCAAAGAACAACACCGCTTTGTGACCGTCGTGTCATTCGTTTGCCAGAAGGCTGGACGCGACAAAGTTGCTATACTTGGCATGGATGTAAATTTATCGTCCAAGAAACATTCTTACCGGCTTTTGAAGCTTTTTTAAATCAGCAGCACGACAAGGAATTACTATGACGACTGCAACAGGCACAACATGGCGTCAGCGTTTAGAGGCTTATTATTATCTATGTCGATTTGATAAGCCAATTGGTACTGAACTGGTGTTTTGGCCAACCATGTGGGCACTTTGGGTTGCATCAAAAGGAATACCTGATTTAGGTATTTTATTTGTCATGATTTTAGGCGTGATTTTTATGCGCGCTGCTGGATGTGCGATTAATGACTTTGCTGATCGTAAAGTAGATGGTTATGTAGAGCGTACTAAAACCCGTCCGCTCGCAACTGGAATTATTCGTGCAAGAGAAGCTGTATATGTATTCTTGGGCCTTGTTTTAGCAAGTGCGTGTCTGTTGTTCTTTTTACCGATCGAAACCTTCTACTGGTCATTTGGGGCATTATTTCTAGCGTTTATTTATCCATTTATGAAACGCTATACCAACTTACCTCAAGTATTTTTAGGCGCAGCATTTTCATGGTCTATTCCTATGGCCTTTACCGCTGTAGGTAAAACTCCAGATTTAACTTGCTGGTTGCTCTATTTTGGTAATTTGGCTTGGACTGTGGCTTATGACACTCAATATGCAATTACAGACCGTGAATATGATTTGAAGATTGGCGTGAAATCTACAGCTATTCTTTTTGGTCGATATGACATCCAGATTATTGCGTTTTTACAAGCATCCAGCCTTGTTTTGATTAGTACTGCAGTATATTTAGAAAATATCTTATTCCCATGGGCGATTATTGCTTTAGCTGTAGTCGCATTTGATTTTGTATATCAAACAATTAAAACCAAAGACCGCAACCCTCAAGTCTGTTTTTGGGCATTCCGTCACAATCGTTGGGTAGGATTAATCATTTTTCTAGGAATATTTTTAAATTTCATATAGTAAAAATGACCGTGAGGTTGAAAAGTGTTCTATGCAGAGCACTTTTTTTATGTCTTAATATTTGTGCATAAAAAATATGCGGAATAAAGAACACATAAAAAGGATATTCTATGAAACGGTCAAAAATTGCTTTAGCTATAACATTATCAATTTCAGCACTATTTCTTACAGCGTGTAATGACGATGATGATGACTACACAGGGATAGACACAAATAAAGCTTATGTCTCAGAAAGTAATTACGCAATTGATAAAGTTGATAATGCTTCATCAATTAAAGTCATGACTTATAACATGACAAATGTTCAAGGAAAAACTGCAACTGCTACAGCAATGGTATTGTTTCCAAAAGCAATACAACCGAAAGATGGTTATCGGGTAGTGGTATGGGAACATGGAACAGTTGGGGTGGGTGATGGTTGCGCACCAAGTAAAAATGCAATTAATCCGAGATTTAAAATCCTTGCTGAGACTTTGTTGGCAGCCGGTTATGTCATTATTGCGCCAGATTATGAGGGGCTAGGCACGCCAGGCGTACATCCGTACTTAAACTTATCTAGTGAAGCAAAATCTGCATTAGCCGCAGTCAAAGCAGCCAAAGAGCATTATGGGACTCAGTTAAAAGGCGATTGGATGTCAATTGGTCAGTCTCAAGGTGGACATGCCTCATTGGGTACTGCTGAGTTTGCTAATACGGATGTAAGTTATAAGGGTGCTGTAGCTGGAGCACCTGCTTCAAGCTTAGGAACAATCATTCAAATTTATATTGACCCTGCAATGAATCAAGATAGTAATTTTGCAGTTAGTAAGCTAGATCAGGCAATTAGAGCGCGTAGACAGATTGATGCAGCGATTGCTGCAGGACAAATGTCTCCAAATGATCCGCTAGCGCTTGCTGTACCTACAATTGATAAAACTGCAGAAGGATATGCCGAATTATTAGCATATGCAGCATTCGCAAGTGCAGGGATTAAAGCTCAGCAACCAGACTATGACTTGAAGGCAATTTTTACATCGGGAGCGGCTGATATTGCAGAATTGGCTTATGGCCGTACTGGTGATGATGGTGCTTGTTTAAGTTACCCTACACCTGATACTGCGAATGGGTTGCAAGAGAAATTTAAAGCGGGAATCTTAGCCTTCTTGGCTGACCCTACACATCAAATTACCCAGTACGGTATTGATCTAAATAAATTTAAAGCAGATCAAGTTGTTCAACGCTTCTTGACGGCGACTCAACCTGCTACCAATGCTACTGCTGAGAAAGTTATTAAAACACCGGTATTTATTATTCAAGGCGAAAAAGATCAAGCGGTATTGCCTGTGGTAACGCAAGGCTTATTTGATAATATGAAAGCGAAAGCTGCGGATTTGTTCCCACAAGCAGGCTATGATAAAGGCTATAAGCTAACTATTGTACCGAACGCAACTCATACACAAGCAATCGTATGTCAAAATGCCAATGCTGTAGATTTCATTCAAACTAATATGTCAGCGGGTACGGGTATTGTGCTGACTGATGCACAGAAAGATGCCAGCCAAAGTCCACACTGCACAGGTAAATTCTAAGATTTATTTGTTGAATTAGAAAATAGCTTTAAAAAAGAGCCACTTTATAGTGGCTCTTTTTGTTATATTGTTACGCATTCTGAAATCGATATTATTTGAGTTTGAAGAACTTATGAGCCAGCAATCTGTTGAAAAAAAATCTGTTCCTTGGTTATTAATGGGATTAGGTTTACTTATTCCTTTTCTGATTATTGGAATACTTTTCTTGGCTGCAAAAAGTGATGCTCAGAATAAAAAGCAATATGAACAGCAGCGTTTAGAAATGGAAAAAAGAATAGCTGAGAAAGAAGCTGCTAATTCTGACAAGAAATAACAGTAGTTTTTAATAAATATCTTTTTGTAGCTGGCGTACACTCGGGATGTTTGTATAGCGTCTTACGATATAACCTGCCTCTATGAGCATTTGATCACGAAGACGATCTTCTTCTACTTTCTCAAGGTGAGTAGGGTCATCTAGCTCAATAATGGCTATTACTTCCATGTTTTCATCAAGCAAAACAAAATCAGTGACTTTACGGTTGAACTGACTACGGACCTTATAATCATTACTGGTTATTAATGCACTAAAAGCCACTTGTGCTAACACATGATAATTTGGAAAACTTTGTTTTAAACGTATAAACATTTGAGTTTCAAAATTTGTAATGACAGGACGAGCAAAGAATTTTTGTCTTGGAAATAAATATGGACGTAAACAGACAAGAAGAAAAATACAGGTGCTTATGCAACCCAAAACAATAAAAAATAAATGACTCGATTCGAACATGTTAAAGCATCATACAAATAAAAACCCACTCATGATGAGTGGGTTTTTAAGAATCTTGGCTCTCCCACCTGGGCTCGAACCAGGGACCTGCGGATTAACAGTCCGTCGCTCTACCGACTGAGCTATGGGAGAATCTGGAAAAGGATTTTAGGCAGGAAAGGGGGCTGGGTCAAGCCTTAATAGCAGAATTAAAGAGAATATCTCATCGTTTGGTTTAAAAATACTCGAAACGTTGATTTTATTAAGAATAATAAAAAGTACTAAAAAAAAATCAGAAAAGAAAAAGCCCGCAATAAATGCGGGCTTTTAGAATCTTGGCTCTCCCACCTGGGCTCGAACCAGGGACCTGCGGATTAACAGTCCGTCGCTCTACCGACTGAGCTATGGGAGATTAGTAGATGGCTCTCCAACCTGGGCTCGAACCAGGGACCTGCGGATTAACAGTCCGTCGCTCTACCGACTGAGCTATTGGAGAATCTGATGCGCATTTTATGGATGAAATCTAAAAGCGTCAATAAGAATATTAAAGAAAATGAATCGTTTGCTTGATTAATATGCTTTTGCTGTATTAAAAATAAAAAAAACCACCCAAAACAGGGTGGTTTTTCATACAGAAATAAAATTATTTCTCTACACCAGCTGGTTGACCTGCAAGTTTTGCATTTGCATAATCCCAGTTCACAAGGCTTTCTAAGAAAGTTGCGATGTATTTAGGACGTAAGTTACGGAAATCGATGTAGTAAGCATGTTCCCATACGTCAATTGTTAATACAGCAATTTGACCATGTGCAAGTGGAGTGTCTGCATTAGAAGTTTTAGTAATAGATAATTTACCATTTACTTCATCAGCAACTAACCAAGCCCAACCTGAACCGAATTGAGTTGTTGCAGCAGCAGTAAATTCTTCTGCAAACTTTTCGTAGCTACCAAAAGCTTCGTCAATTTTAGCAGCGATTGCGCCAGTAGGCTTACCACCACCATTTGGCTTCATGCTGTTCCAGTAGAAAGTGTGGTTCCAAACTTGAGCAGCATTGTTGAAAATACCAGCTTTAGATGCATCACCAGCAGTTGCTTTAATGATTTCTTCTAAAGTTTTACCTTCAAGGTCAGTCCCTTTGATTAAGTTGTTTAAGTTAACAACATAGGTATTGTGGTGTTTATCGTGATGATATTCTAAAGTTTCTTTACTAATATGTGGCGCTAAATCATCATAGCCATATGGAAGTGCAGGTAAAGTAATGGTTGTCATGTTCCTATTCCTTGCATTTGCTGGGTTATACAATTAAGTGGCTCTATTGTAAATGATTCTGGTCACAATAGGGCATCGTTTTAAAGAACTATACACAATAAAGATCTAATTAATACGCATAACACAGATTGAAAAAAAGACTTAATTAAATCGGATTATTCAATTCAAAATATTCAGCTTCAATTGAAAACTGTTTTGAGATCGCTTGTGCCAAACGCTGAACTCCATAACGCTCAGTAGCATGGTGACCACAGGCGAAATAGTGAACTCCTAATTCTTTTGCTTCATAAAAAGTTCGTTCACTGACTTCACCTGAAATGTAAGCATCACAATTTTGCAAAGCAGCTTTAGCAATAAAATCTTGAGCTCCACCTGTACAGAAGCCTACTTTTTGAATACTTTGTTTTTCTGCGGGCAAATGAATTACCTTAAAATCAAAACTGTTTTGTAGTTTTGTTTTAAATTCATCCACAGAAACTGCTTGCTCTAAATAACCAATATTACCAATTGGATGTTTCTCTGTTAAATCGAGTGGTTCTAAATTCTGCAAGTTTAGTTTTTCTGCAATGGCTACATTGTTACCCAAAGTTGGGTGGGCATCTAAAGGTAGGTGGTAAGCGACTAATGAAATATTATTTTGAATGAGTTTTTTAATGCGATTGCCTCGCATTCCCGTAATTGGATACGGTTCGCCTTTCCAAAAATAACCATGATGTACGAGTAATAAATCTGCATTTTGAGCAATTGCTGCATCAATTGCATCTTCGGAAGCAGTAACCGCACAAACGATACGTCTTACTTCAGTTGAACCTTCAATTTGCAGGCCATTAGGTGCGTAATCTTTAAATTCTGCCGCTTTTAAGGTTTGGTCGCACCACTGAATAATTTCATGCAAATTCGCCATGATATTTCCTGAATTGAGTAGTAAATAATTGCTAAAGCTATAGAAACATATTTTGTTGTGTAACTAAAGCTAGACAAATCTTTTTTGACTTTTTTATGTATATCGACATATTTAATTTAAAATGCTTAACTGAAAACTCTTTTTGTTCAATATATTAATTTAATTAAAAACTTCTTTGCGTAGAGGATATGAACGTGCGCCGCACCTTTACATGGTTACCTTGGGTGTTACTTATTATTGTAATTGCCAGTTTTATTGCATGGCAAAAATACCATCAGCCGAAACCAACTGTTGCAGTTGATGGGGTGCAAATGCCTGCTGAGAAAGTTGAACCACTCGTTGATACTTCGCGAGCGGGCGGGGTGGTATCTTATAGCGCTGCGGTAAAAGTTGCAGCGCCGGCAGTTGTTAATATTTTTACGACCCAGAAAGTTAAACAAAATCATCCTTTATTAAGTGATCCGGTATTCCGCGAATTTTTTGGAAATCAGCTTCCTGAACAACAACAGCAAAATGAAAATAGCTTAGGCTCTGGGGTTATTGTACGAGCTGATGGTTATATTCTGACGAATAATCATGTGATTGCTCAAGCAGATCAAATTGTAGTGGCATTACATGATGGCCGTCGTGCAGAAGCAACCATTGTTGGAACAGACCCTGATACTGATTTAGCTGTAATTAAAATCGATTTAGATAAATTACCTGTCCTACCATTTAAGCTAAGTGGTAATGAAGTAGGTGATGTGGTCTTAGCAATTGGTAATCCATTTGGTGTAGGACAAACGGTAACTCAAGGTATTATTTCTGCCACTGAGCGCTCTGATTTAGGTATCAATACTTATGAAGACTTTATTCAAACAGATGCTGCAATTAACCCCGGTAACTCAGGTGGAGCATTAATTGATGTTGCTGGGAATTTAATTGGGGTAAATACGGCTATTTTTTCTCAGTCAGGTGGTTCTTTAGGAATTGGTTTTGCAATCCCAGCTAAAGTTTGCCAACAGGTATTAAACTCCATTTTGAAAGATGGCCGTGTAGTACGTGGATGGTTAGGAATTAGTTTGGTACCGCCTACACAAGCAGATGTATTAGCACCTAAACAGCAAATTGGTGTTGTGGTTGCAGATGTCTTGAAAAATGGTCCAGCTGCATCAGCAGGTATTAAGATTGGCGATAAAATTATTCAGGTGAATAATGAGCAAATCACTTCAGCGTCTCATTTGATTAATTATGTTGCATTACAAGCACCTAACAGCGAAATTAATGTAATTGTTGAGCGAGATGGGAAGCAACAAAACTTTGTGGTGACAGTAGGGGAAAGAAAAAACCAAAATAGTCAATCACAATTTATACCGCTGCCTAAACAGTAAAGATAAAAAAAGCCTCGTAATGAGGCTTTTTTCTTGGTGTCAATTAAGTATGAGATAGTGCTTGATGCTGATGTTTGAACTCAGTTAAAGCATCAATACGGTACTGAATGAGCATTTCACCAATCTCAGCACCTTTAATGTTTTCAGGTAAATCCTGAGCTTTAATAGAACGAACGATTTGCATCGCATCTAACATGTACTGAGCTTGAGGATACGGACGGTCTTCTAAACCTAGTCTTCCTTTAGCATCACATTCACATGCTTGTACAAATGCTTCCACTCTCTCAGGACGACGTAGTACATCTAGACGCTGTAATAGACGCCATACAGTTCCTGGTTTTAACGACATAATCTGATGGCATTTCAGATGTTCTTTACACACTGATAATGCCAACTGTCGAGTTTGAGTTGGAACTTTTAAACGTTCACATAACTCTGTAACAGGTTTTACTCCACGTTCTTCATGCATGATGTGGCGAGGGAGTTCATTGGCTGGAGTTAATGCTTTACCCAAATCATGTACTAACACAGCAAATCGAACATCAAGTGAATAGTTTGATTTACAAGCTTGCTGTAACGACATTAAGGTATGTATGCCGCAGTCCACTTCAGGGTGATATTCAGGGCGCTGTGGTACACCAAATAATGCGTCAATTTCAGGGAAAAGATGTTTCAATGCCCCACAGGCACGCAATGTCTGAAAATAAACATCTGCATGATCTTCTAAAAGTGCACGAGAAGTTTCTTTCCATACACGTTCTGGTGTTAATGCATCAAGCTCACCTGATTCTGCCATGGTTTGCATAAGCTGCATGGTCTCTGGTGCAATTTGAAAACCATATGAAGAATAGCGAGCCGCAAAGCGTGCAACACGTAAAACACGTAAAGGATCTTCAGCAAAAGCTTCTGAAACATGACGCAAAGTTTTATTTTCTAAATCTGTTTGACCGCCATATGGATCGTATAGTTTGCCATCTTGATCCATTGCTATGGCATTGATAGTCAAATCACGACGAATTAAATCTTCTTCTAAGCTTACTGTGGTATCGGTAAAAAATTGAAAGCCGTGGTAGCCTTTACCAGATTTTCTTTCAGTACGTGCAAGTGCATATTCTTCTTTCGTTTCAGGATGAAGAAACACAGGAAAATCTTTGCCTACAGGTTGAAAACCTTGGGCGAGCATGTGTTCCGGCGTTGCACCGACAACAACATAATCTTTTTCTTGATAGGGATGCCCAAGTAAAAAATCACGGACGGCACCGCCTACTAAATACACTTGCATGAAAAAACCTCTATTCTTCAAGCAATCATGCTACAGAATAGAGGTTTTCTCAAGTCATTAGAGATGCTTTTCGTAAAAAGCAGTTTCTAAATTACTTTTCTTGTTGTTGGATTTCAGCAACAGTTAAAGCAGTCATATTGATAAGACGACGAGTCGTTGCTGTCGGTGTCAAAATATGAACAGGTTTTGCTGCACCAAGTAAAATTGGGCCAATAGTAACGTTGTTACCAGAAGTCGCTTTCAATAAGTTAAATGAAATGTTTGCTGCATCTAGGTTTGGCATAATGAGCAAGTTTGCAGAACCTTTGAAACGTGAGCCAGGGAATGCAAATTGACGAATGTTTTCGTCTAATGCTGCATCACCGTGCATTTCACCTTCAACTTCAAGCTCAGGAGCTTGCTCAGATAAAATACGATAAACTTCACGCATTTTTTGAGCACTTGAGTCAGTCTGGTCACTACCAAAACTTGAATGAGAAAGTAGGGCTACACGTGGAGTAATACCAAAACGACGTACTTCTTCAGCCGCTAAAATAGTCATTTCAGCAAGTTGTTCAGCAGTCGGGTTTGTATTTACGTATGTATCAGCAATAAACAAGTTACGATCTTCAAGCATTAATGCATTTAAGGTGAAGAAGTTATTCATACCTTCTTTTAGACCGATGACATTGCGTACAAAGTCAAGGTGAATGTTATAGCTACTGTAAGTACCACATAACATACCGTCTGCTTTACCGAATTTAACCAGTAAAGATGCAATTAAAGTTGAACGGCGACGAGCTTCACGTTGAGCATATTCAACAGTAATGCCTTTGCGTTGCATTGTTTGATAGTAGTCTTTCCAAAACTCTTCATACATCGGGTTTTGTTCTTGATCTACAATCTCAATGTTTACGCCATGTTGTAAACGCAAGCCTAATTTTTTGATATTAGCTTCAATAACAGCAGTACGACCTACTAAAATTGGTTTAGCTAAATCTTCATCAACTGCGATTTGCACTGCACGTAATACGCGCTCATCTTCACCTTCAGCATATGCGATGCGTTTAGGATCAGTTTTTGCTTGAGCAAAAATCGGTTTCATCAAGAATGCAGAGTTATAAACAAACTCAGATAATTTTTGACGGTATGCAGAGAAATCTTCGATCGGACGAGTTGCAACACCTGAATCCATTGCAGCTTTAGCAACAGCAGGGGCAATTTCTAAAATTAAACGTTGATCAAGTGGACGTGGAATTAAATAGTCACGGCCAAATGAAGCAGATTTTTCACCATAAGTTGCTGCATCAGCTTCTACGTGTGCCATACGTGCAATTGCATGTACACATGCAATTTTCATGTCTTCATTAATCGTTGTTGCACCAACGTCAAGTGCACCACGGAAAATGTAAGGGAAACATAATGCGTTGTTTACTTGGTTTGGATAGTCAGAACGACCAGTTGCCATGATTACATCAGGACGTACTTCATGTGCATGTTCAGGTAAAATTTCTGGATCTGGGTTTGCCAAAGCAAAAATAATAGGGTTCTCAGCCATCTGTTTCACCATTTCTTTGGTGAGAATACCAGCAGCAGAAAGACCCAAGAACATATCAGCACCAGCCATTACTTCATGTAACTGAGTTGCTTTGATGTCTTGAACATAACGTTTTTTTGATTCATCCAAGCCTTCACGTGAAGTAGTGAGTAGACCGCGAGAATCGGCAACAATGATATTTTCTTTATTTACGCCTAAAGCACAAAGTAAATCTAAACAAGAAAGGGCAGCAGCGCCAGCACCTGAAGCTACAATTTTGATTTCATCAATTTTCTTATTTACAAGTTGCAATGCATTAAGCAAAGCTGAACCTACAATGATACTTGTACCGTGTTGATCGTCATGGAATACAGGAATTTTCATGCGTTCGCGAAGTTTCTTTTCGATATAGAAACATTCTGGCGCTTTAATATCTTCGAGGTTGATACCACCGAAAGTTGGTTCAAGAGAGGCAACAATATCTACAATTTTATCTGGATCGTTTTCTGCAATTTCGATGTCAAATACGTCAACACCAGCAAACTTTTTGAAGAGAACGCCTTTACCTTCCATTACAGGTTTAGACGCTAATGGGCCAATATTACCTAAACCAAGAACAGCTGTACCGTTACTAACTACGGCAACCAAGTTTCCGCGAGCTGTATATTTTGCAGCAGCAGATGGATCACGTTCAATCTCTAAACATGGCGCAGCAACTCCTGGTGAGTAGGCTAAAGCCAAATCTCGTTGGTTGACAAGTTGCTTACTTGGGGTGACGCTGATTTTCCCTGGGTTTGGATATTCATGGTAATTTAAAGCGGCCTGTTTTAAAGATTGATCGTCCATCTGAGTCTCTATTTGATACAAAAAAGCAAACTAGTCAAATTGCTCATTTAGGGAGAGGCAATTCAATTTTTTACTATGCTTTAATTTTTATCAATTAAGAGAATAGTAGACGAATTGCCAATAGCCCCGTGGTGAGCTAAATGCTAAAGAATATAACACTACTTCTTTATTTCTCACAGTCAAAAACGCTCATTTTTGGAAAAAGCAGCATAGGTAAAATAGATGATTAGAACAATTAAGAAATATGTGGTTTTGTTTGCAGATAAGGAATAATTTGCTCAGCAGGGATCGGGCGACTAAAGAAATAACCTTGTAAAAAATCACATTGCTGTTTTTGTAGATAGGTGACTTGTTCTTCTGTTTCTACACCTTCGGCAACCAGTTTAAGCCCCATACTTTTACCCATCGCGATCATTGCATTTACAATTGCTTCTTGTTTATGGTCACCAATTTTAGAAATAAAAGCACGATCAATTTTTAACACGTCAATTGGGTATTCTGTTAGATAGGCCAAAGAAGAATAACCCGTACCAAAGTCATCTAAGGCAATTGAGATATCTCGTTGTTTTATCGCATGTAATAGCGTTTTTACATTGGCAGTATTGTCTAAAAGGGCTGACTCTGTAATTTCAAGTTCTAGGTCTGAACCTTGTATATTATATTTTTGCAAAACTTCATCTAGATCATTGAGTAATAAGCCTCGATGTATTTGTTGAGCGACAATATTTACAGAGACTTGAATATTGAGATAACCCGCATCTTTCCATTCTTGTAATTGCTTTCCAACTTTATCCAAAACAACTTTACCAATGTCTGAAATCAGGCTACTACGCTCAGCAAAAGGTATAAACATATTTGGCATGACTAATCCTTTTTCAGGATGTTGCCAACGAATTAATGCTTCAAAACCGATAATAGATTGATCATGTAGATTAATTTTGGGTTGATAATAAATGACAAATTCATCATTTTGTATGGCTTTACGTAATTCTTGCTCTAAATCGGCAGTTTTATATGAGTTATTTGTTTTATTGCAATAATAGCAAATTGTATTACCACCTAAGCGTTTTGCTTCGGACAATGCTTGTTCCGCATGGTGGTTGAGGTGATCAATTTGTCTACCATGCTCAGGAAAACATGCGACACCAATAGATGCAGTAATAAAATATTCGTGATTATCAATATAAAAAGGTGCATTGAGCGCTTGTAAAATATTTTGGCAATATTGCTCAATGTTTGGATGAATTGGGGAAATTTCATAAATAATTGCGAAATCATCACTATTTAAATAGGCAACTAAAATTGCATTAATATTGATTAAGCGCAATCTTTGAGCGAACTGCTTAAGTAATTCATCACCACTATCATTATTTAAAAATTCATTGAAAGCTCGGAAGCGGTCAATGTTCACTCGTATTAATGCTAAATTTTTAATGTTATATGACGGATTTACAAGATATTGATGTAATTGATTGTAATAGTAAAGGCGGTTAGGCAGGTGGGTGAGGCTGTCGTAATTTTTTAAATAAGATAGATGTTGTTCTTGACGTTTTTGCTCAGTCAGGTCGCGTGCAAACCCGATATAATTGGTAATTTGATTGAACTCATCTTTGACTACATTGATATGCAACCATAAATATACGCTTTTACCAGAACTAAATTTTTCGTCAAACTGACCCATATATTCTCCTGTCTCTAGGAGTTGCTGTGTTATTGAGGTATGAAACTGCTGTTGTAATTCTTTTTGATTGATTGTTATGCTAAATAATTCTTTATTAACAAGTTCTGATTTAGAAAATCCTGTTAATTTTTCATAGTAGGGATTTACATCAATATAGTTTAGGCGCTCATCTAAAATAAATATTCCTTCCGCAGCTTGCTCAAGTACAATTGCGGATAGTCTTAGATGTTCTTGATCTTTCTTCTCTTGATGTATATCGCGAGTCATTCCAACCATACGAAGCGCTTTTTGTGTTTTAGGATCTCTAGTGATGACACGACCTACGTCATGAATCCATCGCCAAGAACCATCTCTACGTAAAATTCGAAAGGTGATATTAAAATGATCTGTAATGCCTTCCAAATGTTGTTTTAAACGTTCGTCAAAAAGTTTTTTATCACTTGGATGTATACGATCTAATATCGTATTGAGATGAATAACGGCAGTCTGAGTTTGTTTTTGTTGATCGAAAAATGTAATTTCTAATTTTTGACTTTCAATATCCCAATCCCAAGGTCGAATACCTGCAGTTTCATGCGCAAAAGCTAAATTGTAGTGATGGCTTTCGAGTTGTTCGTTCATTTTTGTGAGATCGTAAGTGCGTTCACGTACTTTTTGCTCAAGCAGATGATTATTAAATTGAAGCTGGGCTTCGATATCTTTAGATTTATTTACTTCTTGTTGGAGCTGTATACATAATTCTTCAGCCCATTGCGTATGTTGATCGGAAATTTGAACAAGCTGTTTGTTTTTTAATAATAATTGAGAAATCTTTTGATAATTACGTTGCGTAGCATATGCACAAAGTACAGTGGCCACAAAGGTAAGATTATAGGCAAAGTAAAAAGGTAGCTGAGTAATTGGGTTATGTGTGAATTGAGCTAGTAATAAGGGCAAGGTACTTGGAATAAATAAGAGATAAAAATATCGTGGTTGCTGTGTTAAAAAAGTAAGGCCAATGATATGAGCCGAAGTAATAAATAAAGCAATTAAAATATGAGCATCTGGTAGAGCGACTAATTCAGGGGGAAGATAAAAATGAATAATTGTGACGTTTATTCCAATTAAGATGCCTGAGATCAAACAAATACTTTGTAAAATGTGATTAGCTTTTTTTGTAAAATCAATTGCACGGTAGTGAGTTAAAATATTTGGAATAAATAATAAGCCGATAAGAGATGCTACAGTGAGGCCAATAGACCAGCTAAAAATTGTTATTACAGATGAAAAATAATAAGAAAAAATACCATATGAAATGAGACATAGCAGTATTAAGCTAATCAAATACCAGCGTATATATTGAGTTGAAAGTTTCAGCTGTTCAATTTTTGTTTGATGCTGTAGATATTCTTCCTGAAGCCCAGACATAAGATTTTTCTATCCTATTTTTTTACATATATACAGAAAGAATCTGATTTATCAGTGAAAAAGAATTTGAAATTTTATTCATACAATAAAAGTAAGTTAACTTTAAATAACGATTTAATCAATGTTCACTGAACTCAGGTGGATAAAAATCGATAATTTAAAATAGACAAGGCAACAACAGGTGCGGTTTCTGTACGTAAAACACGGTCACCAATGCACCAGTTCATAAAACCAGCTTGATTGGCTTGGGTAATTTCATTTTCACTTAGCCCACCTTCTGGTCCAATCAATAAGGCAAGATCAGGTTGTATTCCTGCCAATACATCTTTTTGTTCTTTTTCTGGTGCTAAAACAAATTTAGATTGAGGAAGCTCAGAAGAACTTAACCATTCATGAAGAGAAATTGGTGCTAATACTTCGGGAACTAAGTTCAGGCCACATTGTTCACATGCTGCAATTGCTACAGCTTGCCAGTGATCTAATTTTTTTTGATCTCGATCATATTTTAAGCGCATTTCACAACGCTCACTTGTTAGCAATTGAATCTGACTTACACCTAATTCAGTGGCTTTCTGAATGGCATAATCCATTCGATCGCCTTTACTCATGACTTGACCTAAAACAGCTTTAAAAGGGGCAGCACGGTTTGTAGGGTTAAAATTCTCAATTGTGACAAACGCATTTTTCTTATTAATTTCGGTCAATGTTGCGAGATATTCTCCACCTTGTCCATTAAATAGAGTCGCTTGTTCTTGTAGTTGTGCACGTAAAACACGCACCCAATGATGGAATACTGATTCTGTCAGTTGAATTGTTGAGCCAACTGTAAGTTCAGTTTCGATAAAAAAACGGTTCATTGGGTACGCCTTACAAAATTAATTTAAACCAAGATCAACAACAAGTTGACGAGTTGGTTCGACTTGATTCATTGAATAGAAGTGTAAGCTTGGTGCACCACCTGCAATCAGGCGTTCGCATAGCTTAACAACAACTTCATGACCGAAAGCTTTGATACTTTCACTGTCATCACCATAGGCTTGTAATTGCTTACGGATCCAGCGAGGAATTTCAGCACCCGTACCGTCTGCAAAGCGAATTAGGTTGCTTGCGTTGGTAATTGGCATGATTCCTGGAGCCACCGGAATGTTAATTCCAGCTTTTTCTAAACGCTCTATAAAATAAAAGTATGAGTCTGGATTAAAGAAGAATTGAGTAATTCCCGCATTGGCACCAGCTTGTACCTTTTCAATAAAACGTTGGATATCTGTATCAAGGCTTTCAGCTTGAGGATGCATTTCTGGATAAGCTGCAACTTCGATATGAAAATGATCACCTGAGTGCTCACGAATAAAACGTACTAAATCTTGAGCATAAGGAAGCTCACCAAGCCCAACCTGACCAGATGGTAAGTCACCACGTAAAGCAACAATACGGTCAATGCCTTGAGCTTTATATAAATCCAGTAACTCAGCAATACGAGCTTTATCATCACCAATACAAGAAAGATGAGGCGCAACTGGTGTACCTTTACCATTAAAATCATCAATGGCAGCAAGCGTGCGTTCGCGAGTAGAACCACCAGCCCCGTAAGTAATTGAGAAAAACTCAGGATTCAGAAGTTGTAATTCTTGGTGAACAATACGAAGTTTTTCAGCACCAGCATCAGTTTTTGGCGGGAAAAACTCAAAAGAAATAGGTGTACGTTTAGTCATGTCAAATCCTTGTAAACAGCGAAACATTTTAGAAAAAAGGGCAGTCGGTTCACCGTCTGCCCTTAAGTTCTTAGTATTTGTAAGCGTCAGACTTGAATGGTCCCTCAACAGCAACACCTAAATAATCGGCTTGCTCTTGAGTTAACTGAGTAAGTACACCACCGAAACCTGCAACCATTGCAGCAGCAACTTCTTCGTCAAGTTTTTTAGGAAGAACTTCTACACGAATTTTTGCAGCTTTCTCATTTGCAGGAAGGTCAGCAAATTTCTCTTGGAATAAGTGAATTTGACCTAAAACTTGGTTGGCAAAAGAACCATCCATCACACGTGATGGGTGACCAGTTGCATTACCAAGGTTTACAAGGCGGCCTTCAGAAAGAAGAATGAGGTAGTTATTTTCATCTTCTGAACGATAAACTTGGTGAACTTGTGGCTTAACTTCAACCCACTTGTAACCACGTAAATACGCAGTGTCGATTTCTGTGTCGAAGTGACCGATGTTACATACAACTGCACCAGCTTTTAAGCTGTCTAACATTGCTGCATCGCACACGTGGTAGTTACCAGTTGTTGTTACAACAAGGTCAGTATTTCCAAGTAGATCTTGGTTAATATCTTCTTTTTTACCTGTTTGTACGCCGTTTTTGTATGGAGATACAACTTCATAGCCATCCATACATGCTTGCATTGCACAAATCGGGTCAACTTCAGTTACACGAACGATCATGCCTTCTTGACGTAAAGATTGAGCAGAACCTTTACCTACGTCACCATAACCAACTACAAGTGCACGGCGACCAGACAAAAGCATGTCAGTTGCACGTTTGATCGCGTCATTTAATGAGTGACGGCAACCGTATTTGTTGTCGTTTTTAGATTTAGTAACTGAGTCATTTACGTTAATTGCAGGAACTTTCAAAGAACCGTCTTTCCACATTTCGATAAGACGTTGAACACCTGTTGTAGTTTCTTCAGTAATACCGTGAATACGTTCTAAAAGAGCAGGGTATTTTTCATGAACAAGAGCAGTTAAATCACCGCCATCGTCCAAAATCATGTTGGCATCCCAAGGTTGACCATTTACATTGATCTGTTGTTCAAGGCACCATACATATTCTTCTTCAGTTTCACCTTTCCAAGCAAAAACTGGAATACCGCGAGCAGCAATTGCAGCAGCAGCGTGGTCTTGAGTCGAGAAAATATTACATGATGTCCAGCGTACTTCAGCACCTAATTCAACAAGCGTTTCAATAAGAACAGCTGTTTGAATGGTCATGTGAATACAACCAAGAATTTTTGCGCCAGCAAGTGGTTTAGAAGCTGCATAGCGTTTACGTAAGCCAATCAAAGCTGGCATTTCTGCTTCAGCAAGTTTGATTTCTTTACGGCCGTAGTCAGCAAGAGAGATGTCAGCAACTTTGTAATCTGTAAATGAAGCATTAACCGCGTTCATCAGGATCTCCTAGGAAAAAATAGTATTGATCATTCTGTTCGCGGATGCCGTTGTTGGTTAAAACGAGTGTTTAACCGATCGTCGAGCCTGGCAAATTGATCTTTAGTGCCGATCAATTGTCGCAGCATCCCTCGACTAGCGAAACATTGTACTTGGAAAAGCTTTTAGTGCCAATCCAGTTTTGTTTATTATCTGCGTAATTATCACTTTAGATTCTAATTATGGCATTAAATATTCCCGAGTCGTTGGCACGCCTAGAGTCAAACTGTGGCGTTTTTGCAGTTTGGATGTTGCTTCAGCATCATGGAGTACAAATTGATGTTGCTGAGTTGATTAATGTTTGCCGACACGATGAAGGAGGCACCTATACTATTGCCTTAGCTGTTGCTTTAAAGAAACTAGGATTTGAAGTGTCATTTCATTCAGATGAGGATCCTAGCATTAGCCAAAGCGAACGCATGAGCTATAAAGAAGCAAAGGTATTAAAAATTCCAACTGGACCAGCGCTGAGCTATCAAGATATTCAAGCTGCAATTCAAAATGGAAAAATGGTGATTGTGTACTACGATACTTTAGAAGGTGTTGGAAATCAGTCACTCATTTATTCTATAGATCAAAATGAAATCTGCTTTTTTGATAGTTTTGAACCGATGTCAGCGGCAGTTTTTGAAAAGCAGCGTCAAATAGAGGGGATTTGCCGTCAGGCTATTGTGATTGATGATCGTAATTTAAATATTTATTCGACTAAATTAAATTAGGTCAAAGTGAGCCAGTACAGTACTGGCTCATATTGAAGTTATTTTTGTTGATATTCTTGAATTACTTCTAAAGCAGCACGAAAAGCTTCTTGAGTAGCAGGGGCGCCGCAATATGGTAGGCTGTGCAATAAAGTTTCTTGAATCTCTTCAACTGTACAACCATTGTTTAGTGCACCACGAACATGGCCTTTGAGTTCAGTTGGTGATTTAAGTGCCGTGAGCATTGCCAAAGTAATTAATGAGCGATATTTACGAGGTAGCACACCTTCACGCTGCCAAGTCGATCCCCATGCATGTTCATTAATCCAGTCTTGTAAAGGCTGGGTAAAGGGTACGGTATTTTCTTGGGCACGTTTTACAAAAGCTTCTCCCATCACTTCTGTGCGAACTTTTAATCCATTTTCGTAATCTTGCTTAGACATTAATTTCTCCTAAAAATAAAAGCGTCGATTGACGCTTTTATGGCTGTTTATTAATTAATGCGAATCAAGTGTGATTGCAATAGTGAATTAGTGGAGGCATCAGTCATTAAACTTGATGAGGGTTCGACAAAGGAAGATCTTTATTTAAATCTTCATCAAATACATCTGTAAGCATGCTGTCGAATCGAATTGCGTTGTATTGCAATAGTTGTTGAGCTTCGCTTTCAGAAATAAAGCCTTCTTTTATCGCTTGTGTAATATTCTCTTCAAAAGTAAGACCTGTAAATTTACCTTTAGATTCAGCCTTTTTAAACTTATCCCAAAGCGGTTCAAGTGTTCGTAGAATTTGGAAGGTATGTTCTAAACGTCCAGTTACATCATCGGCTTTGATTGAATAGAATACGTGATGTTTAAGCTGTTCTCTGAAAGGGTGCTCTTGCATCATAAGTTCAGCGACTTGTTGTTTTAACTCATCATCTGGTTTTGAAATGACACGACCAAAAGGGAAACAGATCCATTTTACAAATGCTGCCGGAAGTTTAGCTGGGAAGTTTTCAAATAATCCCCAAAATGCTTCCTGAATATTCAAGAAAGCTTTTTGTAGCGCTAATTTAGCGTGAAGTTGTTCAGCTTCAGTTTTTTGCCCAGCTTCATAAAATTTTAAAATCGCAGTAGAAATAAACAGGTGCGCGTGAATATCTGCCAAGCGTCCGGATAACATTTCTTTGCGTTTTAAGTCGCCTGCAAGTAAGCCAAGAGACATATCTGAAACAAGTGCGAAATTGGCACTAAAACGGTTAATCGTTTTATAGTAACTTGCAGTGAATTGATCTGCTGACTGAGGCGCATCGCTTGAGCCACCTGTCCAACCGTAGGCAAATGATCTAGCACCGCGGTTAAAGGTATAGGCTAAATGTTTAAATAACAAATCATCAAATTTTTTGACCGAGTTATTTTTATCTTCAGATTGAAGGAGTTGTAACTCTTCAAATAGATAAGGATGACAACGCATTGAACCTTGACCAAAAATCATCAATGAACGGGTCAAAATATTTGCACCTTCTACCGTAATTGCAATTGGAATCGCTTGATAGGTAAGCGCAAGGAAGTTACGTGGTCCAAGTTGAATTGCACGTCCTCCAGCAATATCCATTCCGTGATTAACGACTTTACGCATCGTTTCAGTTGCATAATATTTTGCCATGGCAGTCATTACCGCAGGTGTTCCACCTTGGTTTAGGCCACATGTCACTAAATAACGGAATGCTTCAAGCATATAGGCATCGCTGGCAATTTCGCTGGTTGCTTCTTGTACGCCTTCAAATTTACCGACAGAAATATTAAATTGCTGGCGAATTTTCGCAAAAGCACCAACGGTTAAATAGCTCATTTCACCTGCGGCTGTTGCTAGAGCTGGAAGGGAAATACCACGGCCCACACCTAAACATTCCATGAGCATTCGCCAACCTTTACCAGCATTTTCTTGACCACCAATAATCCAGTCAATAGGAATAAAAACATCTTCTCCTTCTACTGTTCCATTCATAAATGGAGAACCAGGATAATGTCGTGCTCCAATTTTCACACCCGCATGACTGGCAGGAATTAAGGCACAAGTAATACCGTATTCTGTTTTGTTTTTATCTCCCAATAGGCCTTCAGGGTCATAAAGTTTAAATGCTAAGCCAACAACGGTGGCAATTGGTGCAAGCGTAATCCAGCGTTTAGAGAAATTCATTCTTAGCCCAAGAACTTGAGCACCTTCATATTCACCGTAACAAACAACGCCCGAATCTGGAATGGCGCCTGCATCTGAACCTGCTTCTGGGCTGGTTAAACCAAAGCATGGGATCTCTTCACCTTTAGCAAGGCCCGGCAAATATTGCTGTTTTTGTGCATCGGTACCGTAGTGCATGAGTAGCTCACCCGGTCCTAATGAGTTTGGAACCATACAACTCACAGCTGTGGTGAGTGAGCGGGAAGCAATTTTGCTCATAATACGGCTTTGAGCAAATGAGCTAAATTCTTTACCCCCAAATGACTTTGGAATAATGAGGCCTAAAAAACCTTTATCTTTAATAAATTGCCAAACTTCTGGTGGTAGATCTTTTAAGTGATGATGGATCTCCCATTCATCTAGCATGCTACAAAGGAGCTCAACTTCATTGTCGATAAAACTTTGTTCTTCTGCTGACAAAGTTGGGTAGGGGTAATTTTCAAATTGTGACCAATCGGGTGCCCCCATAAATAATTCTTTTTCCCACCAACTGGTACCTGCCTCTAAAGCTTCTTGTTCAGTCGTACTGATGCTCGGCATTGAGTTTGCTAAAGTTTTATATGCAGGTTGAGTAATCAGATTAAAGCGTAATGGTGCAAATAAAATAATGATACTAAGGGCAATAAGGGGAATACCTAAAAGGAGAGCCCATGGCGTTAATATGAGTGCAGTAAGTATGGCTACAGCAATCGTAATAACACTACCAATGGTTCTGTTTAGATTAAAAAAGAAAATTGCCCATATTGCAAAAAGCTGAATGACAACGCTTAAAACAAAGAGTAGGAAAATCATACTTGCTCCTTGCTAGATAAGCCCTCAAGTTAGAAGTTACAAAAAGCGAGGAGAGATTTAAGGCTTAACTAGCTAATTTTTAATGCTGTTTAAATTTAATTTTTTATGTCGCAATTGATGTATATGCTAGAGCAGGGATATATCGTACTTTTAGGTATAAGATATTTTTAAGTGAAAGTGTAATGGGTTGTTTTATCGATTTGTCAAGAAATGTTATTGATTTTCTTATACAAATAAAAAGCCCTCTGGAGTAGAGGGCTTTTATAGATATTTAATTTTTAAGCTTCGACAACTTGAACCGCAATTTTTTTAGCTGGATCTACTTTGCGACGAACTTCCGGTACTGGTTCACCGTGGTATTGACGATCAGCAAAGTAACTTGAACGAACCATTGGTGCAGACCAAATATTTCTAAAGCCAAGTTTACGGCCATGTTCTGCATAACGTTCGAACTCTTCTGGTGTTACAAAGCGGTCAATTGGCGCGTGTTGTTTAGAAGGTTGTAAGTATTGACCAATAGTCACATAGTCAACATCGTGAGCACGCAAGTCATCAAGCAATGCAATAACTTCTTCTTCAGTTTCACCGATACCCACCATCAAACCACATTTTGTTGGGATATCAGGGCAATATTCTTTAAACATTTTTAATAAGTTTAAAGAATGTTGATAGTCTGAACCTGGGCGCATTGCTTTATATAGACGTGGCACAGTCTCGATGTTGTGGTTAAATACGTCTGGCGGACATTCAGTCATAATGCGTAAAGCAATATCCATACGTCCGCGGAAATCTGGTACTAAAATCTCAAGCAATGTATTTGGGCTTAGTGCACGAGCTTCTTTGATACAGTCCACAAAGTGTTGTGCACCGCCGTCAAGTAAGTCATCACGGTCAACCGAAGTAATTACTGCATACTTGAGTTTAAGATTAGCAATTGTCTCTGCCATGTGACGAGGTTCATCTGCATCGAGTGCATTTGGACGACCATGTGCTACATCACAGAAAGGGCAACGACGTGTACAAATGTCACCCATGATCATGAATGTTGCTGTACCACCACCAAAACATTCTGGTAGGTTTGGACAAGCAGCTTCTTCACAAACGGTATGGAGTTTTTGAGCACGTAAAGTGGTTTTAATACGCTGAACTTCTTCTGGTGCCGTCATCTTGACACGAATCCAGTCAGGTTTACGCGGCACTTCAACCGTAGGTACAACTTTTACAGGAATTCTTGCGACTTTTTCTGCGCCACGAAGTTTTACACCCTGTTCAGGTTTACGGTGTTCTGACATATTTAACTTTTCCACTCGTTTATAGAGACATTGACATTGTATTATAGCGAACTTCTGCAGTTAATAGCGGAAAATAACTATTCATATAATAAATGTGGTTATTCAGAAATATAGGGTTGAGAAATACATAAATTCACCGCATATTAGCCATAATTTATTATAAAATATGGTCATTCAAGTGAGGAAGGAGCTTTCAATGCCACGTAAAAAAGAGGTCGTTAGTGGGAATTTCGTTAAATACGATGCGGTAGTTCTCGGTTCTGGACCTGCAGGTGAAGGCGCGGCAATGAAGCTTGCAAAAGCGGGTAAGCGTGTTGCAATTGTAGATGTGCGTGATCAACTGGGTGGTAACTGTGCACACGTAGGTACCATTCCAAGTAAAGCATTACGTCAAACAGTTTCTAGTATTATCCGCTATCAGCGCGATCCAATGTTTCAAAAAGTAGGTGAATGGAAACAGTTCACCATGAAACAGGTTTTGCGTAATGCACACAAAGTAATTCAACAACAGGTTGATACGCATACACGTTTTTACGATCGCAATAAAATCGGTGTATTCCACGGCCGTGCATATATTCAAGATAAAAATACAGTTTTAGTTTTTAGCCATGAAGGCATTAAAGAAACAATTATCTGTAAGCAAATCGTGATTGCTACAGGTAGTCGTCCTTATCATCCGCAAGGTTTAGACTTTGATCATCCTCGCGTATTCGATTCGGACAAAATCCTTGATCTTGATTATTCAATTCAAAAAATCATTATTTACGGCGCAGGTGTTATTGGCTGTGAATATGCCTCAATCTTTATTGGTCTAGATCATAAAGTTGACTTGATTAATACTCAGCAAAAATTATTAAGTTATCTAGATGATGAAATTGCTGATGCTTTGTCTTATCACTTACGTGAACAAGGTGTATTGATTCGTCACAATGAGCAAATGGATCATCTGGAAACGTTTGATGACCATGTTGTACTACATTTACAAAGTGGTAAAAAGATTAAAGCCGATGCAATTCTTTGGTGTAACGGCCGTTCAGGTAACACAGAAGGCTTAGGTCTTGAGAATGTTGGGTTAGTACCAAATAACCGTGGTCAACTTTCAGTAAATGACCAATATCAAACTGAAGTTGAAAATATATATGCTGCTGGTGACGTGATTGGTTGGCCATCACTTGCTTCTGCTGCTTATGACCAAGGGCGCTGTGCTGGCGCAAACATGAGTGGTGAAGATGCGAAGCCAGTACGTGATATCCCAACAGGTATTTATACTATTCCGGAAATCTCATCAATTGGTAAAAATGAACAGGAACTAACGGAAGAGAAAATTCCGTATGAAGTAGGTCAAGCTTCTTTCCGTCATTTGGCTCGTGCGCAAATTACCGGTGATACAGTGGGTGAGTTAAAAATTCTTTTCCACCGCGACACTATGGAAATTTTAGGTATTCATTGTTTTGGTAATAACGCTGCCGAAATTATCCACATTGGGCAAGCAGTTATGCACAGCCCAAACAATACTCTGAAATATTTTGTTGAAACAACGTTTAACTATCCAACAATGGCAGAAGCATATCGTGTAGCTGCGCTTAATGGTATGAATCGTTTGTTTTGATTTTAAATAAGTTCTTCATAAAAAAGCCCGCAAACTTGCGGGCTTTTTTATTTTCATTAGACCATAGGTTTTTTATATTTTTATGACAATTTGCAGTATGCGTCTGGCTGTCTATATCTCTAGTGGGCACAAAATGCTTGATTGAAATATACAAATAAATCAGGAGTTTGTTTCCATAAAATGATTGAAGAGGCCAACAGAGTAATCACGAGCAAAGTCATAATTGTTTTCAAAAGTAAGGCATTATGCGTCATGGATAACAGCCTCCTCATTTACAAAGAAATGTACGATTACCCCTAATATACTCAAAGCTATTGAACATAGCCAAATCGCATTGTAATTACCTGTTAAGTCATGGTTAACACCGCCAAGCCAACCGCCAAAGAAAGAACCGACTTGATGGGTGAAAAATACAATGCCACTTAACATTGAAAGGTATTTAACACCAAACATATTTGCCACAATACCGTTGGTGAGCGGAACAGTGGAGAGCCATAAAAGGCCCATAATAATTCCAAAAGCATATACTGTATATGTGCTTAAAGGTAATAGTAAAAAAGCAATAATTGCGATGCCGCGGCTACCGTAAAGTGCCATTAATAATTTAGGTTTTGAGAATCGATCTCCCAGCCAACCCGCCCCATAAGTTCCCACAATATTAAATAATCCTACTAGTGCCAGAAACACAGTACCTGTAGCTGCATCAAAGCCGTGATCGATTAAATAGCCCGGTAGATGAACACCTAAGAAGACCACCTGAAATCCACACACTAAAAAGCCTAAAGCTAACCACCAGAATGGCTTATGTTTTCTAGCAATATTCAGTACTTGTTTAAATGTGAGCTGAGGTTGAGTAATTGCTTTTGGTGTTTGATTGCTTGGCCCTTTTAGCATCCACGCTAGGGGAATGATAAGCGCAATTAACAACGCACTCACCATTAAAGCTGACGACCATCCTACCGTTTTAAGCAAGAGAAGGGTGGACGGTAGCATAATAAACTGACCAAAAGAGCCTGCTGCACTGGCAATACCCATTGCCATACTTCTTTTTTCTGGAGGGGCGGCTCGGCCTACTGCACTCAGTAAAACCGTAAAAGAGGTTGCTGATAAAGCTAAACCAATAATAAGACCTAAGCTTAAATTCAAAATGAGTACACTTGAACTAAAAGCCATTAAAAGTAGGCCTAGGGTATAAAGTAAGCCACCAACAGCAACTACAACTTTACTGCCATATTTATCTGCAATTGCCCCAGTAAAAGGCTGAACAGCTCCCCAGATCAGATTCTGCATGGCTATCGCAAGACTAAAAACATGCTGTCCCCAGCCAAATTCATGGCTCATCGGTACAAGGTAGAGACCGAAACCATGCCGTACACCGAGAGAAAGTGCCAGAATAATTGCACTGCCAATCAGCATATAGATGAGGGACTGAGAAAATTGGTTGCCAGTTTTAGTCATGATTAATGGAAAATTATAATAATGATGATTTATTGTAGAAGATATATCGAAAAATATCGATATAGACAGCAAGAATACTTAAGAAGAATTAAAAAGTAAGTATGAGTTGTATGCTTTTATAAAAAATAAGGGAGTAGAAAAAATCCTGATTTCTACTCCTTGTAAAAATTAAGCAGCAGAGTTACGTTCCCGTAAGGCTTGTTCAAAAAGAATTTGTTCTTTTGCTTTATGTTCTGTTGTAAAGCGAATCAAAATTACACTACAGCCTGCAACTATAACCAGACCACCTAAAATAAACAGGCAAGTTTGAATATCAAGTAAACCTTTAAGCAAGAAACCAGCTGCGACAGCACCCACATTTCCGCCTGCACCAATAATTCCTGCGACACCACCTAATGCATTACGATCAATAAATGGTACGAGAGCATATGTCGCGCCACAAGCCATATGAGTAAACAGGGCAAAAATTGTCATAGAGATGATTGCAAGTGCAACGACATTCATTTGAGAAAAGAGAATTAAGAATAAACCTTCGCCCAAAATCATCAGTACCAGTACTTTCGTGCGGCCATCTAAACCTTTTTTAAGTGCGACTTTATCGGAAATAATACCACCAAGCGCACGAGCAAAGAGTGCAAGAAGGCCAAATATCCCCGCGGTTAAACCAGCAGTTTTTAAATCCATCTTGAACTGATCAACATAGTACATTGCTGCAACGTTATGGATAAAAATTTCAATACCGAAACATGCACCGTAAGCCACAAATAAAATCCAGACACGGTAGTTGCGAGCAGCTTGCATTAAAATAGCCATACCACCTTTTTTACCACTGCCAACTTCAATACCTTGTGCACGGACTTCTTTAAAGTTTCCTTGAGGGCAGTCTTGGGTTAATTTCCAGTAAAGAATGCCGACAATGACCATCATCAAGCCTGGTACGATTAATGCAATACGCCAACCCATAGTTTGCTCAACACCAAACATGACAATTGCGCCAAGTAATAAAGGCATTAAGGCTTGAGTTGCACCGCCACCAGCATTACCCCAACCAGCAGCAGCAGCATTTGCCGTGCCTACAACATTAGGTGCAAACATAACACTTGTATGGTATTGCGTAATAACGAAGCTTGCGCCAATTGCACCAATTAGTAAGCGGAAAAATAAAAAGGATTCATAACTATTGGCAGCAGCAACACCAAATACAGGAATACTGCCAAGCAAGAGAAGGGCTGTATAGGTAATCCTCGGTCCATATTTATCACAAAGCGGACCTACGACAAGTCGTACTAAAATCGTAATTGCAACGGCGGCAATATTAATATTGGCAATCTGGTCTTTGGTTAAGCCGAATTCACCTTTAATCACTGGCATGAGTGGAGCACAGGCAAACCATGCGAAGAAGCACACAAAGAATGCGAGCCATGTCATATGGAAAGCACGCATTGCAGGAGTAGAAAAGCTAAATAATTTTATTTCAGTTGCTTTTTTTGCATCTCGATTGACATTTGAAGACATACGGCGTCCCTCTGAACTGAACGAAATTTTAATTTGCAAGGCGATTTATTGCCTATCTGCAAACCGATCAGAGCGGACATCGTTGGCCGTCTTGGTTTATTCATTGAATCATCGTTGACTCATCTTGCTATGAATAAAGCAAAGCTTGTGCCAAAAAATTAATTTTACTAAAAAGGAAAAATTACTTTCTAATTCTATTGAGTTAGTTTATTAAAAATAAAATTAATTAAAAAAATAGAAATAAATCAGTAAATACTCATAAGAGAGGAGAGTAGTAAATTTTTTCTATTGGCTTCATAAAAGTGCTCATTTTTTTAGCGTTTTGATTTAAAAAGAAGCAAAATCTACAAAAAAGAAAGCTATAAAAACGTGCATAAGTTTTTATAGCTTTGTGTGACACAAAAGTTAGAAGCGGTAACCGATACCGGCATAACCTAAAATCGGATTAATTTCGATATCTGCTTTTGCATTAATTAATTCACCATATTTGGCATCATTGACTGTAATGGTCGTATCCGTTTTTAAGTGAGCATAAGAGACAGAACCAACCGCATACCATTTGTCATTGAAGTCATAGGTGAAACCCAAAGTTGCTACGGGCGCAATTGCATCAGATGCCTCAAGGTCTACTTTAGGATCACCAGAACTTTTTTTACGATCAAGAGCAGCCCCAGCTTTACCATCTTTAATATTCACAATCATATGACCTGCATTGATTAAATCATTTTCAATTTCAGGATTCATTTCCAGTTCACTGAAATAGGCATACATCACACCTAGTCCAACATACGGCCTAAACTTATTTACGCCAGTCTTGCCAAAATGGTACTGAAGTTCAAAAGCTGGTGTCCAGGCACGAGCTGATGCAGCACTTCCATGGGCTTCAAGATCGGTAATAAAAATATTATTTTTAAGCGGTAGGTCTCCGACAATTACACCTAAATCTTCTGGAGTGGCTGTACCCGTAAGAGGGGCATAGATTTTACCTTTACCTTGTAGATCGACTTTAGGTGGAATCCCTGCTTTCACTTCTAATGAAACATTATCTGTAAAGAAATAACTTGTCATTAAACCTAGTGTTGTTACATCATCAGCTTCAAGACCAGTACCAGGATTATCCCAAGAGGAGAGGCCATTAATTACTGCAGAGCCTGCGGTATCTGCTCTTAGATACTGAGCTCCGTCATCACCTTTATAAGATACGATACCAGGCAACCCTAGGTTAAGAAGTGTATTTCTCTCGAAATCTAATACACCTTTGAGTAATGCCTTTTTAGCTGTTGCATTTGGTTGTGATTCATCAATGGAATTTAATACTGAATCACCTTTTACATCTCCTACTCTTGTTTTTGTTCCTTCTGCGATTGCAGTATTTACATGTAAAGGCTGAGCCTTTCCTGTTGGTTTGACATATAAAGGACCAGCAGAGACAGAAAAACGTTTGAAGCCATCGCCATCTTTTAAACTAAAATATGGAGATGCAGCGTAAGTGGCTGTTGGCAGAGCAAAAAAGGCTGCTGTCATACAAAATAATGACTTTTTCATCATAAAAGGACTCCATGTCCGGCATTTGTTTACTGATTTTTATTGAGCCCACCATACCGTGTTTTAATAAAATGATTGTGTATTAAAAATTAATAATTGTAATTTTTTTGAAATATTTGTTTATATTTAGAAAGATTTGTTAATAAAAAATACATAATAAGTAATAAAAGGCTACATAAAGTAGCCTTTTATTTAAGATTTTTTAAATTATTGGTTGAAGCGAGATAAGTCTTCTTCAGGACGAGCAGTTAAGACTTCAATCCCTGTTTGGGTGACTAAAATAGTATGTTCATATTGAGCTGAAAGTTTATGGTCTTTCGTTACGACAGTCCATTTGTCACCTAACAATTTAGTTTGCCATACACCTGCATTTACCATAGGTTCAATCGTAAAAGTCATACCCGCTTCAAGACGCATACCTGTACCAGCTTGACCATAGTGTAATACTTGAGGTTCATCATGGAAAACGGTTCCAATACCGTGACCACAATATTCTCGTACTACGCTAAAACGTTCTGATTCGACATACTTCTGGATTGCGTGGCCGATATCGCCTAAATATGAACCATCTCTAACGGTTGCCATCCCGCGATACATCGCTTCTTGAGCAACTTTACATAGACGGTTTGCTAAAATAGAAGTTTCACCACCCACGATATACATCATGTTGGTGTCGCCGTGATAACCATCTTTAATGACAGTGACGTCAATATTAAGGATGTCACCATTTTTTAAAATTTTATTTTCAGAGGGAATACCATGACAGACAACATGGTTAACCGAAGTACAAATAGAGTGTTGAAAAGCAGGGCGCCCAGGAGCTCCACCATAGCCTACACATGCAGGAATAGCATGCTGCACATTTTCAATGTGATTACGACAAATGGTATCAAGTTCAAGTGTACTTACACCTGCCTTAATATGGGGCTTGATCATCTCTAGAACTTCAGCCGCCAGTCGTCCTGCAATGCGCATTTTTTCAATTTCATCTGGAGTTTTGATTAATCGACGTGGAGCTGTATAAGTACTGTTCATGATCTCTAAAAACTTTTGGTAATTTACAAGCGTCTATGGTATAAATAGCCGCCCATTTTATCAAATGCTTTTCGTGAATATCTTTTACGAACAATTTTGATAGATGGAGTAAAAAATCCGCACATATATCGTCACATTACTCTGGGTGCCCGTAAAAAGGTGGAGAATGCGGATATATGGAGGCCTAACCCAACTTTTAAGGTAAAGAAAATGGCAGATTACAACGTAAGCATGCGCGACCTTCTTCAAGCAGGTGCGCACTTTGGTCACCAAACTCGTTTCTGGAACCCAAAAATGCGTCAATACATTTTTGGCGCGCGCAACAAAATTCACATCATCAACCTTGAGCACACTGTTCCTGCGTTAAATGATGCTTTGAACTTCGCTAACCAATTAGCAAGCAAAAAGAACAAAGTTTTGTTCGTTGGTACAAAACGTGCTGCTTCTAACATCATCCGTGAACAAGCTCAACGCGCTGGTCAACCATATGTAGATCACCGTTGGTTAGGTGGTATGTTGACGAACTGGAAAACACTTCGCCAATCTATCAACCGTTTAAAAGATCTTCAAACTCAATCTCAAGATGGTACTTTTGCTAAGCTTACTAAACGTGAAGCTTTAGAACGTGCTCGTGAGATGGAAAAACTTGAGCGCTCTTTAGGCGGCGTTAAAAACATGGGTGGTTTACCTGACGCATTATTTGTAATCGACGTTGATCACGAAGCGATTGCAATCAAAGAAGCGAAGAACTTAGGTATTCCTGTTATCGGTATCGTTGATACAAACTCTAACCCAGATAACGTTGATTACGTTATTCCTGGTAACGACGATGCGATCCGTGCAGTAACTCTATATGCTTCAGCTATGGCTGACGCAATTCTTGCTGGTAAAGAATACGCTCAATCTCAAGCGAACGCTCAAGCAAAAGGCGATGACGCTGCGAAAGACGCTTCTGAGGCTTAATGCGTTTTGACGCAGGCTTGTCATTTTTGCGACATGTAATGGTGGCAAATTAAGCGTCGAGAGTGCAAACGGCCCAGAGTTTCTTTGGGCCGTTTTTGTTGAAAAGATTTATTTTCTACCGATTTTAGGAGATCAACATGACTGCAATTACTGCAAGCATGGTAAAAGAATTACGTGACCGTACTGGTCTTGCAATGATGGAATGCAAAAAAGCATTAACAGAAGCGAACGGTGACATCGAGCTTGCTATTGATAACCTTCGTAAATCTGGTCAAGCTAAAGCTGCTAAAAAAGCTGGTAACATTGCTGCTGACGGTGCTATCACAATCGTTCAAGAAGGCAACAAAGCAATTTTAGTTGAAGTTAACTGTCAAACTGACTTCGTTGCTAAAGACGAAAACTTCTCTAACTTCTCAAAAGCTGTTGCTACTGCTGCTTTAGCGGCTGGTGAAACTGATGCTGCTAAAATCGCTGAATTAAAATTAGCAGACGGTCAATCAGTTGAAGAAGCTCGTATTGCACTTGTTCAAAAAATCGGTGAAAACATCCAAGTTCGTCGCGCGAAAATCGTTGAAGGCGAAAACTTGGCTATCTACAAACACGGTTTAAAAATCGGTGTTGTAGTTTCTTATACTGGTGATGCTGATACTGGTAAAGGTATTGCAATGCACGTTGCTGCATTCAACCCAGTAGCTGTAAATGCTGAAGCTGTTCCTGCTGACCTTATCGCTAAAGAAAAAGAAATTGCTGAAGCGAAAGCGTTAGAATCTGGTAAACCAGCTAACATCGTTGAGAAAATGGTAACTGGTTCAGTTGATAAATACTTGAACGAAGTTGCTCTTGATCGTCAAATGTATGTAATCGACAACGACAAGAAAGTTGCGGATGTATTAAAAGCAACTGGTACTACTGTTGCTGAATTCGTACGTTTCGAAGTTGGTGAAGGTATTGAGAAGAAAGCAGAACTTAGCTTCGCTGAAGAAGTTGCTGCTGCTCAAGCTGCTGCGAAGTAATTCGTATCACAATAAAAAAAGCCCCATTGGGGCTTTTTTTATCTCAGTTAAAATAAGGGTATACAATGACAAATAAAAAAAATCTCAGTATTGGTGGTGTGATTATTTTATTGATTGCTGCGTATTTTGGTCTAGATTTATCTGGGCATAAGCAAAGTCAATCACCATCATCAACTATACCCGCAGCTCAGCGTAATGAAACTACACTTTCAAATAATGGGGTGGACACTGTAAAAGCTGCTTATGAGCAGAGACAAAGTAATGTTCAAGTGCAGGGAAGTGGTCGAGTCAAAGCAATTTTAAGAGACGATAATGATGGGTCAAGACACCAGAAATTCATTCTAGTGTTAAAAAATGGTCTTTCAATTTTGGTTGCACATAATATCGATTTGGCACCTAAAATTTCTAATCTAAATAAAGGTGACATCGTTGAGTTTTATGGCGAATATGAATATAACCCAAAAGGTGGTGTACTACATTGGACTCATCACGATCCACAAGGTCGTCATGAAGGTGGATGGCTTAAACATGACGGACAGATCTATCAATAAAGCCCAAGTGAACGTTTAATCAGATTATTTTCATAGAGCAATTTTGTTCTATTCAGTTTGTTAAAACATGCTATGGTTTTTTTATTGAATAGATGAGACGTATTTATGCAGCGGGAGCAAGCCGATTATCTGCATGTGCGAGAGTTGGGCGGTTTAGAGTTATTAAAAGCACATTATCACCAAACACAATTTTCAAAGCATACTCATGAAGGGTACTGTATTGGTGTGATTGAAGAAGGAGCACAGTCTTTTTTTAGGACGGGACAGCTACATGTAGCTCCTAAAGGCGATATTATTTTAGTTAATGCTGACGAGATTCATACGGGTTCATCGGCTGTTGAATCAGGGTGGCGTTATCGAGCGATCTATCCAACACCTGAAATGTTAGCAGAAGTTAGCCAAGATTTTTTTGAAAATCCACATGGCGCACCATGGTTTCCTCAAGCCGTGATTCGCGACCTAGGTTTGGCTCAACAGCTTTGCTTACTTTTTGATTTATTAGAACAAAAAGATAATTTCCTGCTCAAAGAAACGATGTATTTAACAACTTTAGCTTGTCTGATGAAGAGGCATAGTAAATCAAATCATACTTTTTGTGATTTGCCAGAAGCATATTCAAAAATATTAAGAATTAAAGAATTGCTCGTAGAAATGCCTGAAACCAACTTTTCTTTACAAGACTTGGCTGACATGGTCGGCTTGAGCGCTTGGCATTTCTTAAGGCAATTTAAAAAATATGTGGGCTTGCCACCTCATGCTTGGCTTGTACAAGCACGTTTACAAAAAGCAAGACAGTTATTAAAACAGGGGGACCAAATTGCCATGGTGGCACAACAATGTGGTTTTTCTGACCAAAGCCATTTTAACCGTCACTTTAAAAAAGCAATGGGCGTCACACCCACTCAATATGTAGCAAGTTTGAACATATAAATAAATTAGTTTTAAAGCAATTTTATCCAATATAAGTCGGCACTCATCAAGCATGGTATAGAGATGTTACTTATATTGGATTTTATATATGAATATTCAGCTTAATCAGCCAGTTGGGTTTTCAAAAAATAAGCCATCCTATTTATTTTTACGTGGTGCAATGGATATTTTGCCCTTGTCAATTTCTGTTATTCCGTGGGCAATCTTAGCGGGATCTATGGCAATTCATGCAGGATTATCTTTCTATAAAGCACTAGCAATGTCTGGACTCGTCTTTGCTGGAGCTGCTCAGTTGGTTAGCTTAAGCATGGCTATGGAAGGAGCATCTGTTTTTACAATTTATTTGACTATTTTCTTTTTAACGGCTCAGCATTTTATTTATGCATTAACTTTAAGAAATGACATTTCTATTTTGTCCCTACCTAAACGATTGAGTTTAGGCTTTTTATTAACAGATGAATTGTTTGCGGTGAGTGCTCCATTTGAAAAAAGAAGTTCGGAATATCTGCTCGGAGCTGGACTGTGTTTTTATTTATTTTGGGTTGCTTTTAGCTTGGTGGGAATACTGCTGGCGACAGTGATACCTGATCTTTTAAATTACCATTTGGATTTTTCGATCGTTGCTATTTTTATTGCCATGATTGTGCCTTTATGTAAAGGATTTCCGGTCATAGCTGGTGTGCTAACAACTTGTTTAAGTGGTTTTTTATTTAAATTTTATCAAATTGAGGGGGCGATTTTACTTTCAGGATTAATGGGAATGTTAATTGCTGTTTTAACTGAAAAAATAGGTAAGGAGCAATAATATGTCTTGGTTTATGATTTTAGGCTTGGCAGCAATCGTCTTTTTTAATCGCTATTATTTTTTAGAACCTCAAGTAAAAATTAAACTGCCGCTTATTCTGAATAAGATGCTTAACTATTCTGCACCTTGTTTGTTAACTGCAATCTGTATTCCAGTTATTTTTTTCGATGGTGACCATTTAAGAGGTGTGATAAATAATTCTTATATTTATGCAGCAATATTTTGTATTGTAATCGCTATTTACCTAAAAAAAGTTCTTTTAAGTGTGATAGCAAGTTTAGGATTTTTTTATTTTATAAATTTTCTAATCAATTACTAACATGCAAAAGCTGAATCGAAAGGATTCAGCTTTAAATTCATCTTTAAGCAAGAGCTTGTTTTTGTCTGCTTTTCCATTTAGGTAAGATTTTTGAGAGATAAGCATCCATACACCAAACTGGTCCAATCAATAGGAATTGTAAATCTTTAAAGAAAGACGGTTTTTTGCCTTCGACTTTATGTCCGTAAAATTGTCCAACCCAAGCAATCACAAAAATAGCGATATAAAATCCGACTCCTACAGGTAGGGTGTAAATGAGCCATGCCATAACAACAAGTAAGGCAGCCATTGCAACAGCAAGTACAAGATCTAAACGTGCATAAAATACTAAGGTCAACACAAGTAATAAAGCAGTAAGCAATGTGCTGAAATGCGCAATGATTCCAATAATAGAAAATAAAATGGCGGGAACGCAAAGCCAGTGAATTTGTTTATTGGTTGGATTTTGATGACTTTCGCTATATTCATCAAACCATTCAGTAATGGATTTCATTGGTAGCACACTCCTTGTTTTAACTTCGATTTATTTTTGTGAGTATATTTTAGCCTGTTCTTGAGGATCTCGACAAGAAACTAACACTATTCAACTATAGGGAACATTGCATTAAAAAAACCGAAGAAAGGGCAAACGAAAAAATAATGTGACTGTGATTGAAAAGGTGGTCAATTCGACCTCAAGAATGATGCAATTTTTTATAATATTTTTTCTGTGTTGCTAAATGATGAAATCATCTAAAAAAGGGTAATTTTGAGATTGATGGGAAAATTATATGAAAAAGCTCTACTCATCTACTCTAAAAACGCCATAAATAGCCTTTATTTTGGAAAAATGGTACTAGGGTAGCGCAAATTTAATAAAGTCGCTCTAAGCGCAAATTAGAGATGAAATTGACTTATACTAAATAAGCATAGCTTTTTGTTTAAAAAATATTCAAATTCGGAGTTAGATAAGGGTTAAAAAAAGAGGATTTTTTAACTTTAAGTTAGGCATCATTTTAATAACTTAAAATATAAAAAAGCCGCAAAAAAAATTGCGGCTTTTTACATGAACTCGAGAGGCTATAACTTATGAAGTTGGGCCATCAACACGCTCAATATTTACTTTAGCTGTTCCAGCATTGGTAATACCAAGACGTTTAGCTGCTCCGTATGATAGGTCAAGTACACGGTTGCCATGGAAAGGACCACGGTCATTTACTTTTACAACCACACTTTTACCATTGTCTTTATTCGTTACTCGAATGTAACAGTTCAACGGTAGGCTACGGTGAGCAGCAGTTAAAGCATTCATGTCGAATGTTTCACCACTTGCAGTTTTACGACCATGGAATTGGCGGCCATACCAAGATGCCATACCAGTTTGGCTAAACTTACGAACAGTGTTTGAAGCTACTGTGTTAAGTTTTTCAATCACTGAAGGCTCATCTTCAGGGATTTCAATTTTTGCTGCGATAGCTTGACGACGGATTTGATCGCCAGAACGTTCAGTGATTGAAAGACTGTTAATGTTAGAAAAACGAGAATTAAAGTTTTGAGTATCTTTACTCAATACACGTGCTGCTAGATTAGGACCATCTACATCACTGTTTAATGATGATGACTGCACCATTTCAGCGTGCAGTGGGGCCATACTTAAACTAGCCGTCAGTGCAAGAACGTATTTCAGCGATAACTGCATTTGTATAAACTCCTGAGAACATGTACTTTTTTCTTTCAGCCATTGACTGAAATTTAAAGTGAACATGCCTTATTATTCACTTTTGCAATTGCTATATTGGGGTGGATAATATTCATCGCTTACGGAGAGTGTCTAGTCTTTAACGAGAAATCTTTACAAAAAGGGTAAAAACTTACAGTTTTAGGTTAAAAAATAATCAATAATGTAACAAGTTATTAAAAATGTATGTATTGTGATCTATTTAACAAAAATATTTATTGACTTTTACATAAAGTGCAAAAAAGCTAGCCTATCGGCTAGCTACTTCGGTGCCTAATAACCATACAGCAGTAGCGTACATGCGGCTCTTGTTATAAGTCGTAATCACTTGAAAATTCGGGTAAGTTAAATAGTAAATTGGACCGTTATAGTCTTGTAATTGAATAACATTCACCATATCGAGATCATCAATTTTAACTAAAGGATTCAATGGAGAAATACCGAGTGTCTTTAATGCACCATATGGGAAAGGTTGAGTTAAATCTTTGGCAATAATGCTTTCCGGATTTGACCCAGTGTAACGTGCCATAAACCCAATCGGTTGATCTCGTTGCCAACCTTGTTTTGCTAAATAGTTTGCAATTGATCCGATTGCATCTTCTGCTGAATTTCTTAAGTCGATATGTCCATTACCGTCATAATCCACCCCATATTTACTAATATTGCTTGGCATAAATTGTGGATAGCCAATCGCCCCAGCATAGGAACCTACAATACTATTTGTTGGGTAGCCTTCTTTATAAGTCCATGCAATAAGAGCAGCTAGCTCATCACCAAAATATTCAGCACGGCGAGGGTAGCCAAAAGCAAGTGTGGCCAAGGCATCACGTGTAATAAAAGAACCTTTATTTGCGCCATAACCTGTCTCAACACCCAAAATACCTAAAATGACAGATTGAGGTACACCATATTGTTGCTCTGCACGATTTAAAGCATCTGCATATTGATTTTTAAAACGGACACCGCGTTGAATTGTTCCTTCAACCAAAAACATAGAACGATAGTCATACCAAGGCTTACTTTCACCTGGGCGAGTCATAATATTTAGAATGTTTGGTAAATTTTTTGCACCACTCATGGCTGCATCGACTTGGGCGCTACTTAAACCATAAGCGTTCATGGTCTTTTGTTTAAAATTCAAATAATCAGGATGTGTGGCAAAATCGTTGGCCTGAGCGAAATGACTTGTACTGATTAGACCAGTACACAAAGCGAGCATTTTTAAAGTTTTATTTAAGTGTTGAGACAACATATCGTTTTAAAATTCCAGATTATCGATGTGTATGAATGGACATGACTAAACCAAAAGTGGCCATTAAAGTAATAATAGCTGTTCCACCATAACTCATAAAAGGTAAAGGAACACCTACTACAGGTAAAATACCACTGACCATTCCCGCATTTACAAATACATAAACAAAAAAAGACAAACCAAAGGCGCCAGCAACTAAACGTCCATAGTTATGGAAGCTTTGTAAACCGATCTGGAATGTTCTAAAAATAATAGCAAAATAAAGAATTACTAAAATTAGTACACCAATAAGCCCAAATTCTTCGGAATACGCAGCAATAATAAAGTCAGTATGTCCTTCGGGTAAAAAGTGTAAGTGAGATTGTGTACCTTCGAGGAAACCTTTACCTGAAAAACCACCAGAACCAATTGCAGTTTTAGATTGAATAATATTCCAGCCCGTACCGAGTGCATCTGCCTCGGGGTCAAGTAAAGTTAAAACCCTTTGACGTTGATAGTCGTGTAAAAGAAATTCCCACGCAATCGGAATTATTATTGCTGCACATGCCACTGCAGCTCCAATCATCCGCCATGATAGTCCACTTAAAAATAAGACAAATATACCGCTTGCCAAGACTAAAAGTGATGTCCCTAAATCTGGTTGTTCTGCAATCAGTAAAAAAGGAATACCAATTAACATTAATGATAAAACAACTTGTGAAAAACTAGGGGGAAGAGGTTTTCGTGCTAAAAACCATGCAATCATCATTGGCATGCCGATTTTCATGAACTCACTGGGTTGGACACTTCCGAAACCGGGAATATCAATCCAGCGCTGAGCACCCATTCGGACTTCACCGAATATCATAACTGCCACAAGCGAAAATAGGCCAAACAAATAAAAGTAGGGGGAAAATGCTTGATAGACCTTAGGCGGAATTTGGGCTAGACCAAACATCACTAAAAAGCCAATACCAAAACTCATGGCTTGTTTACTGACTAACCCTACATCTTGTGCCGAAGCACTATATAGTACGGTTAAACCTAAGAGCGCATTTAACAGCAAAAATAGACATAACCAAGGGTCAATGTGGAGTTGTTGCCACTTAGATGGTTGCATAGCGGTGCTAAGACCATCTCGAGGAGCTTGGCGTAAAAACTTATATTGTGGGCTAGGAGACATGCGGTGTTAATTAGGTCAATCAGTGCTTGGCGCATGCTAACATAAACCTGATTAATGGCAATGTATATCAATATTTTGCAATAAAAAAACCTAGCTCTCGCTAGGTTTCCGATAGGCTATTTTTTATTAGTTAAAGAATAGACTGTCATGATATTCAGCCATCGCTTTTAGCTCAGTGCGATTTAAGCTAGGGATTAATTTATCGATCGCAATATGAACTGCTTTTGTTACAGCTGCTGCACCAATATCAGCTGCTTTACGCTTGATCATGCCAAGATCTAATGTCTTGTTAAAATCAGACATAAAGTGTCTAACCATAGCATCGCCAAACTGTTTATATAGTTCAGCTAACGCTGCTTTATTAATATCATTGCCTGCCTGAAGTTCTGCAAAATTATGCTTAAGGTTGGTCACTAGGCCAGCATCTAAAGTTACGCCTACTTTATATTGACCTTGTGGATCTTTAAATAAGCTTTTTTCAGAGAACTCTACTGACTGTTTAACAACATCGTTCGGTGCTTTGCTTAACAATTGTTTTAAAAGAACAGCAACTGTTGATTTGACATAGCCTGCAAGTTTTTCGGCAGTATCGCGCTTTTCACTTGCTGGGAAGTGCTGAACTAACTGAATTAAGACATTATCAATAATCTCTTCATTAAGTTGTAAAGCAATCTTATCGCGAAGTGGATATAAAGGTTCACTAGAATTTTTATTCGCAATTCCAGTTTGTATATCGTTCAATAAGCCTTCAGAAGGGGTAAAACCAAAAAACGGCATGGTATATCCTCAAATTATTCGTTTTATTGTCGTGCCAATCGAATCGGTTTTGGCATCCATGAAAGATCCGATACTCGGCAAGGGTTAATATCAAGTCCGCCGCGACGAGTATAAGTTGCATAAACCATCAGCTTTTCAGGCTGCAAATTTTGCCAAATATCAGCAAAAATCTGCTCGACACACTGTTCGTGAAAGCCGTTATGCTGACGGTACGAGATAATATAAGCTAAAATACTACGATAACAAGGTTTTTTGCCCTTAAAACGGATAAAAACTGTACCCCAATCCGGTTGTCCCGTGACTGGGCAGTTACTTCTTAAAAGATGAGAATACAGTTCAATTTCGACTTCTTCATCAGACGCATCTCGTTTTAAAAGAGTCGCATCTGGATGTTGCTCTAAACGCTCTGGATCTAAGTCATCAATACAAATGCCTTGAGGCTTAGAAATCTCTAAATCATCTACTTGAAATAACGTTAACTCAACTTTTGCACCTGCCGCAGCAGATAGATCCTTTTCAACCGTTTCAATAAACGACTGTTTAGAGTCAAACTGAGTGAAGTTAAGACTATTGAAGTAAAGTTTTAATGACTTTGATTCAATCAAGTTTGGTGAAGAGGCTGGCAGTGTAATTCTGCCAATAGCAACTTGCGGGATAGCATGAGCGTTTAACCATGAAATTTCAAAAACATGCCACCAATCTTTACCTTGCGTAATACCTTCAATATGCGAGTAGGCTTCACGAGACTGAGCACGAGCAATTGGAAATAAAACATCAGGTTGATAGTTAGTTGGATATTGAGTTTCTTTACCCAATAAAGACTGTTCGACACTCATTCACGCATTCCTGAACCACGAGCAAGTAAATAGTAAGCAATTCCGTAAAGTACAGCACAGCATAATGTTACAATGATTAAAGAGAACGTAACGTTCACGTCACTATGACCTAAAATGCCGAAACGGAAAGCATTAACCATATACACAATAGGATTAATTAAAGAAAGTTTTTGCCAAAAAGGGCCAAGTGCACTAATGGCATAGAACACTCCACCTAAATAGGTTAAAGGTGTAAGGACAAAGGTTGGAATAATAGAAATATCATCAAATGATTTTGCATAAACTGCATTAATAAAACCACCTAATGAGAAAAGAACCGAGGTAATTAAGACTGTATATATAGTCACGAACCAGTTATGTATAAAAAGGTCTGTAAAGAACATACTCATTGTCGTCACAATTGCTCCGACCAATACACCACGGCAAATACCACCAATGACATAGCCCCACAAAATAATATGTAGTGGTACGGGACTCATAATCAGTTCTTCAATGCTCTTTTGGAATTTCACACTAAAGAAACTTGAAGATACGTTAGCATAGCTGTTGGTAATAACAGCCATCATGATAAGGCCAGGCACGATAAACTGCATATAGCTCACGCCACCCATTTGTCCAATGCGCGAACCAACCAAATTACCAAAAATGACAAAGTACAAACTCATCGTAATCGCAGGTGGTAATAGGGTTTGTGGCCAAATACGCAAAAATCGGCGTACTTCTTTACGAACTAGAGTCCAGAGGGCAATTTGCAGTTGGCTAAAATTCATTTTGCCTCTCCTTCAAGATTTTTCTCGACCATTTTGACGAATAGCTCTTCTAGACGGTTCGATTTGTTACGCATACTACGAACACGAATGCCTTGTGACTCTAAAAGTTGGAATAAGTCATTTAATGTATGAGCTTTATCCATTGTTACTTCTAAAGTGCTGCTATCAATTAAGTTGAACTTCACACCAATAATATTTAACTGGAGTGGGGCAATCGGTTCTGCCAAATCGAAAATAAAAGATTCTTCACTCAACTGGTTTAAGAAACTTTTCATGCTGGTATCTTCTTTAATGACACCGCGGTCAATGATGGCAATTTGACGACATAACATTTCTGCTTCTTCGAGATAATGTGTAGTCAAAATAATAGAAGTTCCGCTTTCGTTCATTTCGGTCAGAAAATCCCACATAGAACGGCGTAACTCAATGTCTACACCTGCGGTAGGCTCATCTAAAATAAGAAGTTTAGGCTCATGCATCATGGCACGTGCAATCATGAGGCGGCGTTTCATACCACCAGATAACATGCGTGCTTGTATATTACGCTTTTCCCATAAACCTAGTTTTTCTAAATAATGTTCGGCACGTTTTTCTGCAATCTTTTTATGAATGCCGTAATAGCCAGCTTGGGTGACTAAAATATCGAATGCTTTTTCAAACTGACCAAAGTTAAATTCTTGAGGGACAACACCAAGTTGTTGTTTTGCCAAGGATGGATGAGTGTCGAGATTATGTCCAAAAATCTCAACTGTTCCTTCGGTTTTTTTCGTGAGGGAACTGATAATACCAATGGTTGTCGATTTGCCGGCACCATTTGGGCCTAACAACGCATAAAATTCACCTTCAGGCACAGTGAGGTTAATACCTTTTAACGCCTGAAAACCATTACGATATGTTTTGGACAAATCTCTTAAAACCAAAGCATCAGTCATGAAATTCTCACATTATGAAAGAGGGGTATATTTTGAGCGATAATGATTAATAAACCAAGTAAAATAGTCGGAATTTTATAAAATTGAGATAAGTTTATGAAGTTATTATATATAAACTGGTGCGCCCGGCGGGGATCGAACCCACGACCCCAGGCTTCGGAAACCTGTACTCTATCCAACTGAGCTACGAGCGCACATGTGTGGGCCACATCATAGGAAAAAAACACCAATAGGTAAAGCACGAAATAGGTAACAAGTGAGTTTAATGCTTAATTAAACAGCAGCTTGTTGCTTTTTTAAATGCGTTGTTGAATAAGTTGAATTGAATAATTAATAGAATGAAGCGTATATGCTAGTTCATGAGGCGGAATACGCGACTCCTGTAAGCTGGTAATCCATTGCATTTGGCACATTTTAAGCTCTTGAAGCGTTTTTATTTGTTCTATTTTTTGAATAAGCGGTTTTGCCATAAGCCCACAATATTGACTCAAGCTTTGCTTCATCAAATGTTGTATTTTTTCAAAAGAGAGTGTTTGAACTGGAACTGGTGGCTGGGTAATTTCAGTATGTGAAAGTTGAAAAGATGATGATTGAGTAACCTGAATTTCACTAACTGTATCATCACTTTTATTATCATCTATAGTGCTTTTTTGATGAGCTTCTATTGTAGTTACAGGTGATTGTGGGAAAGATATTTGCTCATTTAATTCTGAAGAATTTTCGCTAGAAGAAGCAATAAGTTTTAAGTCGATGAGCTGTTGAATAAGCTCGGGAGATGCAATACGTTTTTTAAATTCACTATTTAAATTTTGAAAATCTTCATGATCTATTAATAGTAGTAAACGTCTTTGTTTTGCATTTAAACTAATGTTACGTTGTTGAAGCGCGACTCTTCCCAAATTGGTTCGATAAAAACCAGCCATTATTTTTCCCCAAATAAAAAAAATCAGACTGTTCAATTTTCTCAGTTGAACAGTACTGTTTTTAATAAAATATAAATGGGGTTAACCATAAAACTCAAAAATGACAATATGATGAAGAATTGATGAATATCATCTATTTAAGACTTTAAAATGCGCCTTCTAATGCTTTACGTAAATACACATCCAGTTCATCTTGGCGTAGTAACCATTGAATATAGTCTTTAGGAAGTTCAGCAATTGCTGTGCCTTTATGCTTACCAAAATTAATAGTCGTAGGGATGCGTGCTTCTTCAGAAACTCGGTAAAGCTCTTCAATGTCCTGAATATTTAAATGATAGACAATATGCATCAAAATATTAGCGGTCAAAATAATATCCGCATCGGCTCGGTGCGCGCCTTTGAGCAATTCTCGAGCTTTACTGCTGCCTTGAGAAATCATATAGATGAGTGCTGAAATATTATGTGCTTCTGCTTCAGGCCAAGTTTTGCGTGCTAAAGCTAGTGTACAAATCGGTTTGATATTCGATATATCCACACCACAACGAGCAATCGCAGCAATATCGTAATCAATATTGTGACCAATAATATAAGTTGTAGTTTCTGGCAATTTAAAGTTTTTATAGTGGGGTTGGTTTTCTAAATCTGACTCTAATATATGGTGTACTGCCATAGCCGCGTAAGAGATAGGTGCACCAACCTGATAAAGTTGATCAAACAATTTGCTCTTATCTAAAGTCAGCTTACCTTCGTTAATTTCAATTGGTGCATACGCAATTTCAATAGGCAAACCATTTAGCGTATGTGTTTCTGTATCTAAAATAATGGTTTGCATAACTGGCCCTTTAAACAATCACGAGTAATCAAGAATGTTAACAGTTGGCTATCTACTTTAAAATATTTTCTAAGGAAAGAATTAGATTAAAGTAGGCTACTAGATATTTGGTTGGAAAACAGTTTTATTGATATCTAATGCCACTGTCGTAGGCACTAAAATTAATAGTTATGTGACGGGTAACTGGGACCATGGCACGGTGATGAGCAGTAATGTAGATAATATTGTTGGAAATGTTCAGACTTTACTGATGGCTCAATATGGTTATTGATAGTTAAAGGATTTTTAATGTTTTTCTAAGCTAAAATAAACGCTAGAAAAATTTAAAATATAAGCTTTAAAGCAGCTTTTTATTTGATTTATAAACAATGGCTCATTTTTTATAAAACTTGAGCCATTTTTATTTAAAACTGAGCTAACTTCATTCTGTTTAATTATAAAGTTCATGCTACAATATGCCGCAATCTTAGCACGGCTTAAAAGCCCTAATTTATAGGACCCCCGCTAATGTTTGCCAATATTTCCATTTCTGAATTTGATCCAGAATTAGCTCAAGCAATTGCTTCTGAAGGTGAGCGTCAAGAAGCACATATCGAGTTAATTGCATCTGAAAACTATTGCTCTCCTGCTGTGATGGAAGCGCAAGGATCAAAACTTACGAACAAATATGCAGAAGGTTATCCAGGCAAACGCTATTATGGCGGTTGCGAGTATGTGGATATCATCGAGCAAATGGCGATTGATCGTGCTAAAGAACTTTTTGGTGCAGATTACGCAAACGTTCAACCACACGCTGGTTCACAAGCTAACTCTGCTGTTTATTTAGCGCTTCTTAACCCAGGCGATACTGTTTTAGGTATGAGCTTGGCTCACGGTGGTCACTTGACTCACGGTGCTAAAGTAAGCTTCTCTGGTAAAACTTATAATGCAGTTCAATACGGTTTAAACGCTGAAACTGGCGAGATCGATTACGAAGAAGTTGAACGTTTAGCATTAGAGCACAAGCCGCGTATGATCGTTGCTGGTTTCTCTGCTTATAGCCGTGTTGTAGATTGGCAACGTTTCCGTGACATCGCGGACAAAGTTGGCGCTTACCTTTTTGTTGATATGGCTCACGTTGCAGGTCTTGTAGCTGCTGGCGTATATCCAAACCCAGTTCAAATTGCTGACGTAACTACAACTACGACTCACAAAACACTTCGTGGTCCACGTTCTGGTTTAATCCTTGCGAAAGCGAATGAAGAAATCGAGAAAAAACTTCAATCAGCTGTATTCCCTGGTAACCAAGGCGGTCCATTGATGCATGCGATTGCTGCTAAAGCAATCTGCTTCAAAGAAGCTATGTCTGATGACTTTAAAGCTTACCAACAACAAGTTGTGAAAAATGCTCAAGCTATGGCTGAAGTATTCATCGCTCGTGGTTATGATGTTGTTTCTGGTGGTACAGACAACCACTTGTTCTTGTTATCTTTAATCAAACAAGACGTAACTGGTAAAGATGCAGATGCTTGGTTAGGTGCTGCTCACATTACTGTGAACAAAAACTCAGTTCCAAATGATCCACGTTCTCCATTTGTGACTTCTGGTATCCGTATCGGTACTCCAGCAGTAACAACTCGTGGTTTTGGTGAAGCCGAAGTTCGTGAACTTGCTGGTTGGATCGCTGACGTGATTGACAGCAAAGGTGAAGAAAAAGTTATTGCTGAAGTAAAAGCGAAAGTTGAAGCGCTTTGTGCAAAATTCCCTGTATACGCACAATAAGTTGTAAATATAAAAAAAGCGCCATATGGCGCTTTTTTTATGTCACGTTAATTAGTTGAAACAGCCTGCCATCCACCCCCTAATGCGCGGATTAAATCTACACTAGCCATCATTCTACTGCCGTTTAGCTGTGCAGAAAGTTGCTCTTGTTGCAAAATAGTCCGATCTGAGTCAATCACATCAAGATAGCTAATCGCACCTTCTCGATAACGTAAATGAGACAATTGATTTGCATGACGAGAAGAAGAGAGTGCTTGGCTTTGAGCCTGAATTTGCTGATCAAGAATTCTTTGATCTGATAAACCATTTTCAACTTCGCGAAATGCATTCAATACAGTTTGGCGATAGTTTGCAACGCTTTCTTCATAGGCAGCTCGTGCTTGAGCAATTCCAGCCTTACGTTGCCCGCCGTCAAATAATGGCAAAGACAAAATAGTACCTGCCACAGGACCAAGCAAGAATGTACGGCTCGACCATTTACCCAACTCACCTAAACTTGATGATTCATAACCGAGGGCACCAGTTAGGTCCAGTTTTGGGAAGAAAGCAGCACGCGCAATTCCAATACGCGCATTATCTGCTGCCATAGCACGCTCGGCAGCCGCAATGTCAGGTCGTCTTTCAAGTAAAGCCGAAGGTAAACCTGCTGGAAGACGAATGCTGTTTGCAGTTAAAGGTTGAACTGCCAAGCTAAACTCAGCTGGTGTTTTGCCTAACAATACTGCAAGTGCATGCTCTGCATTGGCTCTGTTGCGAGCAATATTTAATGCGCTCGTTTGTGCTGTAGCAAGTTCGGTCTGTGCGCGAGAAACATCTAATTCACTGACTAAACCATTTCTAAAACGTGTTTGAACCAAGTCGCGCGTCTCGCCAAGTAACTTAATGGTGCGATTATAAATTGCTTGTTCAGCATCAAGCTGACGAATGAGAAAGTAGCCTTGGGCAACATCTGCTTGTAAAGCTAGAAGCGCCGATTGATATAGAGCTTCCTGTTGCTGTACATCAGCTGTTGCTGCATTGACACTACTGGCAATACGGCCAAATAAATCGAGCTCATATGAAACATTGGCTTGAGCACGCCATAAGGTCTGTGCAGACGTATGAGCATTGTCATCTAGACCCAATGAAGCGGGAGAAGGTTTTTGCCGAGTTGGGCCAAAGCCAGCACCAATACTTGGCAAGCGTTCAGCTTGTGCTGCTGAACGTAACGCACGTGAAGCCTGAATATTGGCCGCTGCGGCTTTTAGACTTTGGTTGCCAGAAATGGCCTGTTGTTCAAGCTCATTCAATTGAGCATCATTAAAAACACGCCACCATTCACCTCGAAGCTGCTGATCAGCGGGTTGGGCAATTTTCCAGTTATTATCCTCAAGTTTAGCGTCCGACTCTTTAAATTTGACGGGAACTATGACCTTTGCAGGTTGATATTCAGGTGCCAAAGAGCAGCCTGCAAGGAGCAGGCTTCCCATGAGTGAGGACAATAATAAGCTTTGTTTTGCTGTAGCCATCAAATATCCTCCTTAATGATCATGTGGAGTAGATAAAGGTGCTTCATGAACTGCTGCCGAATGCAATTTATGTTTACTGTTCAATGTACGAATCAGGACATAAAAGGCCGGGGTCAGGAACAAACCAAACAGCGTTACACCGATCATGCCGAAGAACACTGCAATGCCCATGGCATGACGCATTTCAGACCCTGCACCAGTTGAGGTAACAAGCGGTACAACACCCATAATGAATGCAATAGAAGTCATTAAAATTGGGCGTAAACGTAGACGACTTGCTTCAACAGCAGCTTTGAATGCAGTCGCACCTTGCATTTCGAGTTCCCGTGCAAACTCGACAATTAAGATGGCATTTTTGCAGGCCAGTCCGACCAGTACCATCAAACCGATTTGGGTAAAGATGTTGTTATCTCCGCCTGTCAGCCAGACACCTGTCAGAGCTGCCAAGATTCCCATTGGTACAATTAAAATTACAGCTAAAGGCAAAGTTAGACTTTCATATTGAGCAGCTAAAACTAAGAACACCAGTAAGACACTAATTGGGAATACCCAGAGTCCTGCATTACCAGCCAAGATTTTTTGATAGGTTAAATCTGTCCATTCAAACTTGATACCACGCGGTAGAGTCTGTGCAGCAATACGTTCAACCGCAGCTTCTGCTTGGCTAGATGAATAACCTGGTGCAGGGCCGCCGTTAATATCTGCTGAGGTATAGCCGTTATAACGAACGACCATTTCAGGACCATAGGTTTGAGTTACATTTACCAATGAAGATAACGGCACCATTTGTCCGGCACTGTTTCGGGTTTTAAGCTGCAAAATATCTTCAGGGTTAGCACGGAAAGGAGCATCTGCTTGTGCTCTAACCTGATAAACACGTCCAAAGCGGTTAAAGTCGTTAACGTACTGAGAGCCTAAATAAATCTGCATGGTGTTGAAAACATCTGTCACGGCAACACCTTGTTGCTTGGCTTTCACACGGTCCAGATCTACATTTAGTTGAGGTACGTTAATTTGATAACTTGAGAACATTGGACCAAGTTCAGGGGCTGATTGTGCTGCTTTCATAAAGTTTTGTGCAGCATCATTCAAGGCTGAATAGCCTAAGGCACCGCGGTCTTCAAGTTGTAGTTTAAAGCCGCCCATGGTCCCTAAACCCATCACTGGTGGTGGTGGGAAAACTGCAATATATGCATCTTGAATAGCTGAATATTTCTGGTTAAGAGCACCAGCAATTGCATTTGCAGATAAGTCTTTAGCCTTACGTTCGTCGAATGGCTTTAAAGTCACAAAGACAATACCTGCGCTAGAGCTATTAGTGAAACCATTAATTGAGAGGCCAGGGAAGGCAACGGCACTTTCTACACCAGGCTGTTTAAGTGCAGTGTCACTCATTTTACGAATCACCGCTTCAGTACGATCTAATGAAGCGCCATTTGGTAGTTGAGCAAAGCTAATCAAGTATTGCTTGTCTTGAGCGGGCACGAAGCCACCTGGAACAATATAAGAAATTCCAACGGTTAAGCCTAACAGTGCTGCATAGACACCCATTGCTGATGCTTTATGGGAAATGACACGACTTACACCTTTACCATAGTTGTCTGACGCACGTGTAAATACACGGTTAAACAGCGCAAAGAAACGTCCAAATAGACGGTTCATAATGCGTGTTAATGCATCAGGTTTAGCATCATGTCCTTTTAGTAACATGGCTGCCAAAGCAGGAGATAGGGTAAGGGAGTTAAATGCCGAAATGACCGTTGAAATGGCAATCGTCATGGCAAATTGTTTATAAAACTGCCCTGTTAAGCCTGTCATAAAGGCAAGAGGTACGAATACTGCAACGAGCGTTAAGGCAATCGCAATAATCGGTCCGCTCACTTCTCGCATGGCGCGATAAGTTGCATCTCTTGGGCTTAAACCTGCTTCAATATTCCTCTCGACATTTTCGACGACCACAATGGCATCATCGACCACAATGCCGATGGCAAGTACCATCCCGAACAGTGATAGCGCATTGATTGAGTAACCAAAAGCGAGCATGAGCGCGAATGTACCAATAATTGAAACCGGTACAGCAAGCAATGGAATGATTGAGGCACGCCATGTTTGTAAGAATAAAATAACAACCACAACAACCAGTGCAATTGCTTCAAGTAAGGTATGAACGACCGCTTTAATACTTGCACGTACGAATTGAGTCGGGTCATAAACAATGTCGTATTTAATCGAAGATGGGAAATCTTTTGAAAGCTCCTTCATCGTGCTACGCACTTGATCGGAAACTTGTAAAGCATTAGCACCCGGAGCTTGGAAAATTGGAATCGCGACTGCTTGTTTATTATCGAGTAATGAACGTAAGCCATATTGTGAAGCTGCGAGTTCAACACGAGCAACATCACCCAATCGGGTAACCGCGCCGTCGGGTGCAGTTTTTAAAATGATATCTGCGAATTCTTGCTCAGTCGTTAAGCGGCCTTGAGCATTGACTGAAAGCTGTAAAGGTGAATTACTTGGTGATGCACCGATTGTACCCGCTGCAACCTGAATGTTTTGTTCACGGATTGCATTCACAATTTCGGTCGCGGTGAGGTTGCGCTGTGCTACTTTTTGCGGGTCGAGCCATACACGCATCGCGTAGTCACCAGAACCAAATAATCCGACTTCACCTACACCTTGTAAGCGAGCCAAACGGTCTTTTACGTTCAATACTGCATAGTTACGTAAGTAGGTCATGTCATAGCGACTATCTGGTGAGGTCAGATGCACTACCATGGTTAAAGTCGGTGAGCTTTTTAAAGTGGTGACACCTAAGCGCTGTACATCTTCAGGTAAACGGGGCATGGCCTGAGACACACGATTTTGAACCAGTTGTTGCGCTTTGTCTGGGTCGATACCGAGCTTAAAGTTCACTGTAATGGTTAAATTACCGTCGCTGTTTGCTTGAGATTGCATATACAGCATGTCTTCGACGCCGTTGATTGATTCTTCAAGCGGAGAGGCAACGGTTTCAGCAATCACTTTAGGGTTTGCACCCGGATATTGAGCACGTACCACCACAGAGGGCGGAACAACTTCTGGGTATTCAGAAATCGGTAATTGGAATACCGAAAGCAGACCGGCGAGTAAAATCAGTACTGATAACACACCAGCAAAGATCGGCCGATCAATAAAAAATTTAGAAATATTCATATGTGATTAACCTTTTGCCGGAGTTGATGTTTTATCTGTTGGCTGAGGTTGAGGAGTAGTACTGCTAGCAGTGATTTGCGCATTTGGCATCGGAACGAGGTGTGGCGTAACAGGGTCACCCGGACGAATTCGCTGTAAACCGTTCACCACAATACGATCACCCGCTTGTAGTCCGCTATTCACGATTTGCAAACCATCTTGTTGTGCACCGAGTTTTACTTCACGGTAGGCCGTCTGATTTTTAGCATCAACTACTACGACAAAGCGTTTATCTTGATCGACCCCAACTGCGGTTGGGCTAATCAGAATTGCTGAACGAGGTTGACCTCCGCCTAAACGGATTCGTGCATATAAGCCCGGTAATAAAACCCCATTTGGATTATCAAAAGTCGCGCGAACACGAATCGTACCCGAGGTTGCATCTAGGTTATTGTCAATTGAGTTGATCGTACCTTCGCGAGAGAAACCAGTTTCATTGGCAAGTCCCATATAAACAGGAACTTGTGCTGAGTTGCGCTGATTACTGATATATTTCAGATAAGTTTGTTCATCAACATCGAAAGATGCATAGAGGCGAGAGACAGATACTAAACTTGTTAAGACTTGTGCACCGTTACCTGCTGAGACTACATTGCCGACTGTTACTTCGGCACGGGAAATTCGACCACTAACTGGTGCTGCAATACGGGTGTACTCAAGATTTAAACGGGCAGATTGAACGGCTGCTCTAGCGGCTTGTAGGTTGGCACTGGCTGAACGTGCATCATTTTGAGCTAAATCCAGTTCTTGACGTGAGACAGCATTACTTTGAATTAAACGTTGAATACGAGAAAGATTAGAACCCGTATAAGTGACCTGTGCTTCAGCTGAAGCGAGTTGAGCTTGGGCACGATTCAGTTCTGCCTCGAAAGGCCGTGGATCAATTGTAAAAAGTAAATCGCCTTTTTTTACGAGACTGCCATCTTTGAAGTGTACGGCAATAAGTTTGCCGGAAACTTGGGGGCGAATATCGACTTGATCAATTGCTTCTAAGCGACCGGAATATTCTTGCCAGTCTGTAATTGTTTTGCTGATAACATTAGAAATATCAACAGTTGCAGCTTGTTGGGCAGAGGTCGGTGCAGCTTTTGCATCGGCATTTTCATGTAAAAACATAAAACTGCCTCCTGTTGCTAAGAGGGCAACAAAGATGGCAGACAGTGCGAACTGTTTGCGGGAAAATGACATGAGGTGCTCCTAGTTATTTGGATACCTGTTTTCAGACTTTTAGTTTTGGTCCGTATGGGAGAAACAGGGTTTATGGGATGGACGGAGAATAAAAGTTTGTCAATCACGAATAAATATATTAAATTCGATAACACTATTCGTATTTTTATAACAATTGGTGCATTTGATTAAAAAATGCATTGATTGATAGGAGTGTGCGTGTGGATCTATTTCATGCCATGAAAGTATTTAACAAAGTTGTCGAAACAAATAGTTTCAGTTTAGCGGCTGACAGTTTAGGCCTACCGCGTGCTTCAGTGACTACAACCATTCAGGCTTTAGAGAAACATTTACAGGTTCGATTGCTTAATCGAACAACCCGTAAACTTAGTTTGACACCGGATGGCGCGGTTTATTATGAGCGTACTTCACGAATTTTAGCTGATGTCGAAGACGTAGAATCAACTTTCCATGATTCGGAGCGCGGACCACGAGGAAGACTGCGTATTGATGTTAAAGCTTCAATCGGGCGGCTGATTCTAATTCCGATGCTTTGTGATTTTCATTCCAAGTATCCTGATATTGATTTGGTGATTGGAATGAGTGATCGTCCGGTCGATTTAGTACAAGATGCGGTGGACTGTGTCATTCGTATTGGTCAATTGAAAGATTCAAGTTTAGTTGCGCGTCGTATCGGAACAATTCAGTGTGTGACGGTTGCTGCACCACGTTATTTGATGGAGCACGGGGAACCCAAAACCATTGAGGATCTACAAAAACATCAGGTCGTGCATTACTTTAACAGCCGTACAGGACGCAATATCGACTGGGATTTCATGGTGAACGGTGAGATTCATAGCGTTGGTGTGAAAGGGCGTGTTTCTGTCAACGATGGTGATTCATATATTGATTTGGCAGTGCAAGGTTTTGGCTTAATTCAATGCCCATATTACATGGTAGCAAAACATTTGGAATCTGGTGCACTTAGGGAAGTATTGACTGAGTGGTTACCTGCACCTATGCCAATATCAGTCGTTTATCTACAAAATCGTCATTTATCGCCTAAAGTTCGAGTCTTCGTAGATTGGGTGGCTGAATTATTTGCAGGTTGTCCATTGTTGAGTGGTTGTTCAATGTCATTGGATCAAAAATGTGAATTTGCCAGTGCCAAAGAACATAACCATGAATATACCATTCGGACATTGGTCGAAAATGAAAATATGGCAGAAGCTTACACACTTAAAAACTAGCTTAAATTTGAGTGATTTTTCAACATTTAATCAGTTAATACAATCCATTGTTTAAACATCTTCATAAATCCTTAATTTACTGGTATAGAAATTGCAATTATTTCGGCAGAAGAGTAATTTAGAAATTGCTCAAGTTTTTATCACCTTATTAGGATTTTAAGGAGAAGCTTCAAGATGGCAAGCTTTATGAAAAAAATGTTCGTTTCAACAACCTTAGTTTTGGCTGCTGTTGCAACGAATGTTCAAGCAAAGGATTGGAAGGTGATTCGTTTTGGTACTGAGTCGTCTTATGCGCCGTTTGAATATAAAACACCAGATGGCAAGTTAACTGGTTTTGATGTGGATTTAGGTAATGCAATTTGTGCAAAACTCAAAGCTAAATGTGTTTGGGTTGAAAACTCTTTCGATGGAATGATTCCAGCACTTAAAGCGAAAAAATTTGATGGCATTCTTTCATCAATGACCGTTACTGATGAGCGTGCAAAACAAATTGCATTTAGTAGCAAAATCTACAATACACCAACCCGTATGGTTGCAAAAAAAGGCTCGCCTTTATTGCCTACCGCTGCCTCTTTGAAAGGCAAACGTGTCGGTGTACAACAGGGCACAATTCAAGAAACTTATGCTAAAACCTATTGGGCGCCAAAAGGTGTAACGGTTGTACCTTATCCAGTCCAAGATTTGATTTATCAAGACATGATGTCAGGTCGTTTGGATGCGACTTTACAAGATGCAATTATGGTTGACGGTGCTTTCTTAAAACAAGCAAAAGGCAAAAACTTCAGTTTTGCTGGTGGCAATGTGGTTGATGCAAAAACACTAGGTGTAGGTGCAGCTATTGGTTTACGCAAAGAAGATGCGGATTTAAAAGCTAATATTAATAAAGCGCTCGCTGCAATCATTGCAGATGGGACATACAAAAAACTCGAGAAAAAATATTTCTCCTTTAGCATTTACTAATGATGTGAAAAATGTCGGCTTAGTGCCGACATTTTTAAATCTATTCTCATCTCATCAATATTAGATATTGTTTTTAAGGAGAAGATGAGTCATGTTTTTTTCTGGCTTTGGGCCACTCCTGCTCAGCGGGACATGGATGACCATACAGCTTGCGTTGTTGTCACTTTTACTTTCTGTGATTATTGGCTTAATTGGTGCGAGCTCAAAACTCTCAAGTATTAAAATTTTACGTTATATAGCAACAGCTTACACTACGCTCATTCGAAGTGTGCCTGATTTGGTCATTATGCTGCTGTTATTTTATAGCTTGCAGTTGGGGCTTAACCAAATTACTGAAGCACTGCAAATGGACCAAATTGATATCAACCCATTTGTGGCGGGTGTGATTACTTTAGCGTTCATTTATGGTGCATATTTTACCGAGACCTTTCGTGGTGCATTTCAATCGGTTCCAAAAGGCCAAATTGAGGCAGCAATGGCTTATGGTATGTCGCCTTGGCAGGTTTTTCACCGAGTGTTATTCCCTCAAATGATGCGTTTTGCGCTGCCTGGTATTGGTAATAACTGGCAAGTTTTAATTAAGGCGACAGCACTAGTTTCTATTATTGGCCTGACTGATATTGTAAAAATTACGCAAGATGCGGGTAGAAGTACCATGCAACTGTTCTTTTTCAGCATCGTAGCTGCTGCGATCTATTTGGCAATTACAACAGTGTCGAATCTGATTTTAATGTGGCTTGAACGTCGTTATTCTGCTGGTGTAAGGAAGGGACAATTATGATTGAAATCCTTCAACAATATTGGCAGGCATACCTTTGGACCGATGGTTTACAAATGACCGGAGTGGCGATGACTGCTTGGTTATTGGTGCTTTCTATTGGCATTGGTTTTGTTCTCGCTGTGCCCTTGTCACTTGCACGAGTATCGGAAAACCTTTGGTTGCGTGGCCCAGTTTGGTTATATACCTATGTTTTCCGTGGCACACCACTTTACATCCAACTGCTGATTATTTATTCAGGTATTTACAGCTTTGATTACATCCATGAACACCAGACTCTTGATGCTTTTTTTCGAGAGGGCATAAATTGCACCATTTTGGCATTCGCGCTCAATACTGGTGCATATACCACTGAAATCTTCGCTGGGGCGATTCGTTCTATTCCACATGGCGAGATTGAGGCTGCACAAGCTTTCGGTATGTCGAGATGGAAACGATACACTCGCATTATCATTCCGTCGATGTTACGCCGTGCTTTACCATTTTATGGCAATGAAGTCATTTTAATGTTGCATGCTACAACCATTGCATTTACAGCAACAGTTCCTGACATTTTAAAAATTGCGCGTGATGTGAATGCGGCAACCTATGACACTTTCAATGCTTTTGGAATTGCCGCGGTGTTGTATGCAATGCTGGCATTTATTTTGATTTGGATATTTCGTAAGTTGGAAAAACGTTGGTTGGCATTTTTAAAGCCATCGAATCATTAGGAGACATAAATGGAACAAGTTGCAAAACTAGTGATTCGCGATTTACACAAGACATTCGGCGATCATGAAGTGCTTAAAGGAATATCACTTGATGCAAATGCCGGTGATGTAATTAGTATCATTGGTTCATCAGGTTCAGGTAAAAGTACCTTGCTGCGTTGTATTAATTTTTTGGAACAACCGAGCAATGGCACCATTAAGCTTAATGGTGAAAAACTGCGTACAGTCTTTGATAAAAAAGGCAATTTAAAAGTAGTTGAACCAAAGCAACTACAAAAAATGCGTACCCAGCTCATGATGGTATTTCAGCATTTTAATTTGTGGTCTCACATGACAGTGCTAGAAAATGTCATTGAAGGGCCGATTCACGTACTTGGGGTAAAACGTGCTGAAGCAGAAGAGCGTGCACGCAAATATCTGCGTAAAGTTGGGCTACCTGAAAGTGTTGAAAGTAAATATCCGGCATTTTTATCTGGCGGCCAGCAGCAACGTGTAGCAATTGCCCGTGCTTTGGCTATGGAACCGGAAGTTATGTTGTTTGATGAACCGACCAGTGCGCTTGATCCTGAGTTAGTGGGTGAAGTACTAAGGGTTATGCAGGGCTTGGCTGAAGAAGGGCGGACCATGATTGTGGTGACACATGAAATGGGATTTGCACGTCATGTGTCTAATCAAGTGATTTTTTTGCATCAAGGAAAAATTGAAGAGCAAGGTCATCCTGATGAAGTGCTCAACAATCCGAAAAGTGAACGTTTAAAGCAATTTTTGACGGGCAGTTTAAAATAAGCTGTTCATACCGAGTATGGTGGAATTTTTTTTAAAAAAAGGATTCGCATCGTACTCGGTTGCTTTTTAATTATATTTTATAGATGAGTATTTTTAGAAAACACATTAATAATCACAATACCTGCAATCATTAAAGTAAGACCAATGCATGCTGCTAAGTCTAAATGCTGTTTGTAAAATATCCAGCCTATTGCAGAAATTAAAATAATACCTGCACCCGACCAAATAGCGTATGCGATCCCGATCGGAATTGTTTTTAGCGTAAGGGATAATAAATAAAAAGCAATTGCATAGCCCACAACAGTAACGATGGACGGAATGGGAACAGTAAAACCTTGAGATGCTTTTAAGGCTGAAGTTGCAACGACTTCACAAGCAATCGCAATTGCTAAATAAAGATAAGACATGGGAAGCTACGCCAGAAAGAGTTTTAATCAATCTATATGAAATGTTGAAATGGTTAGATCAGCTTTAACGATTATTCAATTTTTTGGTACCAAGACACCGTTAAACCAAACTGATCATTTGATTTTATCATTAGCAAAGTGGTCTCAGCTATTTATTCGTTTATTTATTCATTGAGCAGCTTAGTCATTGAAGAGGATCAGTAACTTTAGCCTGATCCTCTATAGACTTTTTAAAGATAGATTAGCCGAGTAAATTTAACCCTTTAAATTTCTCTAGCAGTTGCTCTTTATTTTCAATATGCGCAGGATCTGGTTTTATACAATCGATAGGGCAAACCGCTTTACAGGTTGGAGTATCATAAAAGCCTACACACTCGGTACAACGCAGTGGATCAATCTCATAAACTTTGTTCCCTTCAAAAATGGCGATGTTGGGGCATTCTGGTAAGCACATATCACAATTGATACAGTCATTCGTAATCAAAAGTGCCATTTTCAACTCGCTGAATAAGCTAATGTAGAGGCAGTAATGTTTTCCTTGGCATGAGGCAAATTGCGTATGAGTAGGGCATAACTAACATCAACATCTTGTGAGAGTGGAATCTCAATAAAATGCCCCGAACCTTTAGCATCTGTAATTGGGTTACCTTTTAAATCGCGCATTTCGTTTAAGGTAAAGGTGATATTGCCTTGAGGCGTCATCAGCTCAAGTGAGTCGCCCACTACAAAACGGTTTTTAACTTCAATGAGAATATAATCGCCGTGACGTTCTAAAACCTCTCCACAAAATTGTTGGTAGTCGAAATGTGATGAACCATCGGCATAGTTTTGATATTCACTGTGTACATGACGTCTTAAAAAGCCTTCGGTATAACCACGATTTGCCAAACCTTCGAGCTGAGACATTAAGCTTGGGTCAAATGATTTACCTGCTAAAGCATCATCAATAGCTTTTCGATAAATTTGGGCAGTACGGGCACAGTAAAAATATGATTTAGTACGACCTTCAATTTTGAGTGAGGTGATGCCCATTTTGGTTAAACGATCTACATGCTGTACCGCACGTAAATCTTTAGAGTTCATAAAATAGGTGCCGTGTTCATCTTCTTCAGCCGCAAACATTTCTTCATCATTGCGTTGTACCAGCAGCGTTTGAGCCGAGGTTGTTTCTGATTGTGCTGATGAACAGCAAGACTTTTCTGACGCGTTGAGCTGAGTAACTGGAATTACATCTCCATTTGCATCTTCTTGGGCTTCATGCAACTTATAGTCCCAACGGCAAGCATTGGTACAAGCACCTTGATTGGCATCACGTTTATTCATATAACCAGAAAGTAGGCAACGGCCTGAATAGGCCATGCATAGTGCGCCATGTACAAAAACTTCGAGTTCAATATCTGGTACATGTTGCTGGATTTCTTCTATTTCTTCTAAAGATAACTCACGCGATAAAATCACGCGGCTTAGACCGTAGTCTTTCCAAAATTTAACAGTGGCCCAGTTAATGGCATTGGCTTGAACAGATAGATGAATTTGCACATCAGGAAAATGCTCACGCACCATCATAATTAAGCCCGGATCAGACATAATAAGAGCGTCTGGTTGCATCGCTACAATAGGTTCAAGATCACGAATAAAGTTTTTTAATTTGCTGTTATGTGGTTGAATATTCACTACAACATAAAACTTTTTACCCAAAGCATGCGCTTCATCAATTCCGATTTTTAAGTTGTCATGATCAAAAGCATTATTACGAACACGTAAGCTATAACGTGGTTGGCCGGCATATACAGCATCTGCACCATAGGCAAAAGCATAGCGCATGTTTTTAAGTGAACCTGCGGGAGAGAGAAGCTCAGTTTTCATAAAATAAAAGGCATAAAAAATATATGGTTTTATTTTATTAACTCCACATTTGGGATTCAACCTACTGAATTAGTAGGGATTTGACCCCTATCCTTTTGTACGGGCAGCATATTTTTTGCTAGCTCTCCTAAGCGCATCAAAGCATTTAACATTTTGGGATTTAACTCAAAACAAGCTGCAATACGTAAACAATGACTAAAACGTTTATCAGCCGAACACAAAATTCCGGGCATACATAAGATTTTTTCGTCCATTGCTTGGTGAAACAGTTCTAGGGTATCAATTGATTCGGGTAGTTCTAACCATAAAATAAATCCTGCTTGTGGACGACTCACACGGGTACCGATTGGGAAAAAGCGGCAAATATAAGATTTGATGGTGTCAATTTGCTGTTGATAACGTTTTTTGAGTTGACGTAAATGTAGATCATATCCGCCATTTTCTAAGAAAAGGCCTAACGTTTCTGTGAGTAAAGCTGGCTCGGCAACAGTGGTTGTAAATTTAAGCTGCTGCACAATATTGCGAAAGCGCCCAGCTTCTAGCCAACCAATCCGATAGTCTGGTGCTACAGTCTTTGTATAGCTACCACATACCAAAACCCATCCGTTTTGGTCAAACGCTTTAATGTTGGGCAAGAGTGGCTCGGTGAGTTGCAATTCGGCATACATCGCATCTTCAATAACAGGAATTTGGAACTGATTAGCTAACTCTGCCAAGCGACGACGGTTACTTTCAGGCATGCTAAAACCTAGAGGATTGTGTCCTGTCGGAATGGTTAAAATGGCTTGTACACTTTGAGATTTTAAGAGTTCTTCAAGTGCATCAAGGCACATACCTGTATGTGGCGAGGTCGGTACTTCTACAATTTTTCGACCTAAATTATGAAGGAGTGGGTACAGGTTGTGAAATGTAGGAATCTCAAGCGCTATGCTGTCACCTGCTTGAGTTGTTGCCATAATCGCGAGACTTAAAGCCTCCATCGTGCCATGAGTGAGTACAATATCATCTGCTGAAAGAAACATACCGAGTTGTAAGCTTCGCCTAGCAATTTGAGTGCGTAAACGTATAGAACCGGGCGGTAAAGTATAGTTTTTAAAAATGTCTGGTTGTGTCCGTAAAACTTGAGCAGTTAAGCGTTTTAAACGTTCAATTGGATAGAAATTTTCCCCAGAAGGGCAAGCTAGGGCCAAATTGATATAGTCGGGGTCCATTTGCTTTTTAACAATTTGTGCGAGAAAACAGCTAATTCCTGAAAGAGATACTTTTTCTTCACTGACATACCGCTCTTCGAGTTCTAGTAAGTTTGACGGCGTATGACAAACATAGTAGCCAGACTGTGGGCGAACTGAAATTAAACCTTGATCTTCAAGCTGGCGATAAGCTTCTTTTACGGTGTTAATACTGACCTGATAATGCTGGGCACAATCTCGAATTGATGGCAGCCGAGAACCAATAGGCTGCCTGCCATTCTGAATTTGAAGAGTGAGGTCATCACTTACTTTTTTATATTTGTACATATCAATTCATTAAAAAGACAAAGCGATGGATACACTTTATAGTGATCTCTTATTTATCTCAAATATTGTGATTACTTTTGATCAGTTCATTTAACGCAAATCTAAACTTAAAAACTGTGTCTATTATTTTTTATATTAACTGATACTGTGACCATTAAAAATAAATCAGTAAGATCAAAAAATGGTAAGGACTTAAAAGCCATATTTTTTAATTTTAAAATCAGTAGGAGAGGTCTATGTCTGTTGTTGCATTTAAACAAGTTGATGTTTTTACTTCACACGCATTTAAAGGTAATCCTGTCGCAGTTATTATGGATGCCAGTACCTTTACATCTGAGCAGATGCAGGAAATTGCGAACTGGACCAATCTTTCTGAAACCACATTTGTGCTCCCTGCGACCGATTCACAAGCTGACTATCAGGTTCGAATCTTTACTCCGCAAAATGAATTGCCATTTGCAGGACATCCTACAATTGGTACTGCCTATGCTTTGCTTGAGGCTGGTCTAATTAAAGCGAAAGAAGGTAAGCTGGTACAACAGTGCGGTGCTGGTTTGGTGACTCTGACCGTAAGTGAATCAAGTCATATTTCATTTGAACTACCTAAGCCTAAAATTACTCCACTAGATGCAATGCACACTGAAAAATTAGCAGAAATTTTAAAATGTGAAATTAATACTCAATGGAACGCTGCATTGGTGGATGTAGGGGCGCGCTGGATTGTATTGCAAGCTGTTAATGCTGACGCTGTTTTAGATAGCCAACCAGACTTTGTCGCTTTAAAAGAACATGACTTAGAAATGAAAGTTACGGGTGCGACAATTTTTGGTTTTCATGAAAATAATGATGAACAAAAACACATAGAAGTTCGTTCATTTGCCCCTTCATGTGGAATAAATGAAGATCCGGTTTGTGGTAGTGGTAATGGTAGCGTAGCTTCATTTATTCGTTACTATGGGATTCTTCCTGCACAAAATGATGTCGTACTTTCTTCACAAGGTGGGGCAGTAGGCCGAGATGGACAGCTTCGACTTGAATTGTATCAAGATAAAATTTTAGTGGGTGGAACCGCTGTCACCTGTATCGATGGCACAATTAAGTTGTGAAAACAGATATAAAAAACCGAGGACTTTGCCTCGGTTTTTTTATATCTAGAAAAATTATTTTTCTACAAACGCACGTTCAATGACGTAGTCGCCCATTTCACCCATACGAGGTGATTCAACTAAACCGTGTTGGTCAAGTAATGCAGCAACGTCTTTTAAGAATGCAGGGCTACCGCAAAGCATTGCGCGGTCAGTTTCACGGTTGAAGCGTGGTAAACCGATTTTTTCGAATAAAGCGCCAGTTTCAATTGCAGTTGTTACACGGCCTTGAGTGTGGAAAGGTTCACGAGTAACAGTAGGGTAGTAAACAAGTTTGTCTTTAATACCTAACTCTTCAAAGAATTCATGGTTTGGTAATTCGTTCAAGATAAGGTCTTGATAAGCTAATTCAGAAATATAGCGTGTACCGTGAACAACGATGACTTTTTCAAAGCGTTCGTAAGTTTCTGGATCACGAATAATTGATAAGAATGGAGCAAGACCAGTACCAGAAGATAAAAGGTATAAGTTTTTACCTGGTAAAAGGTCATCATGAACCAAAGTACCTGTTGGTTTTTTAGAAACTAAGATTTCGTCACCAACTTGTACTTTTTGCAAAATCGAAGTTAAAGGACCGTCTTGTACTTTAATTGAGAAGAATTCTAACTCTTCTTCGTAGTTTGCACTTGCAATCGAATACGCACGCATTAACGGTTTGCCATTCACTTCAAGTCCGATCATTACGAACTGACCATTTTTAAAACGTAAGCTAGTGTCGCGTGTAGTTTTAAAACTGAAAAGAGTGTCATTCCAGTGGTGAACATGAGTAATGCGTTCAACGTTAAAAGCAGCCATTAAAGGTCTCGATCACGATTAAAAGAAAACAGATTGCTATTCTAATCTAATTTCATTCCCGATAAACTGAATATATTTAATTGTGTTTATAAGAAAAAGTGATGATCAATTCTGTCACCTTACCCATCATTGGCCATATGTGCTCTCCCTATCGTGAAAAATTTGGTATTCCACGCCAGCCTAATCTGGTCAATATCGAGTCTTATATTGATATGGTAGAACCATATAATGACTTATTAGCCTTTGAGGGAATTGAGCAATTTAGTCATCTCTGGTTAGTTTGGCAGTTTCATGACAATAAAAATCAAGGCAGCGCAGATAAATTCCGGCCACAGGTTCGTCCCCCACGTTTAGGTGGTAATGAAAAAATTGGAGTATTTGCTACACGTAGTATGTATCGACCTTCTCCAATCGGGCTTTCAGTCGTAAAACTTAATAAAGTGGAAAAGGTGGGGAAGTCCGTTCGTGTCTATGTCACAGGAAGTGATTTGTTAAATGGCACCCCAATTTTAGATATCAAACCCTATATTCAATATTCTGATGCAATTGCGGATGCTCAAAGTGGTTATGCGCATGCAGAACCTGAACGAAAGGCAGTCATTTGGAATGAAACTGCGTTAACAGCACAAAAATGTTTTCTGCAAAATAAAGAAATAGATTCGCAGTATATTGATGAGCTTGAGCAAGTGTTAGCTTTAGATCCTCGGCCTGCTTATCAAGAAGACCCTGAACGAATCTATAAAATGAAATTTTCAAACTTTGATATTCATTTTAAGGTCGATCAATTTGTAGTTACCGTCATCGATGTAGTGAAGACTTGTTCGCTTGCACAATAGAAATTTTTAAAACCAATGGACATTGAGCCAAAGTAAAGTAATCAATATTCCCATGTGAATGAGTTGGGCGGGAACGAAAGCAAGGGCATAGTGTAGCCCGCCCGAAATTGCAGAATTCACACTTTTAGCAAGTGCATGAACTGCAAAGCCTCCTAAAAAGGCAATTAATAAGGATGTCATATGTGCGCTATCAGGTTCACCTTGCACAATGACCGCTGCTATAGCTGCATGTATTTCAAATAATGAAGCAACTAACGTTCCCGCGATTAATCCCGCATCGCCTAAAGATATACTTAAACCATAAACACCTGCCTGAATAAGGGTAAGTGTACCTGCAATAATAATGGCCTCTTTTAAGCTGAACATTCTTGAGTCAAGCTCGGGCGAAGCCGTACTAGGCTCGGCTTTACGTAATAAAATAAAGGCCCATACTGCTAAAACTATTAAGGCAATAAGTGTAGGAAATATAATTAGCTTGAACCAAGCAAAGCTAATACCGATCACAATAATTAAGGTCTGAATCAGTGTTGAAACGCAAGACATCAATGCAGCACCTGCATTGGTCTTTGCATTTGCTCGACCAGAACGAACTTCTAAACCTAAACTGGCAATGGTCGCAGTACTTGAAACAAAACCAGAGGCTAAGGAAGAAAGTAATAAAGCATTTTTAGAGGAGAGTAATCGCTTTGCTATATGAGCGAGTGCTTGCACAAATAAAATTAAAGTCAGTAATTTTAAAATCACATGTGGATTTAGAACTGGACCCCAAAAAGGCTTATTGGGAACTAAAGGCAAAGCAATTAAAAGTAAGGCAAGCAGAAAAATACCATCACGCAATTCCGATTCGGTAATCCACTGACTGGCAATGCCATGCATAGACTGCTTGGCTATTAAGATAGTTGTCATGATCACAGCTAGGCCAGCAGCGAGTGAAATATTCCAAATACAAAGTGCGCCAATGAAGTAAGTCATAATAAAGGCGAGTTCGGTAGTTACGCCCGGGTCATTTGGCTGATTTTTAAGAGATACAATACTAATAGCACCAATAATTAAAGCACCGACAATTCCAATTTCAATACCGAATAAAAAACAGATTGCTCCTAATAACGCACTAATTGCAAAAGAACGAAAACCCGCAAAAGTTTTGTATTCATGTTTAAGCTTACTGCGTTCTCGTTCTAAGCCAATTAACAAGCCGCAACCAAGCGCCGCAGCAATGACTGTAATGAATTCTTCAAATGATGCTGTTTGTAATGACATTGTCATTGGAAGTTCCATATTACTTCCTCTTTGGCTTATTGTTATAAGTAGATTTGAATCAATTTAAAAAAATTATGTATTCATATTCAGTTTATGCTTTTTATTGTAGTGAGCATAGTGTCTTTTTTAGACAAAACTAGGTAGAAAATATTTTTATAAATATGACCTGTGACACAAAAAAATATTAAGATGAGAGGTGGTTTAATTAACTGATGTTGAAGGATATTTAAATCTAAAGCATCTCTGCTATATTATAAAAATATATTGGGGACAATGCATGAATGCACAAGTAGAAATAGATACGTATTGGTGTCTAGAACAACTATTACAAGAAGGTCGTATTACAGACCGAGACAAATTATTGGTACAGTCAAGTCACCGCCAAAAAGACCAGTTAAAGTGGCATCCATTACAGTGGATAGCACATTTTAATTTAAAAGATCAGCAACACACACATGCCCATTTGAGCTTAAACCGCTTGTGTTTATGGTTTGCAGATCGGGTTCAGCTACCTTTATTTGTAATAGATCCTTTAAAGGCAGATGTCAGCGCTTTAACGCAGGTCATGTCACAAGAGTTTGCGATTCGCAATCATATTTTAGCTGTTGAAATTCATGCTGACCGAATCGTGATAGGAACAGATCAGCCCTTTCAAACAGATTGGCTCAATAATCTCGAACGAAGTCTAGCACCTAAAAAAATTGAACGGGTACTGCTTAATCCCGAACAGTTACAGCGTTATTTGCGAGAATATTATCAGGTAAGTCGCGCGGTAAACTCGGCTCAAAAAGATGCGGCTCATGACCGCGACACTAAAAATGTTGAAGCACTTTTGCAGCTTGGCGATAGTCAAAACCCAGATGCGAATGATCAGCATATTGTGAAATTGGTCGACTGGATTTTACAGTTTGCATTTGAGCAGAGTGCCAGTGACATTCACATGGAGCCGCGCAAAGATAACGGTAAAGTCAGGTTCCGTATTGATGGCGTTTTACACACCATTTATAACATGCCTTCAAATACACTGACCGCCGTGATTTCTCGAATTAAAATTTTAGGGCGTTTGAATGTAGCGGAAAAGCGTAAACCACAAGATGGTCGCTTAAAAACACGTACACCAAAAGGGCAAGAAACCGAATTACGTTTATCAACCTTACCAACAGCATTTGGTGAAAAACTGGTTATGCGTATTTTCGATCCTGATGTGTTGGTGCGTTCTTTTCAGCAGTTGGGTTTTGATCAGTCATTGCTGCAACAATGGCAGCGTATTACACAAAATAGTCACGGTATTATTTTAGTCACGGGTCCCACAGGCTCCGGTAAAACGACCACGCTATATTCTTCTTTAAAGCAACTTGCAACTGATCAAGTCAATGTCTGTACTATTGAAGACCCGATTGAAATGCTAGAGCCTAGTTTTAACCAAATGCAGGTCAATAACGCAATTGAATTAGGCTTCGCAGACGGTGTGCGTGCGCTCATGCGTCAAGACCCCGACATTATTATGATTGGGGAAATTCGTGATCAAGATACAGCGAATATGGCCATTCAGGCAGCATTAACAGGTCATTTGGTACTATCAACTCTACATACCAATGATGCACCATCGAGTTTGACTCGGTTACATGATCTAGGGGTACAGCCATTTCTGACAGCTGCAACCATTTTAGGTGTGCTCGCACAGCGTTTAGTACGGCAGCTTTGCCCCCACTGTAAGCAAAAAACTCACATTAATGAGGATGAGTGGGAACACTTAACCTTTGACTACATTATGGAAATGCCTGAAACGGTTTATCAAGCGGTAGGCTGTGAAGACTGTCGTCATACAGGCTATAAAGGGCGAGTCGGTATTTACGAGTTTATGCCGGTCAGTCTTGAGCTTAAACACCTTATTAGTAGTCATGTGACATTAAATGATTTAAGAACTCAAACAAAAAAAGAAGGTATAGAACCTTTAAGAATTGCGGGAGCCCGTAAAGTGATTGAAGGACTTACGACATTAGAAGAGGTCTTGAGGGTTGTGCCATTAAATTAAGTTTTTCTTAAGATTCACCTCATTTATGGTTGATTTAATTGCTTTATCCCAAGAGGGAACCATAAACAGAGGGTAATAATATGAATATGCTTAAAGTAATGTTGATGACTGCTGGTATGACTGCTGCTGGCGTAGTTGTGGCGAATACACCAGTGAATCAAGCTGCAATTGCTCCGGCAACTGTCACCACAGTAAAACAGGCATTAACCTCAAAAGATAATACACCGATCAAATTACATGGTCAGGTTGTAAAATCTTTAGGTGATGAAAAATATCAATTTCGTGACAAGACAGGTAGCATTACAATTGATGTAGATGATGAACTTTGGCAAGGTCGCCCTATTTCAGCCAATACAAATGTGACTTTAATTGGTGAAGTAGACATTGACTATAAACCTTTAAAACGCGTAGAGATTGACGTAGATCACGTTCAGTTCTAATGAATGAATCTCTAGATTTACTACTTTTAGCCGCATTTAAAACATGCGGCTTTGCTTTTTTTATAAAGGCTTGGCAAGATCAAAACAGGATATAACAGGAAAAATAGATGAGAATTTTGCTTGCAGAAGATGATCGCTCTCAAGCTGAAAGCATTCAATCATGGTTAGAGTTAGACGGTTATCAGGTAGATTGGGTAGAAAGAGGTGATTATGCACTGACGGCAATCGAACAGCATGATTATGACTGTATTTTACTTGATCGGGGGCTGCCTCAACTGGCTGGTGAAAAGGTTTTAACAACGATCCGCCATAAACAAAAAAATGTTCCTGTTATTTTTATCACTGCACGTGACAGCATTCATGATCGGGTAGAGGGGCTAGATTTAGGCGCAAATGATTATTTGGTTAAGCCTTTTAGTTTAGAAGAATTATCGGCTCGCATCCGCGCTCAATTACGCAAACAAACTTTGAGTCAGCAATCGGTTTTAACATGGGGTGACCTACAACTTGATACACAAGCGAAAGTTGTATTAAGCGCAGGCAAGTCTATCGATTTAACGGCAAAAGAATTCCAAATATTGCGTAAGCTTATGGTGCATCCCGAGCATATTATTACCCGTGATCAATTAGAAGAAGCACTCTATGCATGGGGCGAGGAAATTGAAAGTAACGCAATCGAAGTATTTATTTATCAACTTCGAAAAAAAATTGGAAGCAGCAGTATTAAAACCATACGGGGGCTCGGCTACCGTATGGGAGATGTAAAATGAAATCGAATCGCTCATCTTTGCAGTCTCAACTGGTTAAAACTACGATGTGGAGTAGTATCGTGGTGGGATTACTGGCTTTAAGCTTACTCACCATATTTTCTATCTATCACAACATGTCAGTGCAAGATGAAATTATGGATGAAATTTCAGATACTTTGCTGGTTTCAGATCTTTCTGAACACTCCATGAAACAGTTTGATGAGTTGAGTGATGAATTTGATATTCAATATGAGTTATTAAACACAGGCCAAGTACTTACTCATTCTCATAGCTATCAGCATGAACTTTTTGAACAAGGTAACTTATCAGAAGGTTTTTCGTATTTTTGGTTTGATGGCCAATTATGGCGTAGTTTGGCTGCACAACAAGAAGACTCTCAGCTACAAGTTGAAGTTTTTCAACCAATGAGTACACGTGTTGAAGAGGTACTTAAAGCACTTGCTGGATATAGCGGTCTTATGGTGTTGTTTTGGTTACTGCAATGGGTCATTGTAAGTTGGCGTACCGAGCATCAATTGGCTGCACTCAATTTACTTTCTAGACGAATTGCTCAAAAAACTGCATCAAATTTAGAGCCAATTCAAGAACCTGATGTCATTACAGAAATTCAACCTGTTATAGATGCATTAAACCAATTACTTGCAAGATTGCAAAGGGCTCTCGTTGCTGAACAGCGTTTTACCGCGGATGCCTCGCATGAGTTACGTTCTCCATTATCTGCCATACAAATGCGTCTTCAGGTCTTGCAGCGTAAATATCAACATCTTCCAGAACTTCATCAAGATTTTGAACGCATACAAGAAGACGTTTCTAGAAGTACAAAAATACTTGAAAATTTGTTACTTCTTGCTCGTTTGGAACCTAATGAAGCTGAGCAGCCCGATCTGCCTAAGACAGTTATCGATTTAAATTATTTGTTGGCAAGAGTGATTGAAACTGTAGATTTAGATGCGAAAGCTAAACAGATGTTGATAGAGACAAATACTTTATCGACAGAAACTAAAACATATGCGAATGAAGAATTGCTGTTTATTGCTTTTAGAAATTTATTTGATAACGCCATTCGTTATAGCCCGAATTTAGGCTCTATTCATGTTGAGATTAGTCAGTATGAACAGCAAATTAAGGTGTCTATTGAAGACACGGGAAATGGGGTAGATGATGAAGTGCTATTACGGTTAGGGCAGCGTTTTTTCCGGGTGCTTGGTACTCAGCAGCAAGGTTCTGGGTTAGGAATTTCAATTACTCGAAAAATTATTGAATTGCATAATGGCAAGTTACATTTTATGCATGCTGAACAAGGTGGTCTGAGGGCAGAGATTATTCTTCCTTCATAAAAAATAGCATGGTTACCCATGCTATCCATTTTTTGTTTTCCCACGAATATTATTGAAACGCGAGTATGTTTTTTATTTGGTTAAAATTAGGCGATTGTTGCGAGTGAGGCGTAAACGATATTCCTCGCCAGCATGCATAATGCGAATTTCACGGCCTAATGCAAAGAGATTATTAGAATGTAACATTGGTAAGGCGTGAGCTGTGTCATTGTTACGGGTAAATAAGCTAAAAGGTGCGTTCATTTGTTGTGCTCCGTGGTATGTTCTTGAACGATTTAAATGATAATCATTATCGAATAGATCTGTCAATGAGATTTTTAAGATTTTATAAAATGATAAAATTTGCTTACACTTGAGAAAAGTTTTAGAGAGTAAAAAGATGCCCAAACCAATAGTCGATGTCGCTATAGCAATCTTGATCCATCGTGGAAAAATATTAGTTGGATGGCGCGAAGAGCAGCAATATCAAGGTGGAAAGCATGAGTTCCCTGGTGGAAAGGTTGAGCAGGGTGAAACACCAGAAGAAGCCTGCCGCCGTGAAATCTATGAAGAAGTGGGTATTGGTTTAAAAGATTGGCACCAATTTGATTATATTCACCATGAATATGATGACATCATTGTTAATTTACATTTATTCCATAGTTATGTGCCTGATCAACTATTAAATCTTATTCACCAGCCATGGGCATGGTACACACGTGATCAGCTACTTCATTTAAACTTCCCTAAAGCCAATAAAGACATCATAAAGAGGCTATACTGGCCTCATCTCATCAAAATTAGCAATACGCTTTCAACGGTAGAAAGTAGTGATGCTTTATTGTACTGGCGTATCGAAGAATTTGAGCCGCAGTATATAGAGCAATTAACTGCTTTAGATGAAGGACAACGATCAAATTTAATTATAAATGTTGATATTTGGCAGCAATTAAGCCCTGAATTACAAAAACAGATTAAGACCGTTCATTTAAAACAATCTCAACTCATGAATTTGCATAAAGGCGATTTAATAGTCGGCGTACGTTATATTGCTGCTTGTCATGATGCGGTTTCTTTAAAACAGGCTCAGCAGATTGGTTGCGATGCCGTTTTTATTAGTCCTGTAAAACCAACAACGACTCATCCAGAAGCTGTGGCATTAGGTTGGGAACGTTTTAGTGATCTAGCCCAAAATAGCCAGATTCCGGTTTTTGCATTAGGAGGAATACATCCTGACGATTTAGCCACTGCACAGCGGCATGGTGCATATGGCTTAGCAGGTATTCGTAATTTCTAATGAGAAAAAAGCATTAAAAGCTAGAGAGCTTTTAATGCTTGCTGTGCTTCTTGAACAGTTTTTTGATTATTACGTTGTTGCCCAGCTTTTAAGATGACTAACCATAGCTGTTTTTTCATTGGCTGACTTTGGGCAAAACTCAAACCACGTCTTGCTAAAGACTCAGCATTAGAATATTGCTGTTTATGATTTGCCGTAAGCGCAAGAAATAAATAAGTCTCAGCTGCTTGTGGTGCTAAACGCTGTGCTTGAAGCGCATAGCGCTCAGCCTCTGACCATTGCTGATTTTTATAAGCCTGCTGTGTTTTTTGCATTAAAACTTTAAATGCAGGTAACTGGCTACCATCATCACTAAAATGTTGAGGCTTTTTCTGTTGAGGAACAATCACCTGTAAATTTTTACGTTGAATTTCTGGGTGATCATAAGGCGTAATTTTTACACCTGATGGAGTTTCCGTCTTTTTGACTGGAGGAGTAGGTGTTTTCTCTTTGGAGTCAGAATGATCGGGTAGAGTTGTACAGCCGACCATAAGAACAGCACCAATATAAAAAACACCTTTCTTCAACATATCCTAATTTCCTGTTAACGCTTAGTTGTTATAACTACCACTTGAAATTACACGTGAGTTGTTTGACAGATCTTGTTCCATCTGGTTTTCACTTTCACGAATATAACTGTCGGTATTATCATCCTGAGAATCAGGAATTGTGTTATCACTTTGTGGCGTATATGTTGGATCAACTTGATAATAAGGTGCTCCACATGGCGTAGCACGGTGTGGAACCGTATGGGTTAGCATCGGAATATACATAGCACCATCACATGCCTGAGCAGATAAATCCCCCGTTGCACGGTCAATCCACTGCCACTGTACTGTGTCTGGTTGACGTAGATTTACAGGCGTTTGACGTAATTGTTTCATCACATTAATCCATACTGGCAATGCACCAGATGAACCTGTTAATCCTGTTACTTTGTTGTCATCTAAACCTAACCACACTACAGCAACGTGGTTACCTGAGTAGCCCGCAAACCATGAGTCACGTGTATCGTTAGTCGTACCTGATTTACCCGCCAATTTCAAAGCTGGAGACAAGCTATTATAAGCTGCGCGACCAGTACCCGAAGACATGACCTGTTGTAGACCATAGTTCATAATATAGCCAACAGATGGATCAATCGTTTGTTGAACATTAAGGCCATAACGGTCAAGCAGGCGGCCATTCGCATCTACGACAGATCGAATTGCACGAGTTGGATATTTAAAGCCACCTGTAGCAAAGTTCTCATAAATTCCAAGAACCTCCATTGGTGACATATTGACTGCCCCAAGGAAAATAGAAGGGTAGGCAGGAATGGTCGACTCAACACCAAACTTTCTTAAATTGTTGGTAAATGTTGATAAACCAAACTCTTGACCCAAGCGTACCGCCGATAGGTTATATGAGTTAGCTAACGCTTCACTCAAGCTGACTACACCATGTCCGCCACCACTGTAGTTTTTAGGTGTCCAGCTTTTGCCACCATCTACAGGGATACTAATCGGTGCATCTTCAATTTGGGTTGCCCAGTTATAACGCCCAGATTCAATAGCACTTAAATAAATCACAGGTTTTAATAAAGAACCGACTTGGCGTTTTGCATCTACAGCACGGTTAAAACCAGTAAAGTCTTGTGTAGAACCAACAGCAGCAACAAGCTCGCCGTTTTCTGGATGTGCAATCAGTACAGCACCTTGTAAATTTTTCAAACGTGATGGGTTGCTGTTTGCTAAGCGCTCTACAGAAGCTTTAAACGCATTTTGAACTTGAGTTTGAGTAATAGGATCTAACGTCGTAAAAATACGTAAGCCTTGATTAGTTAAATCACTTTCTTGATATTCTGTACGTAATTGACGACGCACAATATCTAAAAAGTCAGGGAATTTTGCAGGCCCTAAACTTGGCTTACTTAATACATTTAAAGGACGTGCAATTTCATCTTCATATTCTGCTTGAGTTAAATAACCCATTACACGCATGTTATTTAACACGGTATCGCGGCGTTTTTTTGCACCTTCAGGATTTTTCCAAGGGTTATACAAAGAAGGGCCTTGCACTAAACCAACTAAATAAGCTTGCTGTGCAACGCTAAGCTCACGTAAAGGTAAACCAAAATAAAATTGAGAAGCCAAACCATAGCCATTAATTGAGTAGTTACCATTTTGGCCTAGATTTACTTCATTTAAGTAGGCTTCTAAAATCTCATCTTTGCTGTAATGCAGTTCAATGAGTAAAGCCATTAATGCTTCATTAACTTTACGTTTGAGTGTACGTTCAGGTGTGAGGTAGAAGTTTTTAACTAATTGCTGAGTCAGGGTTGAACCACCTTGACGTTTACCACCTGTGATATTACTCACTAATGCACGGGCAGTACCACGAATTGAAATACCGTGATGATGATAGAAATTACGGTCTTCTGTTGAAATTAAAGCTTCAATAAGTGGTTTAGGGACATTATTCAGTTTAATGAGAACACGGTCTTCATTATGTTGAGGGTAGATCCCGCCAATCAGAAGTGGCTCTAGTCGTGCAACACCAGTTGAAGAAGGTTTTGTACTTCGAACTTCAGCAACCTGATCATTTGCAAAACTTAACTCTAGTACTTGTTCGGGTTCAACACTGTCACCGTAATCAAAACCACGTGTATGGATATACATGTTGCTACCCTGAGTAACATAGGTTCCAGACTTGTCATAATTACTTGAAGTTTTGTAACCCAAGAGTTTTAATTCTTGAGTGAAATTTGCTTGGGTAATAGGCGCGTTATTATAAATTTCCAAAGGTCGTGCAAACACTTTGGCGGGAATATCCCACCGTTGTCCTTCAAATTTTTCACGGATAATATTATCTAAACGAATCAGATAGATACTAAGAGCAATAAAAGCACCAATGACCAAAATGGAAAAAATTAGTGCAAAGAAACCGATACCACGTTCAAACTTCATAAAAATGAGATAAAACCCTAACAATGCCTGTAATGATGCGATAGCTTGTCATCAATTTGCAATGATAAAACTGTGAATAATTGGAAAACTTAGATTGAATTTTACAGCATCTTGTTGTTATGTTTTTTTAAATTAATCAGGTTAATGTTATTATAGCCAAGTATCGCAGCGGAGCTTACTCATTCGTGCAAATTTCACATAAGTCCTTCAGAAACGTCGGGTTAATCGGTCGACCAGATAAATCATCAGTAGTAGAAACACTATGTTTAATTCATGATCATTTGTTGAACCTAGGCTTAAACCCCATTTTTGATCAGGAAACTGCTGAATTAGTGCCTTATGATCATGCACAAATAGTAAGTCGTCATTTATTGGGTGAAGTTGCTGATTTAGTCATAGTTGTTGGAGGTGACGGTTCTTTACTTCACGCTGCTAGAGCTTTAGTTCGCTACAATACGCCTGTTATTGGCATCAACCGTGGGCGGTTAGGTTTTTTAACTGATATCAAACCTTCAGAAGCCATTTTCAAACTTGACCAAGTACTTCAAGGGCATTTCCAGCTTGACCGTCGTTTCTTGCTTGAAATGGAAGTACGAACAAATGGTGAAGTCATTTATGACGCTATTGCCTTAAATGATGTGGTTTTGCACTCGGGTAAATCGGTACACATGATTGACTTCGAGCTTAATATTGATGGTCAATATGTTTACCGCCAACATAGTGATGGTTTAATTGTTTCGACTCCAACCGGATCAACGGCTTATGCATTGTCAGGTGGTGGCCCAATTTTACATCCAAGTATGGATGCTATTGCATTAGTTCCAATGCATCCCCATACATTGTCATCACGTCCCATCGTAGTCGGTGGTCAAAGCGAAATTAAAATTGTTATTCGCGAAAATCGGGTGTTACCAATGGTGAGTGCAGATGGACAACATAGTGTCTCGCTCAATGTTGGAGACAGTTTACACATCCGTAAACACCCATTTAAACTAAGTTTATTGCATCCACCAGGTTATGATTTCTATATGGCCTGCCGTACCAAACTTGGTTGGAACCAAGATTTTGAATCTTTTCAAAGAGATGAATCATGAATATTGAACAAATGCTATCTGTTTTAAACCCTGAAATTGTGGAGCGGTTAAAAACAGCAGTAGAAATTGGTAAATGGCCAAACGGCGTTGTTTTAACTAAAGAGCAACGTGAGACTTGTATGCAAGCTGTAATCGCTTGGGAGTTAAAGAACTTACCAGAAGATCAGCGTAGCGGTTATATTGACCGTGGTACAAAAGAAGAAGGTGAAGAGTGTGATGATGATCATCACAAGCATGAACCAGAGTTTAAACCGATTCGTTTTGTTTAAAACTTAATAAGACAGAAAATTATTTTTGGTTATTCCATACAGCCTTATATAGCATGTTTTTCATAAGTTATAGCATATAGGCTTTTATTACTTTTGAAGGATCAAAAGTAACCAAAAATCCTCTGTATCACTGACGATACTTCCTGTATCGCAGTGATACGGTCGACATCCATGTCGACCTTCACGATAGCATTTGTTAACTACGAATTAAGATTGCTTAAATTTCGTGTATCCCATAACACTTTTGCTTTTTGCATCGCTTCTTCAAAATTAGCAACAACGCCCATCGTATATAGCGCAATTCCGATGGTTTCTGTTACGGCCATTTCGCCATATTCATGATGCTGCTGACCAAGCCATACTGCTTTAAATGTTGCTAAATCTAATTCTTCTTCAATTGGGCTTCGCTCAGGTGTGAGCTTTGGTAACTCATGTTCATAAAGCTCACCATTTTTAATACCACAAATGAGTGTCTTAGCATCTGGATTTCGTTCAAATTCACCACCTTCACCTTTAATGACGGCACTATTTTGATAGCCTAAGCGTAACGCACTATGTTGATGTGAAGTTCTATAAGCAGGGTGGAATATTGCTTGTAAGGTAGCCTTAGCGTTAAAAGGATTAATTAAACGGGCCAAAGTATGAATAGGCGAACGCAATCCCATGACATTTCTTAGAGATATCAAGTCACTTAAAACTGGTGAAATCACGTCTAGTGGTAAGTAAGCAAAATTTTGCTCTGCTAATTGTGTACGAACTTCTTGTTCAGAATGGCAAATTTGATAACCAAGATATTCTAAGACTTGCTCAGTATAAACACGGTTAAGCGTGTGACCTGATGCACCATGCATAACAATTTTATGGCCATGCTGGGCAAGTGTAAGAGCGGCTAACAAAAACCATGGATAGTGTTTTCGCTTACCTGCATAAGATGACCAATCTAAATCAACATCTAAAGGTTCAAAATGAAGCTGATCTTTGGTCGCTTGCACAAACCCTGCAAGTTCATCAATCGATTCTTCTTTAACCCGAAGTAGCATTAAAAATGCACCTAGCTGCACATCTAGCACTTCACCTTTTAAAATCATGGTAAAAGCTTGATAGGCTTCTTCATAGCTTAAAGAGCGAGATCCGGTTTTCCCCTTACCTAAAATACGGACATATTGAGCAAAGGGATGTTCAGCATCTTTATAGATATTACGTTTAGTATTCATCGTAGTTCAAAACAATAAAAATGATGGGATGTAGGCAGCTCAAAATGAAATGTCCACAAGTATTTAATCAATATGACATAAAAAACTGCTGAAAAAATATCAAAAGTGTTTCTTATACTAAAGTCTTAAGGCTACCTGAGTGTTTTTTATGCGTATTAGCTAAAAAATTAACCGAATCGTTATTTAATTCGAGTACACTTTCTCGTGCTTTTTTGAGCACTCATATCATAATTTTATGTGATTCTCCTATATCTTCAGCTTTTTATTGAAAAAGTAAGAGGTTATTTCTAGCTACTCATAGTGGTTAGAAACTTCAGGTATTCTCCTGTTTTAGAAAACATCTATTTTGTTTTCATTGAGGTAGTAGGAAGGTTTTTTGTTCACAAAAAACCATTTCCCTTTTGCGGTGTTAATGTGAAAGGTTAGGGCTGTGTATTCGTAAAGAATAGACGTTTCATTTTGGTATTTCCAACGGACTTGGAAATATAGATTGAAGTAAAGTTATGGCTAAAAAACCGATTTATAAATCACTTTATTTTCAGGTGATTATTGCGATTATTGCGGGTATCTTGGTAGGGCATTTTTCTCCAAGCTCAACGCAAATTGTCAATGGTGTCGAACAGCATATTCCGGGGTTAGGTGAAAAACTCAAGCCATTAGGTGATGCCTTTATTCGTTTGATCAAGATGATCATTGCTCCAGTTATTTTCTGTACCGTGGTAAGCGGTATTGCTGGCATGGAAAGCATGAAGTCAGTCGGAAAAACTGGCGGCGTTGCGTTGTTATACTTTGAAATCGTTTCAACAATTGCACTTCTAATTGGCCTTGTTGTAATTAACATTGCTAAACCGGGTGTAGGGATGAATGTTGACCCTACCACTCTCGATACTTCGGGCATTCAAAAATACGTCAGTTCTGGTGAGTCACAATCTACCATTGATTTCTTAATGCACATCATTCCTGATACGGTGGTTGGCGCGTTTGCAAATGGTGAAATCTTACAAGTCCTTCTTTTTGCAATTCTCTTTGGTTTTGCTTTACATAAGTTAGGGGATGCAGGACGTCCAGTTTTAAAATTTATTGATCAAGTTGCACATGTGTTCTTTAACATTGTGAATATGGTCATGAAATTGGCTCCGATTGGTGCATTCGGTGCAATGGCATTCACTATCGGTAAATATGGCGTTGGTTCACTCGTACAATTAGGGCAGCTCATTATCTGCTTCTATATTACGTGCTTACTCTTTATCTTCTTAATTTTGGGTACAATCAGCCGTATTAGTGGATTCAGTATCCTTAAGATGATTCGCCTGATTCGTGAAGAGTTATTAATTGTACTTGGTACATCTTCTTCTGAATCTGTGTTGCCTCGCATGTTACGTAAACTTGAAATTGCAGGTTGTGAAAAATCTGTAGTTGGTTTAGTTATCCCAACAGGTTATTCATTTAACCTAGATGGTACGTCAATTTATTTGACTATGGCTGCAATCTTTATTGCTCAGGCAACAAATACACAGCTTGATATTCAACATCAGATTACTTTGTTGTTGGTACTCTTAATTTCATCTAAGGGTGCTGCGGGTGTAACAGGATCTGGCTTTATTGTTATGGCTGCAACTTTATCTGCTGTAGGGCATATTCCAGTGGCAGGTCTGGCATTGATTTTAGGTATTGACCGTTTCATGTCAGAAGCCCGTGCATTAACTAACCTTGTTGGTAACTCATTAGCAACGATTGTTGTTGCTAAATGGGTCGGTGCTTTAGATAAAGATAAGCTAAATGATGCTTTAAACAATCCAGATGAAGTCGACAGAAAAATGATGGAGCAAAAAACTCCTCAAGTCGCTGAAGGTTTAGATTAATTCAAATAAACCTATATAAAAAAGGAAGCTTTGGCTTCCTTTTTTATTGGCTGACTGAAAAGTACAGTTTTAATGAGCAGCTATGCCATGACAGTTGCTAAAAAAATGATTAGCATGCAGAGCAATGAGATTCGATAAAACAATAAAGCTGAAGGAAAATATTATGTTGGCATACGATGCAGATTTAGAATTATTCCGTGATAATTTTAAACGTTTTATGAATGAGCATATTGCTCCACATTATGACCAATGGGAACGCGAAGGAATCATGCCACGTTCTGTCTGGAATCAACTGGGCGAAAATGGCTTTTTATGTGTGGATGTTCCAGAAGAATACGGTGGTTACGGCGTACCAACCTATTATTCATTAATGTTGGTTGAAGAATCGGCACGTGCTGGTTTTTGTGCATTATCAACAGCGATTTCTTGCCACTCTGAAATTGCTGCACCATATATTTTACATATTGGCACAGAAGAGCAAAAACAATATTGGTTGCCGAAAATGGTAACAGGTGAAGTGGTTGGTGCAATTGGTATGACTGAACCTGGAGCGGGTTCGGATTTACAATCAATGCGTACTAGCGCCATTTTGCAAGATGACCATTATTTATTAAATGGCTCAAAAACTTTTATTTCAAATGGACAGCATGCTGATCTTGTTGTGCTTGCAGTAAAAACTGATCCTCAAGCGCGTGCAAAAGGTGTTTCATTATTATTAGCTGATACTCATCTAGAAGGCTTCAAAAAAGGCACAAATCTAGACAAAATCGGCCTGCATTCTCAAGACACATCTGAGCTGTTTTTTGACAATGTTAAGGTTCCTAAAAACCAGTTACTCGGTCAAGCTGGACAAGGCTTTGCTTATTTAATGCAAGAGTTACCGCGAGAACGTACAGCTATTGCATCTACCGCAATTGGGGCAATCCGCGGTGCAATTGATTTAGCAACTGCTTATGTAAAAGAGCGTCATGCATTTGGTCAACCCATTTCACAGTTCCAAAATACGCGTTTTGTTTTAGCACAAGCAAAAATTGATGAGCTTGCTACAGCTGCTTTTTATGAGAGAAACGTTGCTCTATATCAAGAAGGTAAGCTTGATGTGGAAACAGCAGCGGCGCTTAAAAGTTTCAGCACTGACATGCAAATGAAAGTCGCAGATAACTTGCTGCAACTCTTTGGTGGTTATGGTTATATGACTGAATATCCAATTTCACGTTTCTTTGTAGATGCACGTATTCAACGTATTTACGGTGGTACAAATGAAATTATGAAAGAAATCGTAGCGCGTGGATTAATTGGCAAAGCTTAATTAAGCAGAGAAAAACAGCCTGTCCTAGAATGGGCTGTTTTGTTTTTAACTATTTGGTCTTCTGTTGAATGACAGGATAGTCTTGTTGTTTCGGTAATTGCTGTAATGCATGATTCATCTTTCTTAAAAACTCATCTGCTTCATCTTGATGGAATGAATCTTCGGTGTATTTACTCCGTTCTTGAAAGACGACACCACAACCCGTTATTTTCATATTTTCAGGATTAAATGACCAATCATTTGGATTCTTTAAGTTAATGTTTAAATCACTTTCACAGCTTTTCCATAAACGTAAAAACTCATTTGATAATTCTGCTTTAAATCCTCGTGCTGGATAGACTGAAAATCCTTTCATTTCGGGATTAGAAAACTGTATAAACTTGTCTGCTGGCATACCGCCCCAAATGATTGCTGTATCCGGTGGTAAATAGATGCCTGATAAATTTTTCTCTTTTAAAACATGTGTTTGCTCAAATTTCTGTCTGAAATTTTGCGACTTATAGGTCAGCTTGGTTTGAGGTGGGATTGGAATGCCACGAACTTGATTACCGACAGTCGTCATGTAGTACGGAGAATTATCCCTACCATTGCATCCTGCGATTAAGGGGCAACCGCCACAAGCCGTTAAACTAAAACTTGTAATACCCAGTAAGCCTAAAACAATAATTTTATTCATTCTATTTTACTGTTGTTATGACATATTGGGTCAGTATAACCAATCTATATATTAAGAGGACTATCTTTAAGAACAACGAAATAATCATCTTTAAATGTAATTATGTTTTTACTTGGCTGGCTGCTGCAATGGCCCATCAAATAAAGATTTACAGCTTTCTAAATTTTGACATGAAGCAAACATAAGTGCTTTAGGTAAGCTCGCATACAAATTTGTAATGTGTTGTTCAGCAGGATTATAAAAATGCCAATAACTAAACTGGTTTGAACGTTTATTTTCTAAGGCTTTAAAGAAATCTGCTTCATTAAATTTATTGTTAAGTTGAGTGTGAGGGCCACCTTGCTCATGTGTACCGACTGTGGTCATGAGTAAAGGAGAATGATTTGGTTTTTGACTTTGCCAATGATTTAACTGCTGAAATAACATGCCTTGGTCAAACCAGAGAGAAGGGCTTGCAGCAAAGTAACGCTGAAATGCATCTGGTTTTTGAAAAAAGTGATAAAGCACAAACAAACCTCCAAAAGAATGTCCATAAAGACTTTGCTGTTGGCTATTAATCGGAAATTGTTTTGCAATTGTAGGCTTGAGTTCGCTATTTAAAAAAGCAATAAACTGATCAGCACCCCCATATTTATATTTACCTTGTGCTTGAAATTCAGCAGAAGGTTTTGGAGTGTAATCATAAGCACGCTTTTGCACATCAAAGGTTTTTTGCTGAGGGTAACCAACTGCTACGATCATGAGTGGATCTAGTCCTAATTTAGTAGAACCAGCGCCAATCGACTGAGCAATATTGGTAGCACTTGGAAACGTAGCATTTCCATCTAATATATAAAGTACTGGATAACCATGTTGGGGTGGGGCGACAGGCGGTTTATAAATTTGAACAAGATAATCATGGGCTGTATTTTTAGATTTGATTTGAAATTGTGCCTGATTATTTTGAAAAACGATTTTTGATTGATTTTGTATAGGCGTTTCAGCCAAAACAGGACAGCTTATTAAAGTACTTAATAGAAAACTATTAGATAAAAGGAAAAATGATTTTTGCATAATGGACGATAATAAAATTTATTATGCAAATGATAAATGAAAATCATTATCAAATAAAGTGATCAAGAAATGTGAGCAAAAAGGTTAATGAAAAAAGCTCTTACAGCTATATTGCCTAACAAATCAAAGCAGACTATTGTTATACTCTCGTTTAAAAGATGATTTTACTGAGGCTGCATTCTAATGATCAACGATGATCAAAACAAAACGACTTCTCTTAGTTTAGAACAAATTCGCGAAGATATTGATAGTGTAGATCAACAGATTCAAGAATTATTAAATCGACGCGCAAGCCTTGCTGAAGCTGTTGCAAAAGCTAAATTTGCTTCCGAAGAGAATCCTTTGTTTTATCGTCCTGAACGTGAAGCACAAGTTTTACGCAAAGTCATGGAGCGCAACCAAGGTCCTTTGTCTGATGTAACCATGGCGCGTTTGTTCCGTGAAATTATGTCTGCTTGCCTTGCTTTGGAAGCTCCGCAAAGTATTGCTTTCTTAGGACCAGAAGGGACTTTTACTCAATCTGCTGTTCTTAAACACTTTGGTAAAGATGCAGTAGTTCGTCCATTACCAACTATTGATGAAGTGTTCCGTGAAGTAGAAGCGGGTAGTGCACATTATGGTGTAGTCCCAGTTGAAAACTCATCTGAAGGTATTGTGAACCATACTTTAGATTGTTTTAAAACATCGAATTTAAATGTGATTGGTGAAGTTGAATTACGTATTCATCATCAATTCCTAGTGTCTGAAAATACGCGTAAAGACAGTATTAAACAGATTTATGCGCACCAACAAACTTTGGCTCAATGCCGCCAGTGGTTAGACGCTCATTATCCGGGGGTTGAACGTGTTGCCTTAAACTCAAATGCGGAAGCTGCACGTCGTATTCGCAACGAATGGCACTCAGCAGCGATTGCATCTGATATTGCAGCAGGTATGTATAACCTTGAAATCTTGCATAGTAATATTGAAGATAATCCGGAAAATACCACTCGTTTCTTAGTCATTGGCCGTGAAAAAATTCCACAAAGTGGCAATGACAAAACTTCATTATTAATTTCAGCACATGACCGTGCTGGTGCTTTATTAGAAATTTTAGCGCCGTTTGCAAAACATAATATTAGCTTAACAAGTATTGAAACCCGTCCAGCATTACCTGAAAAGTGGGCATATGTATTCTTTATCGATTTGGAAGGCCATATCGATCAAGAGAATGTTGCTGCGGCAATCAATGATATTCGTCCAATGGTAAAAGAGCTTCGTATTTTAGGTTCTTATCCTGCTGCCGTTCTCTAATTACTCATGTTGGAATAATGACATGCATCAAGATGGGCATGTCATTATGCTTAAAAACAAATTGCTCAAAGGTTTAAATAACTTTGAGCAAAAGCAAAGTTGAAGTTATGTCACAACCCCTATTTAAAAAAGTTGCATTTATTGGTTTAGGACTCATCGGGTCGAGTTTGGCACGGGTTATTGTTGCCGAAAAGTTAGCGACAACTATTGTGGCTTCTACACGCTCACAGAAAACTTTAGAAGATGCAAAATCACTTGGCTTAATACAAGAAGGATTTTCTGATCCTGTAGAGGCTGTGAAAGGGGCAGATTTAGTTGTTTTAGCCTTGCCAGTACGTGCGACACAAAAAGTGCTTGAGCAAATTAAGCCTTATTTGTCAGAAAGCACGGTTTTAACAGATGTGGGAAGTACAAAAGGTAATGTTGTTGATGCAGCAAAAGCTATATTTGGTGAAGATTTACCAGCAGGTTTTGTACCAGGACATCCTATTGCTGGTAGTGAGCATACGGGCGTTCATGCAGGTAAGGTCGATTTATTTGCAAATCACAAAGTTATTTTAACGCCATTACCAACAAGCGCAGAATGGGCAGTTGAGAAACTGATTCAACTTTGGTCAGCTGCTAAGGCTGAAGTTATTTGTATGGATGTTGCCAAGCATGATGAGGTTTTGGCGCATACGAGTCACTTACCGCACTTGATGGCATTTAATTTGGTCGAGCAACTTGCAAACCGTGAAGATAATCTTGATATTTTCCGCTATGCAGCAGGTGGCTTTCGCGATTTTTCACGGATTGCAGCTAGTGATCCACAAATGTGGCATGACATTTTCTTTGCCAATAAAACAGCCATATTAAATGCTGTAGATGGCTTTGAAAAGCAACTTACCGTACTTAGAAAACTGATTGAAAACGAAGATTCTCATGCATTAATGGGTTTACTCGGCCATGCTCAGGCAGCACGTCAACATTTCAATCATATGTTAGCCAAAAAACCTTTAATGGAGAAAAATAAGGTGACACAGCAATTCAGTATCTTACCGGGAAATAAGGCATTTAAAGGTAAATTTACCGTACCGGGTGACAAATCTGTGTCACATCGTTCCATTATGTTTGGTGCTATTGCAGAAGGCACGACTCATGTCACTGGTTTCCTTGAAGGTGAAGATGCTTTGGCGACTTTGCAAGCTTTCCGTGATATGGGTGTAAGCATTCAAGGCCCGAAGAATGGTGAAGTGACCATTCATGGTGTAGGCATGCATGGTTTAAAAGCACCAGCGAGTGCCTTGTATATGGGTAACTCTGGAACCAGCATGCGTTTGCTTTCAGGTATGTTATCTGCACAAAAATTTGATTCAGTAATGACAGGTGATGCATCACTTTCTAAACGTCCAATGGAGCGTATTGCTAAGCCATTGCGTTTAATGGGCGCACAAATCCAGACAACAGGTGAGAAAGGTACACCACCTGTAAGCATTACGGGTGGTCAGCAATTAAAAGGTATTCAATACGACTTGCCAATGGCATCTGCTCAGGTGAAGTCGGGTATTTTACTTGCGGGCCTATGGGCTGAAGGTGAAACTTCGGTAACTGAACCAGAACCAACTCGTGACCACACGGAGCGCATGCTGCGTGCTTTTGGTTATGATGTTAAAACTGAAGGCAACAAGATTTCTCTTGTTGGTGGCGGAAAATTAGTAGGTACTAATATTCAAGTTCCATCTGATATTTCATCTGCTGCTTTCTTTATGGTGGGTGCTGCAATTACAGAAGGTTCCGATGTTGTTCTTGAAGCTGTAGGTATTAATCCAACACGTACAGGCGTAATTGAAATTTTAAAACAGATGGGTGCTGACCTGACCGTTGAAAATGAACGTATTGCCGGTGGTGAACCTATTGCTGATATTCATATTAAAGGTTCACGCACGCTTAAAGGCATCCATATGCCTGAAGACCAAGTACCTTTAGCAATTGATGAATTCCCAGCTTTGTTTATTGCAGCAGCGTGTGCCGAAGGGCAAACAGTATTAACTGGTGCGGCGGAACTTCGTGTGAAAGAGTCTGACCGTATTCAGGTCATGGCAGATGGTTTAAAAATCATGGGCATTGACTGCACACCAACTGATGATGGCATTATTATCGAAGGTAAAGGCAAATCTGGCGATTGGTCACCAATCTTTGCTGGCGGTGAAATTGAATCACACCATGACCACCGTATTGCGATGAGTTTTAGTATGGCAGGTCTTCGTAATTCTGGTCCGATTACAATTCATGGTACTGAAACTGTGGCGACAAGCTTCCCAACTTTCACTGAGTTGGCGAATCGTGCAGGTTTAACAATCGAAGTTAGCCAATAACTTTTGACCTGACACATTTTATAATTGCTAACACAATAGCAACGGCAGCAGCGGGCTAAAGGCTTGGCTGCTGTTTGTTTATTGCTTATGCTAAGTGCAGATAATGATAAAAGTGTTAGGATAAAGGATGAAAAAATTACAATTTATTGCCAGTTGCCCACAACATGGGGTGCTTGATCATCCACCAAATGAATGCCATATCACTCAAGAATATGTAGCGGCTTTACTGTTTAAACAATTGGGGCATTATGGCTTCGATGCACAGCACATTGTGCATGAACATGAAAAAGTAGAAGTGAGTATTGATAATCATCTTTTGCCATTATCTATTACTTGCCAGAAAACAGATCATGAAGGGCATCTCATGTGTGAAATCTCTGCCAATCCAGATGAAGAACAAGATTGGTTTGAGAAAATTGAAACACAAAGCATTATTCGTCAGCTTGCACAGGCCGTTGAAAATAGCTTGAAAGCCGATCATAGCTTTTCAGCATTTGAGTGGAAAAGCTAAAACATAATATTTTAAGAGTTTTTTATGAAGTGCGGCTTTTTAGAAAAGTCGTACGACCTCTTGAGATTAAAGATAAAAATACAAAATCTTTCCCGAAATCCCTACCTATCTTTAATGCATTGTGTATATTGAAATTATTAAGATATTTACATAATTAGAGTGTGGTTTTCATGACACAAGTTAATATTGCAGCATTATCTCCTCAAGTCGTTTGGCAGCATTTTCAAACACTTTGTACTATTCCTCGTCCTTCAAAACATGAACAAAAGCTTCGCGAGTTTTTACAGAACTGGGCTGAAAGCCGCAATTTAGAAACTTATGTGGATGAAGTCGGTAATTTGATTATTCGTAAAGATGCGACTGCAGGTAAAGAACATGTGTCTGGAGTGATTCTTCAGGGACATTTAGATATGGTTACACAAGCCAATACTGGCACGGTACATGACTTCTTTAAAGACCCGATCCGTCCAGTTCTTGAAGACGGCTGGTTAGTTGCCAAAGACACTACTTTAGGTGCTGATAATGGCATTGGGGTAGCCTTAGCTTTAGCAGTTTTAGACTCAAATGATATTGCTCATGGGCCAATTGAAGTTCTTCTAACCGTTGATGAAGAAGCAGGGATGAGTGGTGCACGGCTTTTAGAGTCTGGGATCCTAAAAGGGAAATGGTTATTTAATATTGATACAGAAGAGTGGGGGCAGTTATATCTTGGCTGTGCTGGAAGTATTGATGTTGAAGTAGAACAACCACTTACTTATGAACCAATCCCTGAAAATCTGAACATTGTGAATATTCAGGTTGCGGGTCTTAAAGGAGGTCATTCTGGCGTAGATATTCATTTAGGACGTGGCAATGCCAACGTTATTTTAGTCCGCTTTTTAAATCACCATTTAGCAAAGCTTGGTGGACACCTTGTTGAATTTACAGGTGGTACGGCCCGTAATGCTTTACCTCGAGAAGCAGTGGCAACCATTGCAATTTCGTCTAACCAATTACCCGAATTAGAAAAATTACTTGCTGAATATCAAACGGCATGGAAAGAACAGCTACAGGGTATTGATGACAACTTGCAATTAAGTATTCAACCCACTGGTGCTGAAGTGACCGAAGTGATTGCTCAACAACAGCAAAATGAATGGTTGCAAGCTTTGGCAACAAGCCCTTATGGCGTTGCAAGTATGAGTCAAGTTCTACCAGATGTGGTTGAAACCTCAAACAATATCGGGGTTGTAAAATTAAATCGAGAGGTCGGAAAAGCTGTCTTAATGGTTCGTTCAATGGTGAACCAAGAAGCTCAAGACTTTGCAGAAAAAATTCAGGTACATTTTAGTCAATTTAATATTACTTCTTCACTCACACCGTTAGTGTCAGGTTGGACACCAAACCCTGACTCGGCGGCTCTAAAGTGCTTACAACAAGCCTATCAAAATGCTTTTAATATTGAACCAAATCTTAAAGTAATCCATGCGGGTTTAGAGTGTGGGATTATTGCTGAACATTACCCATATTTGCAGATGGTTTCATTTGGACCAGATATTCAAGGTGCGCATGCACCGGGTGAACGAGTAAAAGTTGATACTGTAGATAAATGCTGGAAGTTACTAGTAACTGCTTTGGCATCTGTAGAGTAATTTTTTTAAGAAATAAGAAGCTCAGTTATGAGCTTCTTAAACTTTGACCTTTACATGAAAATGATCTGGACTCAATTCGGTGAATTCGATTTCACAACAAATATGATTTTTAGTCGATTTTTAAAAGTTGTCCTGTTTCACTTAAAGTAAATTCGTCAAAATCATTCGCTAAATAAAAATGACCTTTATAAAATTGGCGAACTTCTTCGGCAATAGCTTGCTGCCCAGTTTTATCCTGATGTCTAGGGCTAAAGTGTGTCAGAATTAAATTATCTAGAGATTGCTGCTCTGCAAATTCAGCTACCATTTTTGCTGAGCTGTGCATTGGACCTTTTCCTACTTTATCTAAAACTGTCTGCAAATAAGTCGATTCATGAATAAGGAGTTGAGCATCCTTACAAGCATCGGCTAATAATTCTGGCCGATCATTATCACCACCTATAATTGCATGAATTTGCTGATTCTGAACTTTGATAAAATCTTTCGATTTTAAAATTCGTCCTTCAAACTCAACATCATAGCCGCGTTTTAAATGCCCCCAGATATCACCTTTGGGAACGCCAAGCTGAGTTAGAGCCTGAGTATCTAACTTCTTCTGAATAGATTTGATATAAATACTAAAAGCAAAACTTGGAACACGATGGCTCAGTGGATGTGCTTGAACGATGAATTCATCGGTGATTTGCTGTGACTGTGTTGCCTCATTAACATCAATGAAATTGATTGGATAGGGCAAATATAAATCTGTAAGTTGAGTAGTGGTTTCAAACCACTGTTGTATTTCTTTCGGTGCAATGACTATTAATGGTTTTGTACGGGCATTCATGCCCGCACTTGCCAGTAAACCAACTAGGCCATAACAATGGTCGCCGTGAACGTGTGTAATACAAATGGCAACTAGGTTTTGTAGAGAAAGTCTAGCTTGCTGAATACGATGCTGTGTACCTTCACCAGCATCAATTAAAATCCAGTCCTTATTTTTACTATTACGAACAGCTAATCCTGAAACATTGCGTGAAAGGGTGGGCACACCTGAAGAAGTACCTAAAAAAGTAAAATGAAGCATATTTTTGGGATTTTTTAATCAAATGCGTACCGTATATTATAGACACTTATTAAATTTTTATAAGAATTATAGTGGAAAAATGATAATCACCAACTAAAAACCAGATTCGTTTTGGATTAAGTTGGAATAATTTTCAATAATGACATGGTATATAACTTGATGGGCGTAGACTCAATCTATACCCATCAAGTTACCGTTTATTTCATGATAATAAAACGTGTAATGATTTGGCGAAGCTGTTTTAAATAACCTGTAAAGAAGTGGTTAGCACCCGGTAAAATCGTGATTGGATGCTTTTGTGGTTTTGCCCATTCAATCGCATCTGAAAGCAAAGTAATGTCATCTTGCTCACCATGAATGAGTAAAATATCACCTTGAATTTCAGGAGTTTTATAGTGACGTAAACCTACTACAGTAGCTGTTGGTAAACCACATAAAATTAACTGTATAGGTCGTAATTCAGGATTAAGCTGTGCAAAGCATTTTGCCAGAACATGTGAACCGAAGCTGAAACCGCCTGCATAGAATGGCAAGCCTTCATGAAGATTACGAACATGTTCAATGACAGCTAAGATATCTTCAGTTTCACCATGGCCTTCATCATGAATGCCTTCACTACCACCTAGGCCACGGAAGCTCGGGCGGTAAACAATGCAACCATATTCATTAAAGATTTGGGTTAAAAGGGCAGGGACTTTATGTTGAGGGGTTCCACCTTGCAATGGGTGTGGATGACAAACAACCGCAAAGCCTTTGATTTCACCTTCAGGGCGGTCAACAAAAAGTTCAATTTTACCTACTGGACCCTGGATGAAAGTTTGCTCAGACATATAAGAACCGCTAAATAACAATACGTAGTGTTATTTTACCGATAGTCGTCATTGAAAACACGAGTTAGCATTAAAAAATATCTACTGTTATAGTTGGTATTAAGAATAATTTTTTCAGGTTGTCTATGCTTGCTTTAATTTCTCCTGCAAAAACTTTGGATTATGAAACAGCGTTACCTACAGATGAGTTTACTCTGCCGCGCTTGTTAGAAAACTCAGCACAATTAATTGATGTGTGTCGCAAACTTTCTGCTTCGGAAATTGCGAGTTTAATGAGTGTGAGTGAAAAAATTGCCACATTAAATGCAGATCGATTTAGAGACTGGAATCCAGAATTTAATTTCTCGAATGCTCGCCAAGCAATTTATGCATTTAAAGGTGATGTTTACACCGGTTTAGATGCTTATCAATTAAAAGACAAAGATATTGATTTTGCACAGCAGCATTTACGTATGCTTTCTGGTCTTTATGGCTTACTGCGTCCTTTAGATTTAATGATGCCTTATCGTTTAGAAATGGGTACGAAATTAAAAAATACTCGCGGTCATAATTTGTATGAATTCTGGGGTGATATTATTACTAACCAAATTAATGAAGACTTGGCAGCAATTAAATCTGAATTACTGGTAAATCTAGCTTCAGATGAATATTACAAATCGGTCAATGAGAAGAAAATTAAGGCTGAAATTGTTAAGCCTGTTTTTCTTGATCAGAAAAATGGCAAATATAAAGTCATCAGTTTCTATGCGAAAAAAGCACGTGGTTTAATGGCTCGTTTTATGATTGAAAACCAATTAAATAAAGCTGAAGATATCAAAGCGTTTAATACCGATGGATACTATTTTGATGCTGAGAATTCATCAGCAAAAGAGTTGGTATTTAAACGTGATGAGCAAGTGGCTTAATTAAATTAATAATTTCACATACCATGCGGCCTTTGGCCTCATGTTTAATTTATTAAACTCTATATTGGCTATGCCTTACTTTTGAATGGTCAAAAGTAACAAAAACCTTTGTTGAACAGAGGGCACATCCATGTGGCCCCTGTTCAACAGTGGCATGAATGCCACTCAGCACGATAGCTTTTGTTATCGTGCTTTAAAATTTAGTCAAAATTAATGATTACTTAAAGAAATAACCTGTTTCAGGTGAGCTTGCATTTGCCATACGTTTGCGTGGCATACGACCAGCTAAAAATGCTTCACGACCAGCTTCAACAGCTTTTTTCATTGCGGAAGCCATCAAAATAGGATTTTGCGCAGCTGCAATTGCTGTATTCATCAATACACCATCACAACCGAGTTCCATTGCAATAGCAGCATCACTTGCTGTGCCAACGCCTGCATCGACTAAAACCGGAACTTTCGCATTTTCTTTAATAATTGAAATGGTGTGTGGGTTTAAAATACCTAAACCTGAACCAATGAGGCTACCTAAAGGCATAATCGCAACACAGCCCATACTTTCAAGTTCTTGCGCAATGATTGGATCATCAGAGGTATAGACCATAATCTCAAAACCATCATCAATCAAAGTACGAGCCGCTTTTAGGGTCTCGGTTACATTTGGATATAAGGTTTTTTCATCACCCAATACTTCAAGTTTTACTAGGTTATGACCATCAAGTAGCTCGCGCGCTAGCATACACGTGCGTACTGCGCTGTCAGCATCAAAACAACCTGCGGTATTTGGCAAAATTGTATATTTTTCTGGTGGAATGACCGAAAGTAAATTCGGTTGATCTGGATTTTGTCCAATATTCACACGGCGGATTGCGACGGTTACGATTTCTGCACCACTGGCTTGAATAGCTAAATCCGTTTCATTTAAGTCTTTATATTTTCCAGTTCCGACCAATAAACGAGATTGAAAAGAACGTGAACCAATAATGAGAGGGGTGTCTTGCATGGATAACTCCGACTTAGCCGCCGCCAACAGCGTGAATAATTTCGATACGGTCATGTTGAGCAATCGTAATTTGCTCTAATTTGCTTTTAGAAACGATTTGCTGATTGTGCTCCACAGCAAAGCGTTTTCCTTCAAGTGCCAGCTCCTGAATGAGTTGCAACAGGTTTTGGCTAGGCGTGTCCGTTAATTCGCCATTTAAATAAATTTGCATGATCACATTCCGATTATTTTGCGTATTTGAAAGCATTCCAAGCCAAAACCAGCCATCCCGCAATCATCAAAGCTCCACCGATTGGAGTAATTGCGCCTAATATTCGTGGTAAACCTAGCGCCATGATATAAAGCGAACCACAAAAAAATAGAATACCAATCTGGATAAGCAAGAAAGATAACTTGATTGGGAAATCAGGAATAACCTTACTTAAAATACCAAGAGCTAATAAGCCAAGCGCATGATAAAAAAAGTAGTCGGTAGCAGTCTGCCACCAAGCAAGTTGCTCAGGACTCGCGTGAGCTTTAAGACCATGTGCTCCAAAAGCACCCAATATGACTGCAAAAGCAAGATTAAGGGCTGAAATGGCGATCCACATAACAAAAAACGCAACTGAATAATGAAAGGCAACGTTACCATAGAATAGGTTGGCTAAACATAGCCAGATAAAACAAAAGGGCGAATCGCCCTTTTATTTTTTACATTTATTTTTAGCTAGCTGACATGGCAGTTTTAATTTTTTCCATCGCATTTTTTTCAAGCTGACGAATACGTTCTGCCGAAACATTATATTCAGCAGCAAGCTCATGTAGGGTAGATTTATCATCATCTAACCAACGGCGCTGCAAAATATTACGCGAACGGTCATCTAACTGGTCCATGGCATCATGCAATGCTGAAGTACTTTGCTCTTCCCAATCTTCGTTTTCGACTAAGCGAGCAGGGTCGTAGCGATTATCTTCAAGATACAATGCAGGGGCCGTATGTGGCGTGTCGTCATCGTCATCACCTTGTGCTTCAAAAGCAGCATCATAAGCTGTTAAACGACCTTCCATTTCCAGAACTTGTTCTGGAGTTACATTTAAGTCATTAGCAATCGATTGAGCTTCTTCGAGCGTTAATTTTTTACTCGATTTTTTTAAACTACGTAAATTGAAAAATAATTTACGCTGAGCTTTTGTTGTTGCAATTTTAACGATACGCCAGTTGCGAATAACGTATTCATGAATTTCTGCCTTAATCCAATGGACGGCAAAAGATACTAGACGCACGCCCATATTTGGGTCGAAACGTTTTACGGCTTTCATTAAGCCTAAATTACCTTCTTGAATAAGGTCGCCTTGTGGTAGGCCATAACCTGCATAGCTGCGCGCAATGTGAACGACAAAGCGTAAATGCGACATTACCAGCATTTTTGCGGCATCAAGATCTTGGTCATAATAATAACGTTCAGCAAGTTCTTTTTCTTGCTCTGCCGTTAAAATAGGAATCTGATTGACAGTACTGATATATGCACCAAGGTTTACACCGGGCGCAGACAATGACAGGGGCATCAATTGATTGCTGCTGTCACTCATGAGTTCTCCTTATAGGATCGAATGGGATAACCAATAAATTCATCTTAATTTGAATCAGCTTCATAATTAAGGAAAATTGGGTAGAGAAATGTAAAATTTTATGCAATTTCTAATCTTTTAGTTTAGCAAAGAATTATTGAGTTTCAATTAAATAGTGAAATTCTCTGTCTGATATGTGAGTTGTTTGACACATAAAATGATGTAAACCACAGTAACGAGTTACATCAATTTCACTATGAGGATCTGACGATTTTAATAAAAATTGTTGTTTGCCCGACGCTTTTTTAAGTTCACGTTTTAGCATTAACAATGGCATTGGGCAGGGTTGTCCAAGGGCATTAATTTCAATGGGTGCTGTATTAGAAGAAGTATTGCTCATTCATCATCAAAACAACTAAAAAAAATATTCTAACAAATTTTTAGTAATTGCAGCATATTTTATGGAAGAAGATCTGGCTAATTTCTATAAAAAATATTGTAATAAGCTGTTTAAAAAAAGAACTAAAAATAGGGGAAATAATTGAAAAAAATTCTATTAATTGTCATAAACCCATGTTAAGCTCGAACCGTTTTAGGATTTACCACACAATCAAATTGATTTAATAACCCTATAACAAATGGATGTAACCGGAAATTGTTGATAGTTTTACAGAATGATTACAAGCTTTAAGATTATAAATATTTTAAAACCTTGTTTGCTCTGCTGTTTGCAACACCGGAAGGTCCTTTTTTCAACATCTGAGGATTGACTTATGACAGCTCGTGAACAAGGCGTAGTAAAGTGGTTTAATGACACTAAAGGCTTTGGTTTTATTCAACGTAACGGCGGTGACGACGTATTCGTTCATTTCCGTGCAATCGTAGGTGACGGTCACCGTTCTCTACGTGATGGTCAACGCGTAGAATTTAGCGTTGTACAAGGTCAAAAAGGTTTTCAAGCTGAAAACGTTCAGCCTTTAGACTAAGACTAATTCATCTTTTGATGAATCATGGACGCTCCAATTTTTGAATTGGGGCGTTTTTGTTTATAATGATCTTCTCATTCGAGAGATTGTTTGTTAGAGCACGTATTTATGACATCTGGTTTTGAAACCTTGAATTTACATCCGCAACTTAAAAAGGCGATTGATGCTTTAGGGTTTACTCAAATGACCCCAATTCAGCAAAAGGTTTTAAAATATACATTAGCCGGGCATGATGCAATTGGGCGAGCACAGACAGGAACTGGTAAGACAGCAGCCTTTCTGATTAGTGTAATTAATGATTTACTCAATAATCCGGTTCAAGAGCAGCGTTTCCGTGGTGAGCCACGTGCCTTAATTTTGGCCCCTACTCGTGAATTGGCATTGCAGATTGAAAGTGATGCAAAGCTACTCACAAAATTTTCAGATTTGCACCTTGTAACATTATTAGGGGGTGTGGATTTTGATAAGCAAAAGAAACAGCTAGATGCTAATTTTGTCGATATCATGGTGGCTACACCTGGGCGTCTAATTGATTTTGTAGAACAGAAAGAAGTTTGGCTAGATCAAATTGAATTTTTAGTTATTGATGAAGCCGACCGTTTATTGGACATGGGGTTTATTCCTTCGGTAAAACGTATTGTCCGTTATTCTCCTCGTAAGGAACAGCGTCAAACACTCATGTTCTCAGCGACATTTAGTTATGATGTTCTTAATTTGGCAAGACAATGGTTGTTTGAACCAATCACTGTTGAAATTGAGCCTGAGCAAAAAACGAATAATGATGTTGAGCAACGTGTTTATGTTGTGGCAAAACAAGATAAATATCGTTTATTACAAGATATTTTGCGTGAAGAACCGATCGATAAAGTGATGATTTTTGCTAATCGACGTGATCAGGTGCGCCGTCTTTATGATCATTTAAAGAAAGATGGATACAGAGTAGGTATGCTTTCAGGTGAAATTGCTCAAGATAAACGTTTAAAAATGTTAGAGCAATTTAAGCAAGGTAAACATAATATTATGATTGCGACAGATGTTGCTGGTCGTGGTATTCATGTGGATGGCGTGTCGCATGTCATCAACTTTACATTGCCTGAACAGTCTGATGATTATGTGCACCGTATTGGTCGTACAGGTCGTGCTGGCTCACAGGGGGTAAGTATTAGTTTCTTATCTGAAGATGATGCCTTTTATTTACCTGAAATTGAAAAAGCAATTGGTAAAAAATTACCACTGACCAGATTAGATGGTTATTGCTAATAAAAAGAATCCCAATCATTTGATTGGGATTTTTTTTGATTAATTAATTTTACAATAAAAGGTAAGCGTGGTTTGGTAATCATCATCTTTTGCTAGAGATGCATTTTTACCAGTTAATGTACCAATAACACCTGCTGCTGCTTCAACCATTTGACCTGTTTTTTCGCTTACAACATCTTTTAATACACCGTTATATGTTGTTTTTTCATCTACAACGACTGGCGTAGTGTTTTTTGAGCAAGTTTTTTGAGCTGCAGTAATCGCATTATTTTTCGCGATTAAATTGGTTTTACCAATACCTGTAACTTCAAACTGATTATTTTCTTTTTGAACTGCTAAAGTATTTTTAGGAGTAGTTGCGCAAGCACCAAGTAATAAAACAACACCGCTCATTGCGCTCGCTAAAATTATTTTTTTCATAATGCACCTAAAGTTAATCGCTAAAAGATATTGCTATTTGAACACAAGTTTTCTATTTGATTTTGAAGACGTTGTATGAGTTTTGATGTTTTGTATTAAAAAATGTCAAAGTGAGAGTTCGCTAATTTTATAAGCTAGATTCAATGGTGGATTAACGGTAGATTATGCTAATCTATTTTGAATTTTTGAGTTAGATCAATATTAATGACGGATTCAGCAATACAAATAATTCACCAAAATATTCATCAGCGTCAGTCTATTGGCCAATTAGTTGAGCCAGCTCCAAGTACAGAGCAATTAGAGTTAGCTTTCCAAGCAGCTTTGACTGCTCCAGATCATCATCGACTTAAGCCAACGCGTTTTGTGGTTATTTCAGGCGGACAACGTGGTGCTTTTGGTGAAGTTTTAGCAAAAGCTTTGGCAGATTTAGGTGAAACTGATCCCGCTCAACTCGAACGTGTTAAACAACATCCTTTTCGTGCTCCGCTACTCATTTTAGCGCTTACACAACTACAAGATCATCCGAAAGTACCGCATTTCGAACAAATCTTAAGTACGGGTGCCGCAGTACAAAATCTTTTATTATCTCTACAGGCTCAAGGTTTTTCGACCATGTGGCGTAGTGGTGCAGTTGTCGAATCAAATTGGTTAAAACAGCATTTAGGTCTGCAACCTCGTGATTTAATTTCAGGTATTATTTACGTCGGCACAGCAGCTAAAGTAATTGCACCGCGTGCAAATATTGAAAGTAAAGAATTCGTAAAAGTTTGGCAGGCTTAAACGTCTGTAGAAGTAAGAAATAGGATAATAAAAGATGGCTGAATTTAAGTTTACAGATTTGGTAGAACCAGTTGCGGTTGATAAAAAAACCGCTTTACGTATTACCGTTCTAGGGGGAGGAAGCTTTGGAACGGCTATGGCAAATTTAGCTGCACGTAATGGTTGCGATACCATGATCTGGATTCGTGATGCCGAAACAGCTGCGGAAATTAATAAAACCCACATTAATAAACGTTATTTGCCAGATTTTATTTTAGAGTCATCATTACGCGCTGTGTCTGATCTTGAGCAAGCCGTGTGTGATCGAGATATTATTTTGGTCGCAATTCCGAGTCACTCATTCCGTGATGTCTTAAAACAAATCGCTCCTTATATTACTGCACAAGCGGTTGTGTCTTTGACCAAAGGTGTTGAAGCTAAAACTTTCAGCTTCATGAGCGATATTATTCGTGAAGAATTACCTGAAGTTCCTTATGGTGTACTTTCAGGTCCAAACCTTGCAAAAGAAATTATGGCGGGTATGCCGTCTGGCACCGTTATTGCCAGTGATTCTGAGTTAGTTCGTTATGCTGTGCAACATGCTCTGCATAGTGCTTTATTCCGTGTTTTTGGTAGTGATGATGTACACGGAGTGGAATTAGGTGGAGCACTTAAAAATATTTATGCGGTTGCAATGGGCATTGGTGCCGCTTACAAAATTGGTGAAAACACCAAGAGTATGATTTTAACCCGTGCTTTGGCCGAGATGAGCCGCTTTGCAGTAAAACAAGGCGCAAATCCGCTTACATTCTTGGGATTGTCAGGTGTTGGTGATTTATTCGCGACTTGTAACAGCCCTTTAAGCCGTAATTATCAAATTGGTTATGCTTTGGGTTCAGGTAAAACACTTGATCAGGCAAGTAAAGAGTTAGGGCAGACAGCAGAAGGCATCAATACAATTGTTCAGGTGCGTGGTAAAGCAGAAGAACTAGACGTATATATGCCAATTACCAATGCTTTATATGAAGTTATCTTTGAGGGAGCACCTCCTTTAAATATTGCATTATCTCTTATGAAAAACGGACACCGTAGTGATGTTGAATTTGTTTTGCCTCATCATGAAGTCTGAAGAAGAAATGTCATAAATTGTGGTTATAATGCAACAATTATTAACAAGGAAAATTTATGCAACTGACATTGGTTCGCCATGGGGAAGCCGCTCCACCTGTAAATGGTAACGACACTAAACGTCCTCTTACTGCTCGTGGACATGCTCAAGCAGAACAGACAGCAACATTTTTAAAGGATATTGTTAAGCCTGATATTTTTGTAGTTAGTCCTTTGTTACGTGCTCAAGAGACATTGGCACATATTCAAGCGTATTTTAAAGATGTGCCTGTGTTGTTATGCGATAAAATTAAACCGGATGATAACGCCAAAGAGGCAGTCGAGTGGTTGTCTCAGATTCCTTATGAGTCAATTGTGGTCGTGTGTCATATGAATGTAGTAGGGCATATTGCTGAACTGCTGACCCATGAAAACTTTAATCCATTTGCGTTGGCTGAAGCTCGAATTTATGATCAGGCTGTGATAGCAACTGGTTTATCAACACAAAAAAATAGTTTTATACCCACAATATAAATAAAAAGGTTATTTAGCCCATTATGCTGTATTTATGGATGCCTGAAACCAATGGAATATGGCATTGGTCTAACGGAGAAAACTGGTTGCAGGCTGAAAGCCTTGATCAATTAATACAAGACCTACAATTGCACCAAGGAAAAGAGGCTGTCGTCTTTTTTCCTAGTCGTCATGCTCAGGTATTCCAGCAACAAATAGCAAAGTCTCATTACAAGCAACTTGGAGCAGATGGTGTTAAATATTTGCTTGAAGAGTTTGTAACTTTGCCTATTGATCACATGAAAGTAGTTCATCATTTTCATGCTGATCAATTAACAATATTGGGCGTTGCAAAAACCACTGTGGAAACATGGCAACATGCAATGAATTTGTTGCCAATCAAGCTTGTTGCTTTGTTGCCAGACTTTTTGATTTTGCCGGAGCCACAAGAGCACCAAGTTATCCTGTGTAATATTGACCAAAAATTACTGGCGCGTGAAAGTAAATGGGTAGGTAATTCACTAGATGATTTGGGATTATTTTTGGAATTCCAGCCAGTTGAAACAAACTATCAATATAGTGGATTAACGACAGAACAATTAGAAAGCTTAGAAGCAGCTTCTAGTGTTGAGCAACGTTCAGAGTTTTTTTATCAATTTCAGGGTTTAGATAAACCTAAACAGCATCCTTTTAATGTTTTACCGAAAGCCAAAGGACAAGAGCAAACTGTCTCAGGTTACTGGAAAGCATGTGCTGTTATTCTTTTAGCAATCATTGTGGTTCAGTTTAGCTATGATTTATTGCGTTGGGTAAAATTAAGAAATGTAGCGAATCAAACAGCTGAACAGACGATTGAACAATATAAATATTGGTTTGGTCCTTCTAGTCGCGTAAATGAACAAAATATAAAAAGCCAATTTGAAAGTCATTTAAGAATGAGTAAACAAGGCGATACACAAGCACTTTCTTTATTGAGCCGTGTTGGACCTATTTTGATGCAAAGACAAATTTTAGCTCAGCAATTAAATTATGATGCTTCTACACTAACCATGGCCTTGAAAGCAAAATCGGGAGATGATTTGCAAGCTTTAACACAGCAGCTTAATCAGCAAGGATTTAAGGCGGAGTTAGGTAATGTTCAAGCCGATGGTGGTGGGGCAATTGGGGTGGTGAAAATACAATAATGAAAATGTTAGCTCAATTCCAGAACCGCTTTGATCAGTGGATCGAACAAGTTAATCAATATTTAGATCGTTTAACTGTGCGTGAACGTATTATGGTGGTCTTTACTACAATTTTTGTTGTAGTGGCTATTATTGGGGCTTCACTTTGGAAAATGCATTCCTTAGCAGAACAACAGCAACAGCGCTTAAATGATTTAAAAGATTTGATGGTGTGGATGCAAAGTAATGCAGTTACTATGAAACCTGCGAGTGAGCTTGAGCTAGGGCAAGCAGAAAAAATACAACGTGTAGCTCAACAACAAGGTTTAACTGTTACTTCTCAACAAAATGGTGAGCAGTTACAAATTATTGTTACTCATCAGAATTATGCAATTTTAGCGAACTTTTTAACCCAACTGGCACAAATGGGCTTAAGTATTGAAAAAATGGAAATGGTTTCAAGCGAAGGACAGATTAAATTAACAGCGACGGTTCAATAACATATTAAAATATGCTGGTCTTAAGCATGGTGTTTTGTGCTCCCTGTGCCTATAATATGCCTACCTAAAATCAGTAGATTGTGATTGGTATGTTATATTCACTTGCTCGCCCAATGTTGTTTAGTTTAGCACCAGAGCGTGCCCATGAATTAACATTATCTATGCTTGATAAAGCACATAAGTTCGGCCTACTACGTCAGAGCGTAGAAGCGAAACCAACAACTTGTATGGGAATTGAATTTCCAAATCCGGTAGGGTTGGCGGCTGGTCTTGATAAAAATGGTGCACACATCGATGCTTTAGCTGGGTTAGGGTTCGGTTTTATTGAAATTGGAACAATTACACCGCGTCCTCAATCGGGTAATCCGCAGCCACGCTTATTCCGAATTCCAGAAGCTCAAGCCATTATTAACCGTATGGGGTTTAATAATGATGGTGTTGATAAGCTGATTGAAAATGTCAAAGCTTCAAAGTTTAAAGGAATTTTAGGCATCAATATTGGTAAGAATGCTGATACGCCTGTAGAAAAAGCTGTTGATGACTACTTGATTTGCCTTGAGAAAGTGTATAACTACGCTTCTTATATTACCGTTAATATTTCATCTCCAAATACTAAGAACTTAAGAAGTTTACAAAGTGGCGATGCATTAACTGAATTGTTGCAAACCTTAAAAGAAAGACAACTTGAGCTAGCTGAACAAAATAACCACTATGTTCCTTTGGTTTTAAAAGTTGCACCTGATTTAACAGCTGAAGATGTTGAGTTTATTGCAGCTCAATTAGTGCAGTTTAAAATTGATGGCTTGATCGTTACTAATACGACCTTATCAAGAGAAGGTGTAGAAAATCTACCTAATGGTAATGAGTCGGGTGGTTTATCTGGTGCACCTGTTTTTGAAAAAAGTACAGAATGCTTACGTTTGTTTGCTCAAACATTGAAAGGACAAATCCCATTAATTGGTGTGGGCGGAATTTTGTCGGGTGAACAAGCAGCAGTCAAACAGCAAGCTGGAGCAACATTAGTTCAAATCTATAGCGGGCTGATTTATACCGGTCCTGTTCTAGTGAAACAATGTGTTGCAGCCATGACTTAAGTGAATATGAACACAATTGATATCATTATTCTGATACTTTTGCTCATTGGGGGGCTAAACGGTTTGCGACAAGGATTTATTAAAGCCTTTGCGAACTTGGTAGGATGGGTCATTGCATTAATTATGGGTGCAAAATATGCTGTCCTTCTTGCGCCGTCTATGTCGGGTTTAAGTCATGATCCAGTTGTTCAAAAAATTGCAGCTTTTGCATTTATAGCACTTTTGATCATTGTTTTAACATGGATCGTCTCTGCATTTTTAAATGGCCTCTTGAAAAGTCTGAAATTGGGGCCATTAAATCGTTTAGCAGGTGGTGCTTTTGGTTCTTTAAAGGGTTTGCTGGTAGTGCTGATTACAATGCAGGGCGTAGGGCCTTGGGTTGAAAGCTCACCACACTGGAAGCAGTCCAAATTTATACAGTTTTTATTGCCTTATGCACCTCTAGCTACAGAGTTGTCTAAAGATGCAGCAAGTGAGGCATTTCATCAAATAACATCTGGAGGCAGTGCCTCAGGCGCTCCTTCAAAACCAATGGACGAATCGGAGGACTTAGAAAACCGATCCGACCATTCGACAAAGAATCCTTTTTATTAATTCCTAGCTTGTCTGCGAGGTTGCTATGTGTGGAGTTGTTGGTATAGCCGGTAAATCGCCAGTGAACCAAATGTTGTTTGATGCTTTAACGATGTTGCAACATCGTGGGCAAGATGCAGCTGGAATAGTAACCTGCCATGAAGGCCGTCTTTTCCTTCGTAAGGATAACGGTATGGTGCGTGATGTCTTTCATACTCGTCATATGCGAGCATTACTTGGTAATTATGGTATTGGCCATGTACGTTACCCAACTGCTGGTTCTGCGAGCAGTGCCGAAGCACAACCATTTTATGTAAACTCACCTTACGGTATTACGCTTGCACATAATGGTAATTTGACTAATGCAGAAGAAATTCATGATGACCTGTTTAAAACAGATTTACGTCATATGAATACTGATTCTGACTCAGAAGTTCTTTTAAACGTGTTCGCGCATGAATTACAGAAGAAAGGCACTTTAAATCCTACAGCTGACGATATTTTTCACACTGTTTCTCGTGTGCATGAGCGTTGTCAGGGTGCGTATGGTGTCGTAGCGATGATCACTGGTCATGGTTTGGTAGGTTTCCGTGATCCAAATGGTATCCGTCCACTCATTTATGGGTCACGAGTGACTGAACAGGGGGAGATGGAATACATCATTGCTTCTGAATCGGTTGCTATTACTGCTCTTGGTTTTAAAATTGAGCGTGATATTGAACCAGGTGAAGCAATTTTCATCGATGCAAATGGTCAGTTATTCTCTAAACAGTGTGCTGCTAATCCTAAATACCGCCCATGTATTTTTGAATATGTTTATTTTGCTCGTCCTGATGCCATTATTGATGGAATTTCGGTTTACAAAGCACGTTTAAAAATGGGTGAAAAGCTTGCTCATAAAATTTTACGTGACTGGGGTGAGGACCATGATATTGATGTGGTTATCCCAATTCCGGATACGAGCCGTACTTCAGCTTTAGAACTTGCAAATATTCTAGGTGTGAAGTTCCGTGAAGGTTTTATGAAAAACCGTTATATCGGTCGTACCTTTATTATGCCGGGTCAACAGCAACGTAAAAAATCTGTACGTCAGAAATTAAACCCTGTTGAGTTAGAATTCAAAGGTAAGAACGTTCTATTGGTGGATGACTCTATTGTGCGTGGTACAACGTGTAATGAGATTATTCAAATGGCACGTGATTCTGGTGCAAAAAAAGTATACTTTGCGTCAGCAGCACCAAAAGTGATGTATCCAAACGTTTATGGTATTGATATGCCTGCTAAAGCTGAGCTTATTGCTTCAGAACGCAGTGTGGAAGAGATCCAAGAAATTATTGGTGCTGATCGTTTGATTTTCCAAGAATTGGAAGACTTGAAAAATGCTGTACGTACCAGCAAAGTGCCTGACTTAACTGAGTTTGATTGCTCAGTATTTGATGGAATCTATGTGACAGGTGATATTGATGGTAACTATCTAAATAATTTGGAGCAGAAGCGTAATGACTCTGCTAAGAAGAAAAAAGATGGTTATATTGACGTTAATGTCGATGCTGCTTCTGTAGATTTAACAGGCATTAAAGAAGAATAGAAATAGCCGAAAAAAGCGGGTGTTTCCCGCTTTTTTCTTTTATGATGAAACCTAACAATGTAATTGGGAATATTTACATTGAAAGAAGTAAGCCACTATCTCATCGAAAATAAAAATATGGCATGGTCCATCACTATGTGTTTGGTTGCTGTGTTGCTTACTATTTTTATCTTAAATTTAATTTTAGGTTTACTGGTACATTTTTTTGATTATAGCCAACCAATTTGGTGGCACACTTTAAGCCCTTACTTCATTGCGCTATTACTTTTTATTATGGTTTGGTCGGTAGTTACCGAACTTTATATTCTGCGTAAAGGTGGGCACTCTTTAGCAAAACAACTTAAAGCACGTCGTTTGGTGAAAGAGGAAAGTACTCCTGAAGAACTTGCGGCATTAAAAATTACAGAACACTTAGCGCAAACTTTTTCACTTAAAGTTCCAACCCTATATGTACTACCTGATGAAGTTGGTGTAAATGCACTTACGGCAGGTTTTCATCCCAAAGATATCGTAATTATTCTGACGTGGGGTGCTTTACAGAATCTGGATAAGCTTGAGTTATATGGTTTATTGGGCCATGAGTTTAATCAGATTTTATCGGGTGAAGCTGTTGAGAATACAAAATTAAAGATTTTATATAGTGGTTTAACAACTTTTAGTCAGTGGGGTAGTAAATTAGCCAAACAAGGTTTTAAGCGCTATAGCCCGGGCTATAAACATAAATTTGAAACAGTTTTTGTTGCGGTGGGTGGAGTCATTTGGTTGGCTGGAAGCCTCGGTGTACTGATTACTCGTTTTATCAAATATTTGACTTTGAGTGGGCGTACCTTTCGTAATGACCAAAAAACAGTACGACTATTAAAAAATAATGCAAATACCCAAACCTTGTTGCGTATTTATGTTCACCACTCTGGTTCGCAAATTCATAGTGCTTATTCCGAATCAATCGCACATATGTGTTTTGCTAACTCACTGAGCCCCCAAAGCTGGATGAATATTCACCCGAGTATTCGTGAACGTATTTATGAGTTAAATCCCACTTTGCTACAAGATTTACAATTAGAAAATTTAAAGAAACTTCGTAACCGTCCGTTGTTTAGCTTATTTCATTTCTTGGAAGAATCTGAGAAAGAAATTTATATTCCGTGGTCATCTCCACAGCCTCTACCTTTATTAAGGCTTTCACCAATTAGTTTTGCATTAAATGATGCCATTAAGCCCCTGAGTAGTGATGTACGTCGAAATAAAAAGCGTCCAGAATTAATTCAACGAGCACTACAAACTGCGACTGGTTCACGTGAAGTGATGGTCGCTATTTTGATGATTCGCCAATATCGGGAGTTCATTCCAAAAGATGCACCTGTGAGTCATGCAATTATCGATGCATTATTGAATCTGGATGGGCGTATCCATATTCAGATATTTCATGATGCTTGTAAAAATATTGGGCATATACCTGCAAGTATTGCGCGGCAATTTCTTACTAAGCTAGCGCTCATTATCCAAGAAGATGGTGAAATTGGGTTGTTAGATGCACTTTTACTGGAGCGGGTTAAACATGAGTTGAACTTGATGCCGTTACATCTACCGACTGCATTTGAAGAAGTGAAACCTCAAATTGTTCGTTTGATTGATGCTCTGCTTCATGTTCAACAAATTAATAGCCCTAATCAGTTGGAAGTACGTGAGCGCATTTTACGTTCGTTACTCAATCCAGATGAAATGTATATCTATGATGAAATTTCAGATGAGCCATTAGATCTGGCTGAAATTTTAAATGATATTGCTGGTTTATTATTACGTGATCGTCTAAGTATTCTAGCTATTGCAGAAATGTGTTTGTGGAGCGACCGTATTATTACGCAAGATGAACTTGATGTGCTTGAATTGCTATATTGGCGTTTTGGCTTTGAGACAGAAGAAATTGTGGATCAAATGCAAAAGAGAAATAGTGTGATGATTATTTAAAAGACATATACGATTATAAAAACATCTGAATGAAATAAAACACTGAAAAAAAAACTCAAGCCCGTTAGAATGTAGATAGAGTAGAGGTATTGATTTACAGATGATTGGGCAGCAAAGAAATATATTGGCAACTTTGGGAATTGATGTATGGATTCCTAAGACACAGGTGTGCCAAAAAAATAATGCTCAAAGCCTCTGGCGAGATCAAGCTGCTCCAGAAGGTGAGCCAATTATATTGCCTTCTAAGAGCAATCCAGTTGTTGAGCAGCCGACAAAACCACAAGTCAACGAAATTCCAAAAGTTGAACCTGAAATTGCGGTACCACTTCCAGTAGAAGTTCCGCCTGTTGTGTCGCCTCGTGCTGAAGTACAAGCTCCAGTGGTTACGATTGCTTCATTTGAGTTGCAGGCTTTTGCGCTTGAAAAGTGTGTTATTTTTTTAGATGTTACTAATTTAAGTGAAGAAGAAAAGCAGCTTTGGAATAACATTCAAAAAGCAAAAATAGGGCAATATGCTGAACTAAAATGGCCGTTCCCTTTAGCTAACTATCAAGACCAACGTGGTGCAGGTTCATATATTCAAGGATTTTTAGATGCTGTCGCAGCAGACAAGAAAATCTTGTGTCTTGGGAAATGTTCTTATATTCAACATGCCAATATTATTCATTTGGCGAGTTTAAAAGAAATGTTGGAGAAACCACTCCTTAAAAAAAGGTTATGGCAATTAATGCAAGATAACAACGAGTAGTAGGGATTTACATGAAAAAAGTTGTAGTTTTTAGCCAAATTGATGAAGAAATTTTGTCTCGATTACAACAGGATTATCATGTTGTGGTTCTTAATCCAAAACTGGGTGATATTAATGAGCAAATACGCCAACAAGTTGTAGATGCTGATGGAATGATTGGTGCTGGTCGACTTCTTAATGAAAGTAATCTTGCGCCTGCTCAAAAACTCAAAATTATTTCATCTGTAACAGTTGGCTATGACAATTATGATGTGGCTTATCTAAACCAAAGAAAAATCTGGTTATCAAATACACCTCATGTTTTAACTGAAACAACGGCTGATCTTGCTTTTACATTATTACTAAGCGCTGCTAGAAAAGTTCCTTTTCTTGATCATTGGACTAAACAAGGTGAATGGAAAAGAACTGTTGGGCCTCAACAGTTTGGTTTAGATGTTTTTGGAAAGACGCTAGGAATTATTGGACTTGGTAATATTGGTGCTGCAATTGCACGACGTGGTTTTTATGGATTTAACATGAATATTGTTTACCATAACCGCCGTGAAAAGCCTGAATTGGCAGAGCCTTTAAAAGCACAATATCTTGGTTTAGATGAGTTATTGCAACAGTCTGATTTTGTAGTAACCGCAGTTGATTTAAATAATGAGTCGAAAGCCTTGATGGGTAAAGCTCAATTTGAGCTTATGCAAAAGCACGCTATTTTTATAAATATTGCGCGTGGTTCAGTGGTTGACGAGCATGCATTGATTGAGGCCTTACAAAGCGGTGAAATCTTCGGGGCTGGTTTAGATGTATATGAAAAAGAACCTTTACAAGATTCAGAGCTTTTTAAACTGCCAAATGTTGTTACTTTACCTCACGTAGGATCTGCGACTGCAGAGACCCGTAAAAAAATGGCAAATCTTGCTTATAAAAATCTGGTTGAAGCTTTAGAGGATAAAACTCCTAGATATTTGGTAAACCCAAACTTTGCATAAATGATTAATAACACTTCATTGCAAAACTAAGCGATCTCGAGTGATATATTAAAAGTCTATTGATTGAACATAATTTTTTATGTTTTATATCAGTAGACTTTTTTGATGGTTTAATTTTACTAGAGAAAAACTTTTGAGATTTTTGCCAATTATTTTAAGTACGGCTTTTATAACAAATGCTTCGTACGCACAGCCTTTCGATCCTCAGCCTTCTGCAAATCAAGTAGAAATTCCAAATATTGGAAGTGGGATTGGTTTGCTTGATCAACAAAAAGAAAAATTTATTGGCGAAAAAGTTTTTCGTGAAGTCCACAAACAAATGCCTGTTATTCAGGATGTTTGGTTAGAAGATCAATTTTTTCAGGTATTTTCTAGTATTTTAAGTGAAACTCAGCTTGGGCAGCCGATTGGTCTAGTCGTGATTAAAGATCCACAAATCAATGCTTTTGCTGTCCCGGGCGGCTTATTTGCGCTCAATACAGGGCTTATTGCCTCAGCACGAAATATTGATGAAATTGCTGGTGTTATGGCGCATGAAATTGCGCATGTATCGCAAAGACATTTTAGTCGCTCTGAAGAAGCCTTTAAAGGTCAAACATTGCTAAGTCTAGCAGGACTTTTAGCGGGGGTGGCTATAGCTGCGCAGGGTGGTGGCGATGCGGGTGCAGCAGTGATGCTTGGGACCCAAGCTGCACTCATGGATAAGCAATTAACATATAGTCGAAATCAAGAGCGTGAAGCAGACCGTATTGGTATGCAATATATGTATGCGGCGGGTTATAACCCTCAAAGTATGGCTGATTATTTTGAAACAATGCATAGAGCTACAAGTCGAGTAAGTTTTTTACCGGATTTCTGGCTGACTCATCCATTGACGACTGAGCGTATGAGTGAAGCTAGGCTCCGTGCAAACCAGCTGCCTAGAGTTAAAAATCGTATATATGATGCAGATTTTGAGATTTTAAAATGGTACACCATGGTGGTTGCTAATCAAGCAACTGAAAACCAACTACAAAGTTTAGCGTCCCAAAAAAATATTGCTGGTTTGATTGCTTTAGCAGCATTTTACACAAGACAAGGTGATTATGTACAAGCGCAGTCTACTCTAGATCAAGCGAAATCTAGTGGAAAGCCTCTTGTAACATTATTGCAGACAGATATTTATCTGGGTCAGAGCAAATTAGATCAAGCTTATACTACAGTTGCTTCTATGCAGATGACGATGCCTGAAAATAAAGCTTTTAGTTATAAGTTGGCTGAGGTGCTGCTGCGCCAAGGTAAGTTTGCGCAAGTTAAAACCTTGGTTCAAAGATTTATTAATAAGAATCCAAGAGATATACAAGGTTGGCAATTTTTACAGCAAGCTGCGAATTTGGATAAGAATGGACCTTTAAGAGCAGTTAATGTTCTACGCTATCGGGCTGAAGCAGAATATTGGTCGGGTAGTGAGGAAAATGCAATTAAATCAATGTTGCATGCCCAGCGATTAGCAAAAGATAATCAAGCAATGTCGGCAAGAATAGACAGTCGTTTGAAACAAATGCAAGATGAGCGAAGAATGAAGATTTAAGAGCTATATCTTACTTAATTTGCGGACGCGCAAATATATACAAACTAAAGAAGCTTGATTGGAAGAAATATAAAATTTAAGAAAGGGGGAATTAAGCTAACTTAGCTTTAATTTTTGCTGAAACTTGAGCAGGATCGGCACGCCCGGCTATGATCGGACGTAGAGAATTCATCACCTTACCCATATCTTTCATGCTAGTTGCTTCTTGAGCAGCAATCGTTTGCTCAATGATAGAATCAAGCTCTTCCTCAGTCATAGCTTCTGGTAGAAACTGAGAGATAATCTCAGCTTCGGCTTGTTCTTTACTAGCTAAATCATTACGACCAGCACCTTCAAAGGCTTTGATCGATTCTTTACGTTGTTTAATTTGCTTTTCAATGACCGCAAGAACCTGAGCGTCGTCAAGCTCTTTGCGCTCATCGACTTCGATTTGCTTAATTGCCGCTTGTAGACTACGCAAAACCGTAACTGTTGCCATATCTTTGGCACGCATAGAAGTTTTTAATGCATCAGTAATTTGGTTTTTTAAAGTAGTCATAATTCAGCAGTCAATCACAAATTAATTAGTAAAGGCGAGTAGTACGTACAGATTCGCGAGCCAATTTCTTTTGGTAGCGTTTAACTGCTGCAGCTTTTTTGCGCTTACGTTCTTGAGTTGGTTTTTCGTAGAATTCGCGTTTGCGAACGTCAGCTAAAACACCAGCTTTTTCGCATGAACGTTTGAAACGACGGATAGCTACGTCAACTGGTTCGCCTTCTTTCAACTTAACTTGTGGCATGTAAAATCCTCTAGATTATGGATAAGATCAGGCACACCATTGCGCCGGATCACAAGTGAAGGTCAGTATTTTACTCATTTACAACTCATATCACAAGTCTATAATAGCGATTGCAATATTTTGACTCATATAAAAGGCAGTTTTGATGATTGTTTTAGGCTTGGAAACTTCTTGTGATGAAACAGGGTTGGCACTTTATGATAGCGAACTCGGCTTACGGGGACAGGTTCTTTATAGCCAGATTAAACTTCATGCCGAATATGGTGGTGTAGTACCTGAACTTGCTTCTCGTGACCATGTTCGTAAATTAATTCCTTTAATGAATCAATTGCTTGAGCAAAGTGGTGTAACAAAACAAGAGATTGATGCGGTTGCCTATACGCGTGGTCCTGGCTTAATGGGAGCATTAATGACAGGTGCACTGTTTGGCAGAACTTTAGCTTTTTCTTTAAATAAGCCTGCAATTGGTGTTCATCATATGGAAGGTCATATGTTGGCCCCATTACTTTCAAGTCAACCACCTGAATTTCCGTTTGTAGCATTATTAGTTTCAGGTGGACATACACAATTGATGGCAGCCCACGCTATTGGTCAATATGAACTATTGGGTGAGTCTATTGATGATGCTGCGGGCGAAGCTTTTGATAAAGTTGCAAAAATGATGAGCTTGCCATATCCGGGTGGGCCCAATATCGCAAAACTTGCATTATCTGGTGATTCATTAGCTTTTGAGTTTCCAAGACCTATGCTTCATCAAGGTCTAGATTTTTCTTTTAGTGGTTTAAAAACAGCTGTTTCTGTTCAATTGAAAAAATTGAATGGTGAAAATCGTGACGCTGATATTGCTGCTTCATTCCAAGAAGCAATTGTAGATACCTTGGTAAAAAAATCAGTAAAAGCTTTAAAGCAAACTGGACTTAAACGTTTAGTGATTGCAGGTGGAGTTAGCGCAAATTTAAGACTACGCGAGCAATTAGAAACTTCTTTGGCGAAAATTAAAGCGCAAGTTTATTATGCAGAGCCTGCTTTATGTACTGATAATGGGGCAATGATTGCTTTTGCTGGTTATCAACGTTTAAAAGCAGGTCAGCATGATGGTTTAGCGGTAACGACCACGCCGCGCTGGCCGATGACTGAACTCACTATTCCTGAGTAAAATTATTCATCGTCAAAGGCCTGTTGGTTTTCGATATCAATATATTCGATGTAACCACGGCCTTGAACTTCATTGCCAAAACAATGACCTGTAAATATATAGCTACTCGCATAACCTCGCCCATGACCATAGCGGAATGGGCAGTCAATTTCTGCCTGAATGTTTAAGATGATTTGCTTTGCCTCATTTCTAGCGATCCAAGAAAAATATTTTGGAAGTCGCATTTTTTGCCCACTAGGTGAAACGAAGTCTTCAACTTGATGCGAAATAATATCAAAGCTTACATCTGTATAAATTTCAGCTGGCTCGTCCAGATGTCTAATATGCAGGGTATATGCAGCTGTTTGTCCTGCAATGTCGGCTTTGGTAAGAAGAAGTTGGGTGGTTTCGTTTAAATTGATGATTTGATATGTAAAAAAATCAAGTGGCAGTTTATATACATCAGGAATAAGTTTGTTTGTGATGGAGTGAGGACCAACTGCTCGAGCATATTCGTAAGTACAAAGTCCTTGGCTTTCAATGCGTTCTGCTTGATAGTTTAAAAGACCTTTAAACTTTGCCAATAAACTAAAGTGATCATAGATTGGTGTTTTTATAAACCATGAAACATGTGAAGTGATAGCGATATCAAAGTCGAAATCAAACCCATCATAATGTCCATTAATGTGAATTTGAGGGAATGTCCCTTGAATTGAAATTTCTTGACCTAGTTCTATTAAGGCCCCATCTTTATTAATCCTTGTATCTTCGGGAATGATATAGGCCTTCAATAAAGCTTGTTCCAGAGCAGCTGTACTTGAAAAGAAAGTAGCTGTTTTTCTCGGGTTTCCAGTAATGATGTCATCATGGTCAAATGCAAGTGCACCTGGTGTACCGATTAAAATCATAATATTTAAGTAACGATGCGGTTCTGGTAAAAGTGGGAAAAAGATACCGTAATGTGTCCAGCTATAATATTTTTCGTCAATTCGTGGACGGATGATATGGGCTTGAGTAAAAGGAAGAGTTGAATATTTTTTTGCTTGGTCTAAAACGCTTTGTGCAAGTAATAAACTTTTACCGAGCGCTTTGCTTGTTGTAGAAATTTTTGGCAATTGCTTTTTCATATATAAACCTAAAGAAGGGCTATCTTTGTTTTAGGTTATGAAAAACAACTGCCAAAGCTAAGCGGTTTATAGGCCAAAGCTAAGGCTTTGCGGGACATTTTATTTAATTGTTAGACAAATCTTTTAAGGCGTTTAAACCAATCCAATGCTTAGAAAACTGATAAGCTGCTCGACCAGAGCGCTGACCCCGCATTTGACACCAACGTAAACTTTCAGCACGAACTTCATCATTGAAAGGCATGTTTGCTTTATCAAGATAATGCTCAACGATTTCTAAATATAGGTTTTGATCCATTGGATAAAAAGATAGCCATAGACCAAAACGATCCGACAAAGAGATCTTTTCTTCTATCGCTTCTTGTGGATGTAGTTCAGTATATTGGGGAACATCGACCTTAGTTACAGGTGTATTTTCATGCATGAATTCTGGTAACAGGTGGCGACGGTTACTGGTTGCATAAATAATAAAATTACTTGAACCTGATTGTAATGAACCATCTAATACACTTTTTAGACTACGGTAATTTTCATCTTCGGCATTAAAAGCCAAGTCATCACAGTAGACGATATATTTTTCAGGTCGATTTTGAATGAGTTTTTGAATTTTAGGTAAGTCTGATAAATCATCACGTTCAATTTCAATTAAACGTAATCCTTGAGGAGCATACTCAGTTAATAAAGCACGAACAATAGATGATTTTCCTGTACCACGTGAGCCGGTTAACAGCACATCATTTGCTGGTAGGCCATTTAAAAATTGCAAAGTATTTTGAATAATTTTTTCTTTTTGACGCTCAATGCCTTTTAAGTCATCAAGATAAATATTTTTTGGCGTATAGATGGCATTAAGTTGCTGATTTTCCCATCTAAAGGCAGGTGCAGTAAAATCTGTTTCTTGTCTAGGCTCAGGCAAGACTTGCTGTAACTGATTTAATACAAGTGATAATGTTTGAACTAAATTGTCCGGTAAATCAATGGTAGCCATGGTAAGTCAATCATGTTAAACAGTGTTTGATAGGATACTAACACCGAAATTAACAGGCTTACAAAAACTTATTGCCTATACACTTTATCGGTTTTGCAATTGATTGAAATGTTCAGACCGAGCATAGTGTTGTGATGTCTATTCAGTAAAATCATCTGTGAAGATGAGGACGAAATATGTTTGAAAAAATACGAAGTGATATGAATCCACATCAGGCTTACCGTATCAAAAAATTACAACGTCAATTAGACATGGCTGAATCTTATGAAGAATGGAAGTCTTTTGCATTAAAACTAGATGAAGAAACAGGTGTGCAAGAGTGGAAATTTGATAATAGTTCACCTTATTTCGATGCCGAGCTCATTTCTTATCGATACACTTTGCTCAAAAGATATCGTCAGCAACATCGCACATTAGACCTCATTTATTTACTTAAAGAAGGTCTAACTTACGATATTGCAAATATTGGTCATCCAATGCTTTTTGCCGCAACACATGTCGGTACAAAAAAGTTAATTGAAGACTATATTGAAGAAGTTAGCCAAAGCTTGGCTTACATTGCTTCAAGTGAATGCATTACGTTTCAAAGAAAAGAAAAAATAGAGTTTTTTGAAAACTGTGAAAAGGCGTATGGACAACCTGCACTTATGTTTTCGGGCGGGGCGACTTTAGGACTTTTTCATACGGGAGTATGTAAGGCTTTAATTGAACAAGACTTAATGCCTAAAGTGCTCTCTGGCTCAAGTGCAGGGGCAATTATGACAGGTATGCTTGGAACCTCTGCCAGTGAAGATATCCAAAACTTATTAAATGGTGAGCAATTTTTTAGTGATGCTTTTCATTTTAGGAAATTCCGTGAACTCATTAAAGGCAATGGTGGAATTGCCGATGTTCAGTATTTGAAAAAATTCCTCATTGAGAACTTAGGTGATCTTACTTTTGAAGAGGCTTTCAAAAAATCTGGTTTAAACATTAATGTGGCAGTAGCGCCGTATGATGCAACAGAAAATCCAAGAATTATGAATGCCATTATGACACCGAATGTTTTGGTTTGGAGTGCGGTATTGGCTTCATGTGCCGTGCCAATTTTATTTCCACCGGTGCGTTTAACCAGTAAACGTTATGATGGTGAACATACACCTTATATGGCAAATACAAAATGGGTGGATGGAAGTGTACGAAGCGATTTTCCACAAGAAAGAATGGCACGACTTTATAACTTGAATTACACCATTGCGAGTCAAGTTAACCCACATATTGTTCCATTCATGCAAAATGATGCGGACCGTTTTCGTAAGGACGTTTTAAGCTGGCCTGAAAGGATTCTAAGACGTCAAGGTAAAGTGCTGTCAATGGGCGTTATGGATTTTACGCGTCAACGACTTGGTTCTATATCTCCAGTTAGAAGATTGTTAGATCATGGCTATGGCGTAATGGGACAGCGTTATTATGGTGATGTGAACATCATTGCTAAATATAGCCTAAGTCACTATACCTATACTTTGCAAAACCCGCGTCCGCATCTGTTTAAGCGTTTGCAAAGAGAAGGGGAACGTGCAACTTGGCCAAAGATTTCTTCAATTGAGACCCATGCTCGTATTGGTAAGACGATTCAGCATTGTTTAGAAGTTTTGCGCTTTGAAGAAAAGAAACAACAGCCTGAGTCTTACTATGCTGAAGCATGATTTTGCTTCGCATATAGAAAACTTAACATGTGTAACAAAGCCAACAAGTGCAGCGTTAGGGCGGTGTTTATGGACATGTACCATAGACACCGAAAATTACTGGTTAAAATATCATTTGCCTGAAACCCATGCTCAAAGTGAGCAAGATGTCATGCATGAGCAATTATTTTACGAAGAAATTCACTTTAAAAAACCTGCATGGCTTTTACCTTATAAATTGATTGAGGGCAGTTCTATTTCTCAGCTAGGCCATTCTTTGGGTAAGGTTTTAATTTTACCTGATACTGACCTGTGGTTTGGTTCATTCACTCATGAAAGTGATTTAACTAATGTATATCTTAAGATTTGGTTGGCGATAAATAAGCTTGCAGAGCTTCACGAACTTGGCTGGATTCATGGTGACGTTAAGGCAGAACATTTTAGAAAGTTTCAGCAAAAGCCTTATCTAATTGATTTTGAGAAAACGAGACGCATCTTAAGTTGCGATACAGTCATGGATGCAACACCTCGTTATATGGCTCCTGAGTTATTTCAAGGAGGGCGTAAGGGAATACAAAGCGATTTATATGCATTTGGAATCGTTATATATGAATGGTTAACACAAACTCGCTTAAAAGCGGGCAGTTATCGTGATTGGGCAGTCTTGCACTGTCAAAAATTAAACATTCAATTACCCACGCAGTTTTTGATTTTTTATCCCTTACTTGCAGGTTTATTACAAAAACAACAGCAAAATCGGTTTTCAAATGCTGATGAAGCAATAAATTGCTTAAAACAGATTCAAATTGATAAAAATCATTGATCTAGTATCTGTATACAATTTACACGGTTAGTTTTTTTTAGAAAAAAAACACTTGTCACTGTCAGATCTTATCGCTAATATACACAGCCATCGGGGGCGTGGCGAAATTGGTAGACGCACTGGATTTAGGTTCCAGCGCCGCAAGGTGTAAGAGTTCGAGTCTCTTCGC